>JAEUQO010000244.1 GCA_016789605.1 Acidobacteriota bacterium
CGTTAAGAGAAATGATTTGTTGATTCCTCAACTCGCCCAACAGGCGCGAAACAGTTTCCCGCGAAGCGCCGATCATCTGCGCGATTTCCTGGTGAGTGAGTGGCAGCTTCAGGTGAATTCCTTCCTGAGTGCTATCTCCCATTCGCTCACCCCAGCAGAGTAATAGCCTGGCCAGGCGCTCGGCGGCGGAGTGGGCTTTCCCGAAAGACCGAATCTGCGTGTGTGCCGCGCGCAGGATCTCGCTCAACATCTCAATCACCCGCAGGCATACTTCCGGCTGTTCGCGCAAATATCGGAGAAAGTCATCGCGTCGGACGAAATCAGCCTGACAAGGCTCGATGGTCTCTGCCGTCAGGTGGTACGGTTCGCCAGAAATCGTCGCACTCAGCCCCAGCACTTCTCCGGGTTCAGCCAGCCGCACGATGACTGTTTTCCCCTCAGGCGAGCTTTCCGTCAGCTTGACGCGCCCCGCGCACAACACAAAGACTCCGCGAGGTTGCTGCCCTTCAACAAACAGCGTGGCCCCTTTGGGATAAAGGCTTAGTGATTTGATAGCGTCGAAAGCGTGGAGCGTTGATGCAGGAAGGTTGCGGAAGAGCCGTTCCGCACAAAACCGACAGCCCGGACAGGTCTCTGAGATTTCCAGATCGTATGGTGAGCGCATAAAGACTCCTCCCAGTCTTAATCATACGCTCCACTTTAAGAACTTCTGATTGAGGAAACTATGAGGCAGATCACGTTGCAATGTGACAGTCGTCACAGAGAAAGCTGAAACAGCCGGACAATCAGGAGTGAATGAGCGATTGCAACGCGGCTTGATTACGGATGGTCAGCGTCGAGCCTTTCAGATGCACGATCTGCTTCTTCTTGAAATCGCTGAAAAGCCTTGTCACCGTTTCGCGCGACGTACCGATCAGCTCGGCAATCTCTTCCTGTGTCAACGTCAGCTTCAAGCGCGTGCCCTGATCGGTTGCGACTCCATCGGCTGCCCATTCCAGCAGCAGCCTGGCTAACTTTTCCGACGCGGTGGACGACAATCCCAGCGAACGAATCTTTTGGCAGGCTGTGTGATAGTGGCGGCTCAAGTGCTCAGCCACTTTCAGGCTGGCCTCGCCATGCTCTCGCAGGAAGCGCAGGAACTCTTCACGCTTGATGAAATTGGTCTGGCCCGGCTCCAGCATTTCAGCCGTAACCTCGTGCGGCTGTCCTGAGACAGTTGCGCTCAGGCCCAGAATTTCTCCCGGCTCGGCGATGTCCGTGATGATTGTCTTGCCATCCGTGCCGCAAGTCGAAAGCTTCACGCGACCGCCGCAAACCACATAAACTCCACGCGGTTCCTGCCCCTCGACAAAAAGGACGGCGCCGCGCGGGTGCAGGTTCGCATACGTGATCGCATCAAATGCTGCCAGCGCCTCAGCCGGGAGATCGCAGAACATCCGATCAGCGCGCAGCTTGCACGTCAAGCAGTCTTCAATAATCTCCAAGCCGTATGGTGTATGCATAAAGCTACTCCCGGATCGAGGTCACGCTCCTCCTGTGTTGTATTGCGCCCTTTGTTTTTCAGCTGTTGCTGTCGGTGTGTAGTCTGTTTCCGGCCACTGCCTGATAATTTCGTTGAGCTTTCGCGCGTTGCACTGAATTTCGCTCATCATCTCGACGGATTCGCGGCTGACCGGCCAGCCCTCCCGTAGCGCGAGATTGGATGAGTGACCGAGAATGAGCAGCGATGGGCTGACGATTTGACGCTGAAGAGATTTGAGCAGCGTCTGAAGATCGCGCATCCGGCGCTCGCGCTCCCTGCTTTGCCAGAGGCTGTAGCCCAAGGCAACCGAGATGAGCAGCAGCGAAACACGCAACAGTAATTGCGGCGGGCGACTCAGAATCATCTCACTGACAACTGTGTCAAAGCCGAAATGGTCGCGCCCACCAACCTGCAACATTGCATCAATCACCCAAATGCCAAGACCTGTCAGTACGCCGTATGCAATTTCTCTGTAGCGTCTCATTTCGAATTCCTCTAAAACTTCGAGGATCGCAAACCCAAGCTGCCAATCTCCCACTTTTCTAAAATCAATCGTTAAGTGGGACGAAAAATTCAAATCTCTCTGAAAGGAGTCCGCTCCCGTTACACTTGCCCTTCGGATTAAGGATTATTGGAGTATCCCGACATAATTTATCGGCAAGAGATATGCCGCGCATTGTGCCGTCATAACTAGGTTGAATTCTCAAGACTTCCAGCGAAGTGAATGTCATATTGAGCCGAATCGGGCCGCTGGCTGTTTGTAAACAGACAGTTGAGCGGTTGTTTACAAACAAGGCCAATAACTTGCAGCACGTCGATCTCTATCAACCCAGATCACTCCTTCTCGCTGGCAGGTGAGAGGGCTGAGCGACGGGGGAAATCTTTGGCAAAATCGTCAATTTCGCGGGCGTGCTGACGAATCTCTTTTACCAACTCGACACTCTCTTCCCTCAAGCCTTCACTCCTGAGCAACGCGCTGCATTCTTCCAGAATGCTGCTTGCCGGATTGATCACCTGCTCGTGAAAGACTGCCATTCGGCGCTCTAAATCGCGCACGGCACGCTCTCGCTGATTGCTTCGCCAAAGCAGCCAGCCTAGAAAGAACGCGAAGCCAAGAAAGAGTAGTCGGGTAAGGAGTTGCGGTCCATCTGGAAAAAAGAGTTCTTCCATAAAGGTAAGCTGATGGCCTTTGCCGGGCATCGGCATCATCGTATGCATCAGCGCATCCGCCCCCCACATCGCAAGGCCGAGCAAAAGGCCAAAGAAAATCTCCTTGTATCGTTTGAGCATTGGATTCACCTCTCAACGTGTCGCCTGTCGGTCAATCAACCTCCATACCACTCTGTCGTTTTCTGAATGACGGCAATCAGGTGCTGCGGATAAGCCGGAATTTCACACCCGACTTCAGGGTATAACTCTCGATGAACAAGCCGCACATCAACACGCCCAAGAAGACAGGCCAGATGATTGTCCCCACCTTCAATCAGTCTGCGCGACCACCACGAATCGCGCATCCGCTCCGGCAATCGAGAGCCGCTGAAAATAAGCAGCCCGCCGGGGCGAACAGCCTGAAGCAACTTATCCGCCGCGTCTGTAACCCGCAGACAGCCGTGCATGGCTTCGAGCAAGTCAAGCGCAAAGACCATGTCGAACTGCCCTGAGAGCTTTTCCCGGGTCAGATCAATTTGCTCAATCCGCACGTGAGCATAGGGCTTGCAACGTTCTGCGGCTTTTTCACAGGCCAGCGGCGAGATGTCGCACGCAGTCAGGGATAGGCAATACCGCGCGAGTTCCATCGTGAAAATTCCTTGCGCACAACCGACTTCCAGCACTTCGCCAAAACTGTCTGGCTCTGAATGCTTCCGCGCAGCTTGGAGGATCCGCGCATACCGCTCACGCTCGACCAGCACGTCATAATTCCAGACCCGCTGGTGCGCCCGGTCAAACCTTCGCCTTCGATCTCCCCAGCCTTCGTACACGATCCCCAGCAACACATCCGCGTATTCGGACGCGCTTACCAGCCCTGGCATTCGGCTAAACAATCGTTGCCAATCGCTGTTGCGAACGACAGCATTTCGGCCTGGAATCAATAAAAGTGGCGGGAAGGTTTTGGTGAAGTCATCAATCTGCTGCGCTTGATTGCGAATCTCCTTTACGATGTCCAGCGCCTCACCCGTCAGTCCGCTGGTTCTGAGCAATGTGTTGCACCTGTCCAGAATACTTGTTGTGGGATTGGCTATTCGCTCCTGAAAGGTCATCCCCTTGCACTCCGACTCAAGCACAACACGCTCTTGGCGATTGCTGCGCCACAACGCCCACCCGACGACAAATGCGAAACTGACATAAAGCAACCGGATCATCAGCGGCGGGCCTTCAGGAGAAAATATCTCTTCCGCCAACGCTGACTGTTGCTCGCTTGAACCCGGCGGCATCATCGTGTGCATCAGCGCATCCGCCGCCCACATCGCCAGACCGAGCAGAAGGCCGAAAAAGATTTCTTTGTAGTGTCCGATCATCTGAGCCGCCTTCTCAACCATCGCTGCGTGGGGCGTAGTAGCCGCGCTTGGTGCGGACGCGCAGCGATTTGTCAGTCGCTTCCACCTTGATCTGGCGGAAAGCCCCATCCTTGCGCGTGTTCGACGGGTAATAGCCAAGCAGATATTGTTGCTTCAATTCAGCCGCCACTTGCGCAGCCGCTTCGTCAACCAGGTCGCGCCCGCCGGAGTGTGCATTTTCAAGTTGAAACGCCTCGCCGCCGGTCGTCTCGGCAAACTGGCGCAGCGCATTCATATCCACCTCGTCTTTGATCTGGCGACCGAAGATGATGCCGCCGCGATCGTGGCCGCC
>JAEUQO010000308.1 GCA_016789605.1 Acidobacteriota bacterium
TCGGCAAATTCTGGCCGCAAGCCCAGCAGGGAAGCGAGCGTCGCATTGTGGCCGGAGTGATTGCCGTCGGATGTTGTGCCGACAGGCTCAGCACCGTGCATGCCCACGACCAGAAACGTTGCGCGTCCGCCGCCTTCTGACTTGAGAAAATCAATTGCGTGCAACGCGTCATCGAATGTCGGCACGACGACATACTGCAATTCGTCGCGCAACGCCGATTCGATCATCGTTTCGTGTTCGGGCGAAACGTGCAGGAAGTCTGCCAGCGTGCCCAACGTGCGAAAGCCGTTACCCTGACGACCGTGTTTCATCAACACCTGCACCGCTTCAGAAAAGTAGGTGCGACGTTCGTCAATTTGGGTCAGCGATTTCAACCGGTGTTCGGCGGCTGATAATTCGCGTTGCAAGCCGTTCAATTTGGTTTGCAGCGTTTCGCGCAAGCGGCGCGCTTCGGCCAGGCGGCTGGTGACGTTGGCCAGTTCGTGACCGATCGTTTGCTGGCGTTCGGCTTTCTCTTCCAGTTGCGCGGTCAATTCGGCGTGTTGGTCGCGCGCGGATTGCGCCTGGGCGGCGGCGCGTTCGCGTTCCGTGCCCAGGCCGCGCAAACGCGATTCGCTGCGTTCGACAGAATCGCTGAATTGACGTTTCAGCTGCCGCCAGCGTTCAAGCTGCGTGACACAGTCGTAAACCTTTTTCCGGCCTTCTTCCAGACGGCGCTCGGCTTCACTTTCGCGTTCGGTTTGGGCGCGATGTTCGGCTTCGGCTTCGGTCAACAGCTTGTTTTCGGTGTTGATCTCTTCTTCCAGGCGGCGCAACTCTTCGCGCAAACGCGTTGATTCCTGGGTGATGAACTGGCCGCGTTCAGAGATCGAGGCCTGATCGCGCGCAAACTGTTCGGCGCGCACGCCCAGGGATTGCAATTGTTCCGTCAGGTACGAATGCTGCTGTTTGGCGCGCGCAACTTCCAAATCAACGGTGGCGGCCAACTGACGCGATTCGTTGAGCGCTTCTTCGGCAGTGCGGGCTTTTTGCGTGGCGTCGGCCTGCGCCTCTTCGAGTTGCGTGATGGTCGTGACAAATTCGGTTTCCCGTTTGGCGACGTCTGTCAGCGCCGTTTCGACGTCGGTGATGGTTTGGCGTGTCGCGCGATAATCCACCACGTAAACCGAACGCATCAGGTCGCGCGTTTCCTGGCGCAGCCGTTGATACCGGCGCGCGCGCGCAGCCTGTCGTTTCAAGCTGTTTTGCTGGCGTTCGATTTCGGTCAGGATGTCGGTGATGCGCGACAGGTTTTGTTTGGAAGCTTCGAGTTTTAATTCGGCCTGATGCTGGCGCATCTTGAATTTCGACACGCCCGCCGCTTCTTCGATCAGTGAGCGACGATCCATCGGTTTGGCTGACAACACCTGTCCGATGCGGCCCTGTTCGATGATGGCGTAATGCGCTCCGCCCAAGCCCGTGCCCGCAAACAAATCCTGCACATCGCGCAAACGGCACTGGCGACCGTTCATCTCATATTCGCTTTCGCCAGTGCGATACAGGCGGCGACCGACGGTGATGCGTTCGCCTTCGTGAAAGACGCGCGTCAGCGACGTTGGTGTTTTGCGGCGTGTCTTTTGGGCGGGTTTTGCGGTTTCTGTGGTCTCGGCTGTTTCTGGTGTTTCGGCAGCAGGTTCGGCGCTCGCAACCTGAGCGTCGGCTTCGCCAGCGGTGGTTTCAGCGACGGCTTCGCCAGTTGCAGCTTCACCGGTTGCAGCTTCATTTGCTGCGGCTTCATTGGCCGCGGCTTCCTGGGCGGCAAGTTCGGCTTCTTCCTGTTGCGCTTGCAGTTCCTGTTGGGTGGGTTCGGCGCGGATTTCAAACGTTTCGTGAACGATCATCGTCAGTAGCACTTCGGCCATCCCCGAAGCCTGGCGGCTGCGGCTGCCCTGAAAGATCACGTCTTCCATTTTGCCGCCGCGCAACGCTTTGGCGCGCTGTTCGCCGATTACCCAACTGATTGCATCCGCGACATTGCTCTTGCCACAGCCGTTCGGACCGACCACGGCGGTGATGCCTTCTTCGTCGAAGAGGACCTCAGTCGGGTCACAAAACGACTTAAACCCTTGCAGAAAAAGCTTCTCGATTCTGAGCATTGAACTACTTTACCGCCCTTGGGGTTGATTGCCGAGATACCACAACTTATAGCGCTGTGAAAAAAGGAACGCGCACTATACGGTAGCGTTTCGGAGTTTGTCAAACTTCTGGGGTTGCTGCCCGCGCGTGGAGGAATGGGCGGCCTGACGGGAAGGGAACGGGCCGGTCAGCCCGTTCATTTCGCCGGTTTCTTTTGCTGCTTTTCGATGTAATTGCGCGCAAATTCGGTCAAATGCGGCGCATTTACTAACCCAACCTTGGTCGCTTCCTCTTCGGCTTTTTCAAACGTCCAACCGTCCCGCAAGACGCGACGAATCAGCCAGAACGTGCCGACGCGAATCGCCGCTGTGCAATGAATGAACGCCGGGCGGTTGGCCGGATCGTCCGTAAGCTTGAGAAACTCATCCACCTGTTCGTCTTTGGGCGCGGTGTAAACGACCGGAATGTTGAAATAGCGCAAGCCCAGTTGCTTGGCTTGTTCTTCTTCCTCGGCAGCGCGGTGCTCGCCCGGCGTGCGCAAATTGATGATGGTTTTGATCCCTTCGGCTTTTAACTTGGCCAGATGTTCAGGGCGCGGTTGCCCGCCGGTGCAAAACTGGTCGTTGATTTTCAAGAAGTTGCGGATCGGCGGCACATCCTGAGCCAGGGCAGTGACGCCAACAGACAACAGCAACACAAACAAACACAATTTGAATGGCAAACGACGCATAACGCTTCTTCTCCAGAGTTATTGTGGCGGGTCTTTTTCGATGAGGATTTTTACGTCTGTCTCGAAAACGTGGTAATTGCGCAATTCGATCACATTGCGTGAATAAAACCGGTCGCTTTCACGACCGAGAATGACTTCGGCATAAACCGGCATCAGGTATTTGGCTCCGGCGATGGTCACCCAGTCATATTCGACTGCGCTTTCGGCCATCGTGATGGGAAAACCGCGCTGAATGTCTTCGGCAGCTTGTTCAATGCGCAACACACGCCCGCTTTCGACGTCAATCCAAACCGTCCCCTGATATGCCGTTGTGACGCTGCGCCCGCTGGATTTGTCTGTGAGCTGATGACTGGAAAACGCCTTTTTGACGCGGAAATCATAGACCACGGTCGGACGACCGCGAAACGGCTCACGTTTGACCTCTTTGAACTCGGCTTGCGAACGTTGGGAAAACAGCGCCGCCAGCATCGAACCGAATTCGCCGGTCGAAGTTGCGCCGCCCAATTCGTCATAACTGCGTTGCGTCGGTTTGTCGTTGATGCGTAGCAGCTTGAAACGCTCGCCCTTGTTTGTGCTGTAAGTCAATTCGATTTCCAGTTTGTCTTGCGCTTGCCAGCCTTGTTTTTCCGGCGTTTGCACCGAGCGCGAAACAAACTGCGTCACGACAAAATTCGGCAGCTCGTCCAGGTATTCTTCGGCGTGATAACGCGCCCGTTCCAGCAACGGCAATTTGGCCAACGCCGCAGCCTTCGCCTCGGGTGTGAGCTCTTCCTTCGGCGGGGCTGGAGGCGCTTCTTTCAGCCTTGGGCGCGGTGCAGCCGTCGGCGCAGCATCAGCCGTGTTTTCAGGCAGTTGTTGCAAGCGCGGACGATTGGCTTCGGCGGCGGCGCGTTGCAACGCGTCAATCACAAACGATTTTGCGCCCGCCTTGCGAAATTGCTCGAGCGTCGCTTCATCCAGCGGAAAGGCGATGCCGCGCAAGCCGATTTCGCCAGCCAGATCGCCCTGGCCATAGCGCGAACCGGGCACAGGCTTCAACAGCCGCAAAATGTCTTCTTTGGTCAGCGGCGCTTGTTTTTCCTGGGCAGCCCCCGCGACGGAACCCCAGGCGAGCACGCCACTCAAAACGAGCACCCAGAGAAATGCCTTTTTCATCGCTCCCTCCGCATTGGTTACCGCCTGAAATTTGATATTACTTGCGTCTGATAACGACAGACGCTTTTCTGTTTTATAACCCGATACAAAAGCGGTTCTGGTAAAGAACGGGGCAGGCGCAAAAGCCGTGCCTTTAGTTCGATGCGTTGTCTGTTTTTGTGCTTGACCTGGTTTTCGTCCCGGTCGAGACGGTTGAGCTTTTCCCGGCAGCTCACTGCCGGGAAAAGCAGCGTTAAGAGTCTGTTTGGAGATTGCGCGAAGAGTCTGTGGAGATTACGCGCCGTTTACAGCTTGAAACAAAACACCTCTTTTTAGCTCCGTAGGAGCGTAATGTTTATAGCTTGAAACGAAATATCTCTATTTAGCTCCGTAGGAGCGACATCGCTCCTAAAACGCCTTGCCTGATTTTCAATTGCGCTACATCAGTTGCGGCCTACTGATTGGCCTACTCTTCGTCTTCGCGCAGCTTGGCCAAGACAGAGAAGTCTTCCAGCGTTGTGGTGTCGCCCACGGTTTGCGCTCCAGAAGCGATGTCACGCAGCAATCGGCGCATGATTTTGCCCGAACGCGTTTTGGGCAGCATGTCCGAAAACCGAATGTCATCGGGTTTGGCCATTGCGCCGATTTCCTTGGCGACGTGTTGCCGCAATTCTTCTTTCAGCCCGTCCGAAGCCTTGTGACCGGATTCGAGCGTGACAAAGGCAGAGACCGCCTGACCTTTCAGATCATCAGGACGTCCCACGACGGCGGCTTCGGCAACGGCGGGATGCGAAACCAGCGCGCTTTCGATTTCCATGGTTCCCAGCCGGTGACCGCTGACGTTGATCACGTCGTCTACGCGGCCCATCAGCCAGAAATACCCGTCGTCATCGCGGCGGGCGCCGTCGCCGGTGAAATAACAGCCTTTGATGTCAGACCAATATTGCCGTTTGAACCGTTCGGGATCGCCGTAAATGGTGCGCAACATGCCCGGCCACGGACGCGTGATGACCAAAAATCCGCCTTGGTTGGGCCCGACCGAAACGCCGTCGCGCGTTTGAATGTCTGGCACGATGCCCGGAAAGGGAAGCGTCGCCGAACCCGGTTTGGTCGGCACAGCGCCCGGAATCGGCGAAATCAAAATGCCGCCGGTTTCGGTTTGCCACCACGTATCCACAATCGGACAGCGGCCCTGGCCGATGATTTTGTGATACCACATCCAGGCTTCGGGGTTGATCGGTTCGCCGACGCTGCCCAGCAAACGCAAACTCGACAGGTCGTATTTCATCGGCCACTGTTCGCCCCATTTGATAAAGGTACGGATGGCGGTCGGCGCGGTGTAAAGAATGTTGACTTTGTGGCGTTCGACGATGGACCAGAACCGGCCAAAGTCCGGCGTATTCGGTGCGCCTTCGTACATCACAATCGAAGCCCCGTTTTGCAGCGGCCCATACACAATGTAGCTGTGACCTGTCACCCAGCCGATGTCTGCCGTACACCAATACGTGTCTTCGTCTTTGAGGTCGAACACCCATTTCGACGTGATGTAGGTGTGTACCGAATAGCCGCCGGTGGTGTGGACGATGCCTTTGGGTTTGCCGGTCGTGCCCGACGTGTAAAGGATGTAGAGCGGATGTTCGGCGTCCAGCGGTTCTGCCGGACAAACATCCGAAGCCGTTTCCATCAATTGCTGATACCAGTGGTCGCGGCCCGGTTCCATGTGAACCTGATTCTTGCAACGTTCGACGACGACGACTTGTTGAATGCTGGGACAATCCGCCAGCGCAGCGTCTACCGCCGGTTTCAGCGGCAACGGAGCGCCGCGCCGAAATCCGCCGTCGGCGGTGATGACGGCTTTGGCTTGCGCGTCGTTGATGCGGTCTTTGAGCGCTTCGGCTGAAAACCCGCCAAAGATGATCGAATGCGTCGCCCCGATGCGCGCACACGCCAGCATCGCCACGGGCAATTCGGGGATCATCGGCATGTAGATGGCGACGCGGTCGCCTTTTTCAATGCCGAGCCGTTTCAGCACGTTGGCAAATTTGCAGACTTCGTGATGCAACTGTTGATAGGTCAGCGTGCGCTGATCGCCGGGTTCGCCTTCCCAGATGAGGGCGGCTTTGTTTTTGCGCCAGCTCGACAGGTGGCGATCCACACAGTTGTACGAAAGATTGAGCTGGCCGCCGACAAACCACTGGGCAAAGGGCTCGTTCCAGTCCAGCACTTTGTCCCATTTTTTGAACCAATGCAGTTCGCTGGCGATGTCGGCCCAGAATCCTTCGGGGTCTTCGACAGAGCGTTGATAAATGCGGTCGTACTCGGCGCGGCTGTTGATGTGAGCGCTGGCGCTAAACTCTGCGGCGGGCGCAAAGACACGGTCTTCCTTGAGCAATGAGTTGATGTCGGGGTTTTGCGACATGCTTCCTCCGAAGTGATTTATAAATTGTGATTTTAGATGCGGCAGGCATAATACCCGCGCCGCCCCGGTCAGACAATCAAAGTACTCGCTGAAATTTTTGCTGGCGCAGCACAAACGCGCTGCTCTCTCTTTGTCGAGGAACCAAAGCCATGAGCCAAACCCGCGCCGTCGCCCTGATTCAACAAGCACTGGCACGAAATGCCACCCGGCTGAATCTTTCCAAGCTGGAATTAACAGAACTGCCGCCCGAAATCGGCCAACTGACAGAACTCCGGGTTTTGTGGTTGCAGAAGAACAAGCTCGAAAGCCTGCCGCCCGAAATCGGCCAGTTAACCAAGCTGCGCCGCTTGCGGTTGCAGGAAAACCGATTGACCGCTTTGCCCCCCGAAATCGGCCAACTGACAGAATTGCAAGACTTGTCGGTTTACTCAAACGAGCTGACGACCTTGCCGCCTGAAATTGGGCGGCTGCATAAACTCCAACGTCTGATAACGGCCGCCAATAATATCCAGCGCCTGCCAGATGAGATCGGGGACCTAACCCAGTTGCGTGAACTCAATCTTGGCGATCAATTACGCAAGCGAAAACGATGGGGCGAGCCCTTCAGCAAAGGCAATCAACTGGGGGAACTGCCGCCCGCCATCGCCCAGTTGCAAAACTTGCAGTCGCTGTCTTTGTCCAACAATCAACTGGGGGAACTGCCGCCCGCCATCGCCCAGTTGCAAAACTTGCGGTGGCTGGGTTTGTCCAACAATCAACTGGGGGAACTGCCGCCCGCCATCGGCCAGTTGCAAAACTTGCTGTGGCTGGGTTTGTCCGGCAATCAAAAGCTACGCCTGGCGCCGGAAATTTTAGAAGCGGGCACCGAAGCCATCTTGTCGTATCTGGGCAAAGTTCAGGATGCGCCCAAAGAGTGGGTGTCGAAGCTGCTGGTTGTGGGGGAAGGCGCTGTCGGTAAAACGTCGCTGTTGCGCGCGTTGCGCGGCGACCCATTTGTCAAAGGGTTGATCACTACACACGGCATCGAAACCGATACGTTGCTGCTGCCGCATCCCGAATTGGACGGCGTCAGGATGCAGCTCAACACCTGGGATTTTGGCGGTCAGCAGATTTATCACGCCACCCACCAGTTCTTTTTGACCAACCGTTCGCTGTATGTGTTGGTCTGGAATGCGCGCATGGGGTTTGAGCAATGCAAGCTGAATTATTGGCTGGATACGATCGAAGCGCGCGCGCCGCAATCTCCCATTCTGTTGGTGGCCACCCACACCGACGAACGCAACGCCGGGTTGCCGCTGGCGGAATTGCGCGAACGTTATCCGCAAATCGTTGACCATTACGACGTCAGCAACCACGATCAACAGGGCATCGCAGAGTTGCAACAAGCGATTGCCGAAACCGCCGCTTCGTTGCCGCTGATGGGCGAACGCTGGCCGCCGGATTGGGCCAGGGTCAGAGACGCTTTGCGCCAAAGACGCACGGAGAAGCAATACATTGACCCCAGCGAGTTTGACGATTTGCTGGCCAGACACAGCGTCACCGGCATCGAAGAACGCGTTTTGACCAATTGGCTGCACGAACTGGGCGAGATCATCTATTTCAAAGACGTGGATGAGCTGAAAGATGCCGTGATTCTGGATTCGCAATGGGTGACGCAAGCCATCAGCCAGGTGCTGGAAAGCGAAGAGGTGAAGAAAGGCCTGGGCTTATTCAGACGGGCGCATATGGACGTGCTCTGGCGCAAAATCGAAGCCGGTATGCGCGAACATCTGTTGCGGTTGATGGAACAGTTCGATCTTTCGTATCGCACGCTGGACAACAAAGACATCAGCATTGTGGTGGAACGGCTGGATTTTGACCCGCCTGCGGACATCGAACCGAAATGGGAGTGTCTGACTCAGCCGCACAATGAAATCTCGATGAAATTCACGCTCGACAAAACCATGCCTGCGGGCATTCCGACCTGGTTCATTGCCCGGCAACATCGGTTCACGACGTATAACCATTGGCGGTATGGCGCGCTTTTTGCCGACGAGCAAAAACGTCATTGGGGGTTGGTGCAGGCTTTTCCGCATGACCGCTATTTGCGCCTGACGGTGCGCGGCCCGGCTCCGCACAATTTCTTTGCCTTATTGCGCAGCGGGCTGGAATTAACGCTCGACCGGTTTGAAGGCCTCAAGGTGGAAAAGAAGATTCCGTGTCCGGGCGGAAACGGAGACAAGGCTTGCGCGTACGAATTTGGTCTGGATCACCTGGAAAAGCGGCTGGAATTGACGCCGCCCAAACTGACCATCGAATGCCCGGCATGTTTTACTGATGTGCCAGTGCCCAACCTGCTGGTCGGCATTCGGTTCGATACGACCTATGAACGGCTGGAAAAGATTCACGCCGATTTTTTGATGAAGGCGGCTCCGTATCTGATCAAACTGGGCAAGGTGATGAAATACGCCCAACCGGTGTTGGGGCCTTGGGTATCCTGGGTTACCGACAAAGAGCAGTATCAGAAACAATTCAAGGACGACATGAAGGTGATGAAAGACATCAGCGATTCCATCGTACCGCTCTTTGAGAATCCCAAAGACGCGAAACTGGCTGCCAGGATGGACGAGCAGCGAGACGCCGACCGCGCAGGCGGCGCGATGCTGCGTGCGTTGCGCCTGTTGTTGGAAGACAAAGACAAGGAAATGTTCTGGGGCGGGTTGCGCTCCAAACTGACCAAGGAAGGTCATTGGCTTTGGCTTTGTCCGCAC
Source organism: Acidobacteriota bacterium (assembly GCA_016789605.1). Classification (GTDB taxonomy): domain Bacteria; phylum Acidobacteriota; class Blastocatellia; order RBC074; family RBC074; genus RBC074. The sequence continues at coordinate 9,149 of JAEUQO010000308.1, forward strand.
CATTACGCCGAATACCGTGACTGAGCGCGCGGTAAAAGGAGCGCGGGATTTGGCGATCCCACGCTCCTTTTTTGCAATCCTCCCATCGGTGGGATTTTGGGGCTGAGTGTCTGCCGTTTGAGTAGGTTGGACGTTAAGAATCCACCGACTGCCGTCGGTGGGATTTTGGGGCTGAGTGTCCGCCGTTTGAGTAGGTTGGACGTTAAGAATCCACCGACGGCAGTCGGTGGGATTTCCGGGCTACTGCCGTCGGTGGGGTTTCCGGGCTGAGAGAGCGGTCAGCGTTGATGAAGAGGCAGATGCTTGACACGTCAAAGAGCCGTATGAGATTCTCTGCCACTTTGAAGGACAGGCTTTAGGACTGGCTGTGACAGTATTGATCCGTCCTGACTGATTTGCTGGCCATCAACTGCGTAAGTCTCCCCGATTTGCCGGTCACAGCAGTCATAAAACTCAGGGTTTCAGGATTAACCTTGCAAGCAAACGTTCACTTTCATTTCCACTCTAGGAGGCTTTTACGTGAAACAACACGGTAGATTTCTGTTCACCTCTGAATCCGTGACAGAGGGGCATCCCGATAAGATTTGCGATCAAATTTCTGACGCGATTCTGGATGCGGTTTTGGCCGAAGACCCGAAAGGTCGCGTGGCCTGTGAAACGCTGGTCACGACCGGCTTGATCGTCATCAGCGGCGAAATCACCACGACGGCGCGCGTGGATTACCAGAAAGTCGCGCGCGAAACCGTGCGCCACATCGGGTATGACCGCGCCAAATACGGATTCGATTGCGACACTTGCGCGGTGGTCAACGCGATCAATACGCAATCGCCCGACATCGCGATGGGCGTTGATACGGGCGGCGCGGGTGACCAGGGCTTGATGTTTGGTTACGCGTCGAATGAAACGAAGGAATTGATGCCGCTGCCGATCCAGTTGGCGCATCAATTGGTGCGCAAGCTGAGCGAAGTGCGCCGCGACGGCACGTTGCCGTATTTGCGCGCTGACGGTAAATCGCAAGTCACCGTCGAATATGACAACGGCAAACCTGTGCGCGTGGACGCGGTCGTCATTTCGTCGCAGCACGGTCCCGAAGTCAGCACCGAACAAATCCGCGAAGACGTCATTGACCACGTCATCAAAACCACCATTCCCGCCGAATTGCTCGACAGCAACACCAAATATTATGTCAACCCGACGGGCCGTTTTGTGACCGGTGGACCGCAAGGCGACACCGGCTTGACGGGCCGCAAGATCATCGTTGACACCTATGGCGGCGCGGCTCCGCACGGCGGCGGCGCGTTTTCGGGCAAAGACCCCACGAAGGTGGACCGCTCGGCGTGCTACATGGCGCGTTACATCGCCAAGAACATTGTTGCCGCTGGCATCGCTGATCGTTGCCAGGTGCAATTGGCTTATGCCATCGGCGTGGCTGAACCGGTTTCGGTGTACGTGGATTGTTACGGCACGGCGAAAATTGACGAAGGCAAGCTGTCTGACATCGTGCGCGCCAATTTCAACCTGACGCCGAAAGGCATCATCGAAACGTTGGATTTGCGTCGTCCGATTTACCAGCAGACGGCGGCGTTTGGACATTTCGGGCGCAGCGAAGACGGATTTTCCTGGGAGAAGACCGACAAGGCTGAACGGCTGCGTGCTGACGCCGGTCTGTAAGCAGGGAAGCGCAACGCCCCGATTTTAGACGGTCATCCACGAAGGCACACAAAGCAACGCGAAGGTACGAATTGAAACGCATGGTTCACAAGCTGAAAGGTTCTGATTCGTGCTGCTCTGTGTGCCTTCGTGGATCGTTTTTTTAGGAGATACGAAGTATGGCAGGGACTGCTGAAGTACGTTGTGAAATCAAAGATATCAATCTGGCCGACGAGGGCAAATTGCGCATTGAATGGGCCGAGCGCGAAATGCCTGTGTTGCGAGCCATCCGCGAACGGTTCACCGAAGAAAAACCGTTGGCAGGTTTGCGGCTGGTCGCGTGCGCGCACGTGACGACCGAAACCGCCAACCTGGCGCGCGCGTTGAAAGCGGCGGGCGCTGACGCAGTGCTGATCGCCTCCAATCCGCTGAGCACGCAAGACGACGTGGCGGCGGCGTTGGTTAAGCATTACGGCATTCCGGTGTACGCCATCAAAGGCGAATCCATCGAAACCTATGTCAGCCACGTGCGCACGGCGCTCGATCACAAACCGCAATTGATCATTGACGACGGTTCGGACGTGGTTGCGACCATGGTCCAGGAACGTCCTGAACTGATCAAAGACATCATCGGCACGACCGAAGAAACGACGACCGGCATTGTGCGTCTGAAAGCGATGTTGCGTGACGGCGTGTTGTCGTTCCCGGCGATTGCGGTGAATGATGCGCAAACCAAGCACTTTTTCGATAACCGCTACGGCACGGGCCAAAGCACCCTCGACGGTGTGATTCGCGCAACCAACATTTTGCTGGCGGGCAAAACGGTCGTGACGGTCGGTTACGGTTGGTGCGGCAAAGGCGTTGCGATGCGTGCGCGCGGTTTGGGCGCGAATGTGATCGTCACCGAAATCAACCCGATCAAGGCGCTTGAAGCTTCGATGGACGGTTTCCGCGTGATGCCGATTGGGCAGGCTGCGCCGCTGGGCGACATCTTCATCACCGTGACGGGCAATCGCCACGTGATTGATACGCCGCATTTCGGCGCAATGAAAAGCGGCGCGATTGTGTGCAACTCCGGCCACTTCGATTTGGAATTGAATCTGGTCGGCTTGAAATCCATTTCGACCGATGTGCGCACGCTGCGCCCGTTTGTCGAAGAATACAAGATGCACAATGGCCGCAGCATCATCGTGCTGGGCGAAGGCCGTCTGGTCAACCTAGCCGCTGCCGAAGGTCACCCGGCCAGCGTGATGGATATGAGCTTTGCCAACCAGGCGCTGTCAGCCGAATATCTGGTCAAGAACAACGGCAAACTGGAAGCGAAAATCCACGTGTTGCCGGAAGAGGTCGACAACGAAATCGCCCGCTTGAAACTGTCGGCGATGAACGTTTCGATTGATGAGCTGACGCCGGAAATGGTCGAATACATGAATAGCTGGCAATCCGGCACCTAAACGGTATCGGTAGCATCAAGCTATGAACGAAAAAGAAGAAGAGGCGCTGGGTTGTCGAGCAATCCAGCGCCTCTTCTTCTTTTCGCGTTTCTTGAGAGCTCAGGCGTGTGCGCGCTGTCTGAAATTTAGATATAGGCCGACAGCCAAAAACAGCACTTGCGGCGCCCAGACGGCCACGCCAATCGGCAGGTTGGATTGCTTTCCGGCGGCTTCAAACAAGGTCATCAACAGCCAAAAGATCAAGCCGATGCCGATGCTAACAGCAACGCTGAGTAGGGGGCTGTAACGGCGTGCGCGTTTGGTCAGCGCGAATGGCAACGCCAGAATCGCCAGCGTCAGGCACGAAATCGGAAACGCCGCGCGTTTGCGCAAATCCAGTCGTGGTTCGACCGTGGGCGCGCCAATGCTTTGCAACTGACGAATGTAATTCTGTAACTCGTCTGTGCTCATTTTGCCGGATTCGTTGGCCGTGCGTTTGAGAATGCCGGCGCCGTCTTCGACTGTGAAAGGGTAACCGGCAGGATCAAGCGGCGTGCGCGCAATGGTCAATTCCGGTTGCACGGATTCGTTCCAACCGTCTTTTGCCAGCCAGTTTTTGGGTGCAGTCTGCGGAGCGCTCGTGAAATGTAGTGAGCGTTCAAGCAAGTGTGTTTTGGGCGACAGGTAATAGATCGAAGCATTCAACAGCGTGTTGTTTGCGTCGAGCTGCTGGTAGCTATAGATCGTGCTGTTTTGTCCGACGACCCATTTCTTGCCAAACGCGATGGTGGTTTGTTCTAGCTGACGGCCTTTGATTTTGTTGTAGCGCACATCCTGTTCGCGATTGGTGAAGGGAATTAGCCCGTCCGACAAGACCCACAAAATGACGCCAATGCCCATCACGGCCAGCAAGATGGCCGTCACAATACGCAGCTTGCTTTGTCCGGCGCTGAATAGCACAACCAACTGATTGCTGCGTGCGAGCACGCCGCATCCCATCAGGATCGCGACCAGCAAGGCAAAGGGCGAAACGTAATACGCCAGTTGCGGCGTCAGATAACCGAAATACGATGCTGCATAACCAAAGCTGGTGCCGCTTTTGATGATTGATGGAATCAGATCAAACAGCGTGAACGCAACTGAGGTGATGACCAGCGCTGCCAGTGCGATGAAGTAATACTTGACGATTTCGCTGATCAATAAGTAGTTGATTAAGTTCAACGGGCTTAGACTGAGCAGCAGGGAACTGCGCTGTGCGACAACGGCTTTGGCGCTTTTGTCTGTGGCGACTTTGGGCGCGGGGGCTTTTTTCTCCGGGAACAGAAACGACAGTGCGTCCGCGACACTCCAACCTGAGCGATTGCCGCGCCAGAATGCCTGCACGATAAAAACGCCGAACAAAATGTGCGCCAACCAAACGCCCAGCCACGCGGGAACCTTGCCGGACATCGCCAGGCTTTGGCCGGCGACCAGCAAAACATAGAAGAACATCGCGACAAAAATGACTGCGACTGCGGTGCGTGGGCGAGTCGAAAGGCGTTTGCCGCGCAGCGCAATGATGAACGCGACCAGTGGCAAGGTGACACAAGCAAAGGGGAACGCCAGCCGTTTGTGCCATTCGACCACGGCTTGTACGCGATCTTTGCTGTTTGCGCCGGTGCGAGCAGCACGCATGACTTCGCGCATGCTCATTTCCGCGAGCGGACTTGGCGGGGCCAGCGTGTCAGAATCGTTCGCCTTGCTTTCCGCCGGTTTTAGCGAAGAGCGTTCAAACGCCGATGCCGCTTGTGACGAGGCATCAGCGTTTTTTTCCACGGTCAAGCCGTGAAGCAACTGAACCTCCAGGGAATCAGCCGACGGGCCGGAAATACGCAGCTGGCCGCGTTCTGCGGTCAGCAATCGCTCGGTCTTTTGTTCCTCGTTGCGTTGCATCAGGAATACGCCCAGCCAGTCACCGGTTTTCGTATCTACGTCTTTTACGTACAGCAACAGTCCGGGAAAGCGGGTCGTGAATGCGCCCGGCGTGATTTGCGCAGAGGCTTCTTGTAGCAGGATTTTTGTGCGCAGCGATTTCAGGCTCTTCAAGGCTGCGGGCGCGACGTTCGCCGAAAGGAATACGGAAAACGCCGTAGCCAATAAGCCTACGATCGCAAAAGGGAACGCCAGCATGACAGGGCTGATACCAAGCGATTGCGAGGCGGTGAGTTCACCGTCAGCAGATAAGCGGCTGCAGGCGATGACTGCGCCTAAGAGCAATGACACTGGCAATGTGATGATAATGATGCCGGGGATAAGGCTGCCCAAGAAGATCAGCTTTGTCTGTGCAGGCGAATAAAATGACAGGATGATCGCCAAATATTTTCCCGCCTGCTGTATGAACACCAGCGTTGTCAGTGCAACAAACGGAATGAAACTGAGTGGAAAGATTTCGCGAAAGAGTAGGAGTAAGAGTTTCCAGGAAGGACGGGTCATGGATAAAACGTATACCGATTGCGTCTGATAATGAGTCTTATGTGTAAGTCAAGCCAGATAATGGGTTAGTTTCAAGACTTTTACTCGATATCGAATCAAAGACTGACTAACACCAAAAAATGCTGCGATTTGCCTGAGCGACTGACCGCTTTCCAACTTCGCAACCAACGTTGTATGCGGTACCAGTGCTGCCGCTCCCACAGCATACGCTTCTTCTTCGATCTCTGCCTGATAATTACGCCCGCTTTCAGATTCAGCAGAAATGTTTGTGTGATCATGACCCAGCAACACGTGACAAACTTCTTCCATTAAGGTTGCCGCTTGTCTTGCGCGGCTTTGCTTGGGATTCAAGACCACGACTCTGGAACCATCCGGCAACGGCGGCAATGTAATTCCTGACCATTGCCGGTTTGGCTTACGTAAGGCGGTTTGCGCCTGTTCCGATAAGCCTTTCACTTCATCCAGTGTCACCACGCGTAAATTGACCGCCTGCGCCAGCCGAAACGCATCTAGCGGCTCGTTCGGATTCAATCCGGCAAACAGCCTGATTTGCGCCGCCTTCAGTTCAAACTGCTTCCACTTGCCAGCCAACGGAGCCAGCAATGAAAACGAAGCTGAAGATGACGCATCCGGTTTAGACATCGTAACTGCTTGCTAGCTGGCTTTGGGGGTGAACTGGTTGTACGCAACACGAAAGAGTTCTGAGAGTGCGTGTGCGGTCTCAGGCGTCAGATTTTTGTCGGCGCGCAAATGGGCTTCGACAATATCTGGCAAAGATTCTTGCGGGTAATACACAATAGCCTGTTCGGTATTGGTTCCCATTCCAACGACCCGGTCAAACGGTACGTTCAGCCATTTGGCTAAACGCGCCAGCGTTGGCGTATCAGGCGTGCCAGTGCCATTTTCAATGCGCGACAATGTCGAGGCGCTGACTTGTGTTTGCTTGGCAACCGCCCGTAACGAGAGGCGTTCTGATTCGCGCTTTCGCTTTAAGTATTTGCCTAATTCAGCGATGTTGATCAAAGGCTCTTGACTCATAACAGACCTGCTGGTGTTGATTGAATTCAATGCGTAAAAGTCAATTTCGCCCGTAAATTAGCACAGCCTCGGTTACTTGTGCAACAAAACGTTGCGTCTCTGAAACAGCGATCCGTGCCCTGCCAGACAGAGACGATCTATTTGCAATTTCTGCAGTTACCAGCTACTTTTAGCGTGTCGTAACTATCAAGTCTTCTTACTCTGTAATATCAAATTGGAGCGGGCAGGATTTGTCTTCCAAGACGAATGAAAACCTGATGCTGACCGAGCCGCCAGTTGGCGGCGCAGCGTTCCCTGCTCTCCCAACCAAATCAATCAACACCTCGTATTTACCGGCTTCGCTGACGCGCGAGGCCATCCTGGAACTGGATGACGATTGTCTGATTGACCTGACGTTGCAAGGCAATGAATCAGCCTACGAAGGTCTGATGAGACGTCATCGCCGTCGCGTATTTTCTATCGCACGGCATTTCTTCCGCTCACAGGAAACAGTCGAAGACATCGTCCAAGAGACATTCACCAAGGCATATTTTTCGCTTTCGTCGTATCGCCGCGGCGCGGCCTTTGATCAGTGGCTGGCCAAGATCGCGTTGAACAACTGCTATGACGAATTGCGCCGCCGCAAAAAACGCAGTGAATCGTTGCTGACCGACCTTTCTGACGACGAAGAATCCTGGCTGGAAAACAAGCTTGCGCGATCTTCATTCGACATTCATTTTAGTGAAGATCAACGGGGCATTGCTGCGGAAATTTCAGGCAAGTTACTGGCAAAACTTTCTCCAGACGATCGCTTGATCCTCACTCTATTACACGCCGAAGACAATTCCATACGCGAAATCTCGCAAATCACCGGTTGGTCAGAAGCGAAGGTCAAGATTCGTGCGTTCCGCGCGCGTCACGCCATGCGCCGCGCGTTCGCCCGTCTGAAGAAAGCCGAAGAACGGTTAACCTCCAATCATCGTCCTGATGAAAAGCTATCCACGGAGGAAGCTCAAAATGAACTGTAGACAAGTCCAAAAGCAATTGCGCTATGGCTATCCTACCAGCTTAACCGCGCGCACAGAGATTGAAGCGCACGCACGCCAATGCGCCTCGTGTCGCCAGGAAATCGCGATGGAGCGTTTCACTTCCGCACTCGTGAAGGCATACGCGGAACCAGCCGAAGAGTGGGACCCGATGGGAGAACAACGGCTCTTACATCGCACCATGTCGCGCATTCGCGAAATGAAGGAACGCGGCACAAGCTCTTGGGAAGCCGCCATCATTGGCATTCGTGGCTGGTTGTTTGCGTTTGGCGCGGCAGCCTTGGTGCTTTTGGTGTTAAGCGTCGCGCAACTGGAACGCTCAGCGCCAACGGTGGTAATCGAACCACGAAACAACGACATCTCTTCAGTGTCAGGGTTATCGGCGCGTGATGCGCTGATGCTGCCAATTGATGAGGATTTCGACCATGCTCACCAATAAGCATAAAGCGCAGTTGATTATCGTGATGACGTTTGTTCTGGGCGTTGTCGTCGGCGCCGCAGGCCAGTACCTGTTTTTACAGAATACGTCGTCGAAGCCTGCCAATGCGAACCAGGAACAAATTGATGAGATGGCGCGTGTCGTGCACCTAACACCGGCGCAACGAAACGAAGTTGAGCAAATGCTTGCCGAATCGCGCCAGCAATATCAGGTGTTACGCGAACAGATGCGTCCGCAGTTTGTCGCCGTGCGCGATGCCACCCGCAAACGCATTCACAGCATATTGCCGCCTGAGCAACAGGTGTTGTTCGAACAATGGACCCGCGAGCTTGACGCCAAACGCCAACAAAAAGAAAAAGAGCAGCGCGAAAAAGAACAACGAGAAAAAGACGCCAAAGCAGCTGCCAGCGCAGCTACGCAAAGTAAATAACCAGCTTTTTGCCAACGGTGACCTCCTCCCACTTCGCCTGACTGGCGAAACTCTCAGATACGTTTACCCAAGACAACTTTTTATGACGCCTTCCTTTTGCCCTTCGTTCCTTGCCGTTCGTTTTCGTGTCATCACTTCCCTGCTGCTGCTCATCGTATTTTCGCTTGGCGTTGCCAGTTGCAAGCGTGGTAGCGGCGCAGGCGAGTTGGTCATGATGATCGAAAAGCGCATTGAGACTTTTGACCCGCGCGTGAGTGCCGATTCGGCCGCTGAACGCATGCGCCAGTTGATCTTCAACGGATTGACGCGCAAAAACGAGAAATTTGAACCGGTACCGGACCTGGCCGAAAGCTTCACGGCGTCGCCCGATTACAAGACCTATACCTTCAAGCTGCGCTCCGGCGTCAAGTTTCATAACGGACAAGCATTGTCAGCGTTGGATGTGAAATACACCTTTGACACGATGTTGGCGGACGGCTTTCGTTCAGCCAAAAAAGTCGAATTGCAGCGTGATATCGAAGCTGTAGAGCTTGGCGCAGATCCAATGACAGTCATTATTCGTTGCAAAACGCCGACGCCCGGTTTGCCGAATGCGATCCTGCCGGTGGGCATCATTCCGCAAGGCACAACTGAAACGCAGCCTAAACAGCCGGTTGGCACAGGACCGTTTCGCTTTGAAAGCTACACCGAAGACCAGGAAGTCGTGTTGGCGGCATTTCGCGAATATTTCGAAGGTCCAAGTAACGTAGAGCGGCTGCGCGTCAAAATCATCCCGGACAACAGCACGCGCGAAAGCGAGCTGCGCAAAGGTTCAGTTGATTTGGCCATCAATGCCGATTTTGATCCGGTCACGGTGGAGAGTTTGCAAAAAGCCGAAGGGCTGAAGGTCGAATTGGTAGACGGGACCAACGTCGCACATTTGGGCGTGAACGTACTTGATCCGATCTTGAAAGATGTTCGCGTGAGACAGGCGCTGTCGTATGCGATTGATCGCGAAGCCATGATCCGCGACGTGATGCGCAGCCAGGCTAAACCTGCGTATAGCGTTCTGCCTGCCAGCCAGGAAGCGTATGAACCAAACGTGACGACCTACGCTTACAACCCAGAGCGCGCCAAACAACTGCTGGATGAAGCCGGTCGTCAGGAAAAGAACGGTCAACCGCGCCTGAAACTGACCTTGAAGACTTCGACGATTTCGATGTCGCGCAAGGTCGGCGAAGCCATGCAAGAACAATTGCGCCGCGTCGGGGTGCAACTGGAGTTGCAATCCCTGGAACAGCAAAAGCTCTCGCAAGACATCACGGATGGAAACTTCCAGTTGTATTTGCGCACGATGGTCGGCGGAAATCAGAGCACGGACATTTTCAAATTTGCCTACAGCTCGCAATCGGTGCCGCCCAACGGCCAAAACCGTTCGCGCTACAGCAATCCGCAACTCGATAAATTGCTGGATGAGACTCAGACTGCCGCGCCTGAGCGCCGCCGTCAGATTTTTTCAGACGTGCAAAAGACGTTGTCGAATGATTTGCCCCAGATTTATCTGTGGTATCCGGCGACCATCGTCGTTTATCGAAATCGCGTGAGCAATCTGAAAGTGGAGCCGTCAGGAGATTGGCGTGTTGTGCGTGGCGTCAAGCTGAACTGATCATTGGCAAGCAACTGGCGCAAGCAAAAGAAAGCGGGTGGCAGATCATCACGTGATTTGCCACCCACTTAATTGTTTTGCTAGCGCGCGCTTTATTCGTAGCGCAGCGCTTCGATGGGGTCTAAACCGGCAGCCTTGCGGGCCGGATAATAGCCAAAGAAGATGCCGACAGCGGCAGAAAACAACACCGAGCCGACGATCGAAGTGATAGACACCAACGTTGGCCAGCCAAGCAGTTTCGGAATCAGCACCGAGAGCAAGACTCCGATCAAAATTCCCAGAAAGCCGCCGAACACGCTCAGCACGATGGATTCGATCAGGAATTGCGTGCGCACTGCCGAAGAGCGTGCGCCAATCGCCATGCGAATGCCGATTTCACGTGTGCGTTCGGTTACTGACACCAGCATGATGTTCATAATGCCGATGCCGCCGACCATCAGGGAGACACTGGCAATCGAGCCAAGCAGAATCGTCATGATGCGGTTGGTCTCGTCGGCGGTTTCGGCGACGTCCGTCATGTTGCGCACAAAGAAGTCGTTTTCCTGATTCGGTCCCAGCTTATGGCGTTGACGCAGCAAATCCGTGATTTGCTGTTCCGCCGTGTATGTGGCTGCCGGAGAAATCGCCGAGATATAGGAAAACTGGATGTGCGTGATCGAAAGCAGTTTTTTCTGCACCGTGGTGTACGGCGCAAACATGATGTCGTCCTGGTCGCGCCCGCCAGAATCCTGGCCGCGTTTGGCCATCACGCCAATGACGCGGAACGGCAATTCACGCACACGGATCGTTTGCCCCACCGGATCAACGCCCGGAAACAAATTGTCCACGATGGTTTGCCCCAGCACGACAACGCGGTTGGCAGTGCGGATGTCTGACTCGTTGAAAAACTCGCCGCTTTGCACCAGCCATTTGCGAATCTTGGGCCATTCTTCGTTGACGCCTTGCAGGGACGTATTCCAGTTTTGATTGCCAAAAATGATCTGCGAACCGGCGCGCACCGACGGCGTCGCCATCGCGACGCTAGGACATTCGCGTTTGATGGCTTCGATGTCATCCACGGTCAGCGTATTTGTATTTGTCGTGCCAGTGCCGCTGCGCACGCCCCCCATGTTCATGGAGCCCGCGCCGACCATCAGCATGTTCGTGCCCATGCTGGCAATCTGATCCTGAATCGAAGCCTGGGCGCCTTGTCCAACGCTCACCATGGCAATCACCGCCGCCACACCGATGATGATCCCCAACATCGTCAGCGCTGAACGCATCTTGTTTCGCGCCAGTGCGCGAAACGCCACTTTGAATGTAATCAAGAAATTCATACCGGCAATCCTTCGTCATCTATTCCGGGAGTTTAATCGTCGTCGTCTTCCACAGCCGTTGGCCAATTGCGTAACTCTTCGGCGGCGGAACGCCGTTCGGTGATCGGGTAATCGCGATTGATTTTGCCGTCTTTGAAGACGATTACGCGTTTGGCGTATTCGGCGATGTCGTTTTCGTGCGTAACCAGCACCAACGTGATGCCTTGTTCGTCATTCAACCGCTGGAAGATTTCCATAACTTCTACCGACGTGCGCGAATCGAGGTTGCCCGTCGGTTCGTCCGCCAGAATCAGCGACGGTTGATTGACCAGTGCGCGCGCAATCGCAACGCGTTGTTGCTGACCGCCGGAAAGCTGATTGGGATGGTTTTGCTCGCGTCCTGCCAGCCCCACGGCCTTTAACGCTTTGGATGCGCGAGCCTGTCGTTCAGGTGCAGGCAATCCGGCATAGAGCATCGGCAGTTCAACGTTTTCTGTCGCCGATGTGCGCGACAGCAAATTGAAGCCTTGAAAGACGAAGCCAATTTTACGGTTGCGGATGTCGGCGCGTTCGTCTTTGCTCATTTGCGAAACATCCACACCGTCGAGCGTATACAGACCACGACTCGGCCGATCCAGACAGCCAATGATATTCATGGTGGTGGATTTGCCAGAGCCCGAAGCCCCCATGATGGCTACGAATTCGCCTTCGCGGATGGTCAATGAAATGCCGCGCAAGGCGTGCACTTCGACATCGCCCATGCGATAGATCTTGTGTATGTGATCCAGCACAATCACTGGGCGCGCCAGTTGAGAGTCGGTTGTTTTCGTTTCGGCGGCGTCAGCCGTCAAAGTTGCGTTGTTCACAATTTCTCGCTGATGAAAGTTTTAGCTCAGGACGCAATGTGGCTGGTTAGTCTGGCGTACAGCTAACCAGCCACAACGCTCAACTGAAGGGCGAGCAGCGTTAGCGCATACGACCGCCGCCACCGCCAGGGCCTCCGCCCGGAGCGCCGCCAAAGCCTGGCGCGCGTTGTCCGGTGCCGGATTGCGTGCGACTGGCATTCGCCGAATTTTGCGCCGTAATGACCATTTCGCCTTCCTTCAATTCGCCTTCGACCACTTCGGTGTTCACACCATCCGTGATGCCCAGTTTGATACGGCGGGGTTGCGGTTTG
>JAEUQO010000316.1 GCA_016789605.1 Acidobacteriota bacterium
CCGGGCACGGCCAGCCCGCGACGGCCATAGGTGTATGTCCAGTTCGGCTCCATGCCTGCGAGTGGCAGCCCGTCAAAAATTTTGGCCGCAATGCCCGGATAACGCGAGCCTTCAAAATCGAGCGCCTCGCGCCAGCCAGCATTGGGCGCAGTACACCAATCGGCGTGATCCGGTTCCTGGGCGTGCAAACGCCATTGCCACAAACTGCCCGCGCCATAAACCAGACCCATCGTGCCGCCCGCCGTCAGGTTCATCCAGGCTTCATGCCCCTGCCACCAGCCTGCGCCGCGCCCTGTGCGCCCGATGTTTTCATAGGTTGGCTCGCCATTGGCGACGGCTTTTTGCGGCGTATTGCGCCACATGTCCGCCACGCGCTCAGGCACGTGATCGCCGTTGTGTCCCGTCTGACACCATTGAAAATCCAGCCAGGCCTTGTCCTGATGCGTGCGGTTCAGCGAATGCGGCGCGTAATGAATGCCCGTCGGCTGCTGGTAGGCATCCCATTCTTCGACGGTGTTTCCCGCGCGATCCAACTGCTCGACAATCGAAGGCATTGTCGCCGGATTGTCGCCGCCCACCAGCCAGATGGCCGGGCGAGCGCCGTAACGCGCCACCAGATATTTGCAGTAACGCGCGTAATCTTCCGGGCTGGCCACGGTGCCTGCGACGCTGCGCCCTTTCCAGCCATAGCCGTGAAACACCGGTTGATAGACGGGCGCGATGCCGTGCTTCACCAGCGTCGCCACCAGTTTGTCGAAGGTCTGAAAATAGGCCGGATTCAATTGTCGCAGCGTGCCTTGCGGAAGGTCTTCAAAGCCGACATCAAAGCCCAGGTCTTCTGTGCGCGAACGCGGCCCGGTGGCTTTCATATCCGGCTGGACGGTCATCAAAAGCGCGGCGTTGAAGCCTTTGGCGCTGCGGTCGCGGGCATAGATTTCTGCCTGTTCAGGCGTTGCTCGCCACGGCAACGCCCACGCCGTGTCCGCGCAAAGCAATCGCGCCGTGCCGTCCGCGTGAATCAGATTGCGACCGCCCGGCGGAATTTTCCAGAATCCGTGTGCAGTGAAAATTGTAGGCGCAGCGGCCTTGTTCGCCTCTGCCTGAAGCGTTCCCGCTTTTCCCTGAATGCCTGCGTCGCCGTTGCGGTCTGATGCCGTCCAGCGCCACGTGCCCGAAGATTTTGGCGAAGCAAAGCGGACACGAAACACGCGCGCGCCGTCCCAGAAGATCGGGCGGCGAATTTTGGTTCCGTCGTCGTGAACGAAATCCACCCAGGCGTCCACTTCGGTGTAAGGATTGGCCGTTTCCCGCGCGGCGTTGAACGTCAGTTCGACTTCCTGCCATTGCGGCGCTCTCGTGACGGATTGCGCGCCTGTCTTGTGCGTCGCTGGTGCAAAGCCCAGCCCGCTGATTGTCAGCAGCAGCACAAAAATAATTCTGGGGCCAATAAATGGGGTCATCACTTTTCCGAAAATGAGGGGAACAGGTTAGCAACCTGTTCCATCGGTATTTATTGTTTCAGGGCGTCGTCACAAAACCAGCCCCTACGGTGATGCAGGTTTTCCAGGGGAGGGTGCGGGGCGCGCTATTTCCAGGTTCGCCACCTGCACCGCTTTGATTTCGTCAATGTAGTAAGTGCCTTCGCCCGGTTCGTCGTTGCGACCGTTGATATAAAACGCGATTTCAATCAACGCTTCCGGTTTGAAGACCGGGCTGGTGTCCGGCGAGTCGGCGTATTTGATGTTGTGTTCCAGCGCCGCAAAAGGAATGGTCACGATGCGCCCCTGTCTGTCGCCCTTTTTGGGCACATACACGGTTTGCCAGAGGTCGTGAATGTTGTTTCCCTTGGCATTGGCGATATTGAGTTGAAACGTGATTTGCCGTCCCGATCCGTCGGGCTTGAGCCAGAACTGCGCGGCGTTGCAGCCCGAAGCATCCCATTTCGCTACGCGGCAAATCGGGCTGTAATGGGTTGTCTCTTCGACAGTGGTGCTGTACTCCCATTTGAGTCCCTGCCGGCCTGCGCTTTTGTGTGTTTTCTCGATGGTTTGGCGCGTGCCGCCGCCGTGGCGTGGCCAGTACCAGGCTTTCGCAAGCTGCGCATCTTCCGTATAGGATTCAAAATCTTCCAGCATGACCGTTTTGGTGACTTTCAGCTTTCCCGCGTCAAGCTCGGCCACTTGCCCGTCTGCCGAGGCAATGAAAGGGTTATGGACGCCGAAAAGGCACAAGAGAAGAATCACAAACAGAGTTCGCAACATGGAAATTCCTCCTGTAGTTAGACTGGAAGTTATGGCCTGGCTCGCTGTCCAATGGCGAACAGATGCCGCTCGGTGCGGATGAAAATTTGTCCCTGCGCAATGGCTGGCGAAGCCTGCAATGATTCATTGAGCAGATTCTTCGCCAGAACTTCAAAGGTTGCGCCAGCTTTGATCACGGTTGTTTCGCCGTTGTCGCCAGCGAAGTAAATGCGGCCTGCGGAGGCCACGGGCGAAGCTGAAAAATTACCGCCAACGCGCTGTTGCCAGAGCAATTCGCCAGTCGCCGCATTCATGCACGTCGCCACGCCGCCGTCGGTGATGGCAAACAGATAAGGCTTCACGTAAATCATCGAAGGCACCTTGGGCATGCCTTTTTTCTGTTCCCAGACGAGATTGGATTCCCTGAGTTCGCCCGCGCCGCCGAGCCGGAACGCCTTGATGGATTCCTTGCCGCCCCAGCCGCCCGAGGTGAAGGCCAGGCCGTCACCCAGCACGACGGAGGGCACTTTGCCTTCGCCGATGACCTCGCTTGTCCACAAACGCGCGCCGGTTTTGAAATCGAAGCCCTGCAACACATCGCCCGCTTCGCTGATGACCTGCACGCGACCATCCGGCGCTTTCCAAATGGTGGGCGTGCCGTGCGAAATGCGCGACAGACCGCGCGAAGCTTTCCAGCGTTGTTTGCCCGTTTTCGCATCCAGCGCCACGACATAAGACTTGTCCCAGGGGATCTGCCAGCCGACTTTCTTGTCTTCGCCATCGCTGCTGCCATCGCGCGCCATAATCAGCAAACCGTTGTGCAGCAACAGCCCCGTGCCCAAGCCGTGCTGGCCATAAAACGGATAATCGCGGTTCGTCCAAATGACGCGGCCCGTGAAATCTAGCGCCGCGAAACTGCCGTCGCCGAAACACACATACACCAGCTTGCCATCGGTCGCAGGCGTCGGCGTGGCGTAGCTGTTGCGGCCTTCCTTGCGGCGCAGCGTCTGTTGGAACACTTCCTTGTCCCAAAGAATTCTGCCCGTCTTGCGATCCAGCGCCAGCACGCGGCAACTCGTGCCGCCATTGGTCGCAGTCGTCACAAAGATGCGCTCGCCCCAGACGATAGGCGATGACCAGCCTTCGCCGGGCAGTTCGGTTTTCCAGGCGATGTTTTCGGTGGCGCTCCATTTCAGCGGCAGATTGGTTTCGGCGGAATGCCCCTGCGTATTCGGCCCACGAAACTGCGGCCAGTTTTGCGCATGAACGACACCCGCACCGAGCAGGAACAAGGCGAGCAAAGGAAGAATTTGTTTCATCGGATTGAGCCTTCAATGAGTAAAGCAGGTGCGTAACCTGCTCTACCTGAGTTCACTTCAAACCACTGATCAGGCCGTCGTCAGACAGTCTGAGTACGTTGCCGCTTTGGGCCGATTCATAGGAGGCAAAAATAAGCTGCACGGTGCGCAAATTATCTTCGCCCGTGGTTTCCGCCTGCGCTTCGCCGCGCAGCGCCGCCAGCAGGTTGGCGTTGCAAGGCACGATGCTGGCCTGCACCAGTTCATACGCGGGATCAACCCAACTGAAACGCGGCGGCGGATAGCGTTTGACGCACGAACCGGCTTCCGTCGTCAGGCACAGGCGATAATTCGGCCCCAGTTCGAGCGAGCCTTTTTCGCCTTCGATGACCACATAAGTTTCGGGAAAGTGTTCGTGCTCGGTGCGGCTGGCGTAGCTCATTTCGCAGATGACCGTCATGCCGTTGTCCATCGTCATCATCACGGTGGCAACATCTTCGCCTTTGATTTCCTTGTGAATGCGATGCGTGCGGCAATAGAGCGTGCGGGCTTCGCCAAACAAAAAACGCGCCACGTCGAGAATGTGGCTGCCGATGTCGGTCAGGATGAATTGCTCCAGCTCTTTCAGAAACGGCTGATTGTCGAAGACAGGAAAGCTGGAACAGAAATGGATGCGCGCGCGAAACGGCTGACCGATGACGCCGCTTGCCAGGTCGTGTTTCAACTGGCGCAGCGGTGTTTGCCAGCGCCAGTTTTCGTGCACGTAAAATGGAGTGTTGGATTCGCGACAAACACGCACCATCTCGGCAGCTTCGGCCAAAGTGGTCGCCATCGGCTTTTGACAAATGACGGGCAAGCGGCGGGACGCGGCAAGACGAACGAGCGGCGCGTGCGTTTTGACATCGGTGATGATGTCCAGAAAATCCAGCCGTTCGCGTTCCAGCATTTCCTGCACGTTGTCGTAAACCGCAGGCACGCCAAACTCACGCGCCAGTTCTTCGGCTCTTTCCCGATGACGGTTGCAGAGTGCGACACATTCCGCGCCCGGCAGTTCACGCCACCCGGCCAATTGATAGCGCGCCCAGTATCCGGTTCCGACCACAGCAAAGCGTAAATTCCTCATCCTGGTTTCTCTCAAGCCAGCAAGCCTTTGACGACGTTTCCATGCACATCGGTCAGCCGGTAATCGCGTCCGCCGTGGCGGTAGGTCAGCCGCGTATGATCAAAACCGAGCAGGTGCAAAATCGTCGCGTGAAAATCGTGGACGTGAACTTCGTTTTCGGCCACGTGTTCGCCGAATTCGTCCGACTTGCCGAACACAATGCCGGGTTTGACACCGCCGCCCGCCATCCACGAACTGAAGACAAAATTGTGATGGCCGCGCCCATCCGGTTTATCAATCCAGGGCGTGCGTCCGTATTCCGTTGTCCACACGACCAGCGTGTCGTCGAGCATTCCGCGCGATTTCAGGTCGCGCAACAGCCCGGCAATGGGCTGGTCAATATTGCGCGCCAGTTTTTCATAGCCTTTCAGATTATCGTGCGCGTCCCAGTTATTCGATGATCCGACATCAATCAATTCGATGAAGCGCACGCCGCGTTCGGCCAAACGTCTTGCGACCAGACATTGCCAGGCAAAGCCCTGCGCGCTGCCGCGCACCAGGCCGTACAGCTTCAAGGTGGCGTCGGTTTCTTTTGACAAATCCAGCACCTCGGGCATTTCGCGCTGCATGCCGAAGGCGGTCTCAAAAGATTTGATGCGCGCCGCCAATGGCGATTCCGTTTCGCGCGAGCGCAGATGCTCCCGGTTCAATTCATCAAGCAAGCCCAGTTCGCGTTGTTGAATTTTCTCGGAAGGCGAGCGGCGCACGAGGTTTTGCACAGGCTCAGCGGCGGGAATCACGCGCGTGCCCTGATGCACGGCAGGCAGAAAATCGGAGTCCCAAACCTGGCTGCCCGCGTAAGGCAGATAAGGCGCAAGCACAATGAACGAAGGCAGGTTTTGATTTTCCGTGCCCAGACCGTAACTCACCCAGGAACCCATGCTCGGACGTTTAAAAGTGATGGAGCCGCAATGCATGCCGAGCGTGGCCTGAAAATGTTCGTTGTGGTCGCATTTCATCGAACGAATCAAACAGACTTCGTCCATCACGTCTCGCAAATGCGGGAACAGATCGCTGACTTCCGTGCCGCAGCGCGGATTCGGTTTGAAATTCCAAAACGGGCGCAGCAACGGGCGATTGATGGACCCCAGCCCGTTTCGCTCGGCCATCTCGATGAGCTTCGGTTTCGGATCGAAGGTGTCCATTTGCGAAACGCCGCCCGTCGAAAACAGGAAAATTACTCGTTTGGCCTTGCCGGGGAAATGCGGCGTTTTGGGGGCCAGCGGATTTTCGGATTGCGGACTGCCGCCCGCAAGTAACTCTGTCAGTAATCCGGGCATCAGCAACGATCCGCCCAGCAGCGAATGAATCATTTGGCGACGAGATGGTTTTGGGTTCATAAGGTTGAATAGCAACGCGGATGACGCGGATAAAAAGGATTTGTACGGATAAGTGCGAAGCTTGTTGCGATTCGCTATTCCTTAAGTGGTTTCTGGAAGACGCGGCGCTTAAATTCAGGCTTGCGCCCGAAATTCAGTAATAACCCGACCTCGATTTCCGTAGCTTTCAGATAATTTTGCAGTTGGCGCAGGTGTGCTTCATGAATTGTTTCCATCGCCTTCAACTCGATAATGACCTTTCCCTCCACGACCAGGTCGGCGAAATATTCGCCGACAATCTGATTGCGGTAAGACACATTCAGCGGCTTCTGGCATTCAACTGATAGCCCCATTTCGCGCAGTTCAAGAGCCAGCGCATTCTCATAAACTTTCTCTAGAAATCCGTAACCTAACGAGTTATAGACATTGTAAAACGCCTTGATAATCTGATCCGTCAACGCAGCATGCAGCAACTCAATTTTCGCCTGATTACTTTCCATTTCCTCACTTCATTTCCAAGCTTGAAAAGCCTGATCCGTCCTGATCCTCACCATCCGCGTCATCCGCGTTGCTATCCCTTCAATCTACAAAGATAAATTCACTGCTGCTCAGCAGTACGCGCAGGTAGCTGGCCAGCGCGGCGCGTGTCTGCGCTTCGTCCGGCGTGTTGATTTCAATCAGGTCGGCGCGAATGTCGCGCAAATAGGCCAGTCCTTTGGCCAGTTCCGCCGCAGTCGGTTTGCGCCCAAAGGCCAGGCGATAGGCACATTCGATTCGTTTTTCGTCTTCGGCATACGCCATGCCAACGCGCACGGCGAACAGATCCGCCTGCCTGTGAACAAACGGGGCGTTCATCATAAACAGGGCTTGCAGCGGCGTTGTGCTTGGCACGCGCTCGCCTATGGGCGAATTGGGGTCGGCTCCGTCGAAGATTGAAAGCTGCGGATGCGCGCGGATGCGCTGTTGCATCAGGTACACGCCCCGCCCATCGTGCTCGTAGGTGGCGACAAAAGGATTGTGCTGCGAATAGCGCCAGTCGCGTTCCGGCGGGAACGGATGCGCTCCCTTGATCGTGCGGTCGAGCGCGCCGCTCACCGCCAGCATGGCATCACGAATTTCCTCTGCATTCAGGCGTCTCTGGTTGAAGTGCCGCAGGTAGGCGTTGTTCGCGTCAATGGATTGTGGATTGGCCGCGGCGGAGTGCTGTTCGCTGCTGGCCACTTGATAAACGTGGGAGAGCATCAGCCGTCGGTGCATCTTTTTGAACGACCAGCCATCGGCAATGAATTGCGCGGCGAGATAATCGAGCAATTCAGGATGCGTTGGCGCAAGGCCTCGCACGCCGAAATCATTGGGCGTCGGCACAAGTCCCCTGCCGAAATGATGCAGCCAGATGCGATTGACAATCACGCGGGCAGTCAGCGGATTGCTCGCGTCGGCAATCCAGTTGGCCAGTTCCAGCCGCCCGCTGCTTTTGTAATTGGCGGGCAGTCGCGCGCCGCCGAGAATCTGCAAAAAGCCGCGCGGCACAACTTCGCCCAGATTTTTCAAATCGCCTTTGCGATGCAGACGCGCGTCGGCTCCCTGGCCTTCAGAAACGGCATAGGCGCGTTCGACGTTTGGCGGGTTCAGCAACTCGGAAAACCGCAGTCTGACTTTCGCCAGTTCCGTTTCAATCTCTTCAACCGTGCGTATGGAGGCTTCGCCCACATAACGGTTGCGGTCATCGTGATCTTCCTCAATCAACTTGCCTTCGGCGATGATGCGGCCCAATTGATCGAGGTTGACGGCTTTCCCGGCTTTTTGCGCCAGCACTTCTGCTGCTGCCGTTTTTTCCCGCTGTCGGCCACGCACAAACCCGCGTTCAACCTGCAAGGCTTCGATTTTCAAATCCAGGTCGCGCACTTCGTTTTGATATTTGGTCAGTTGCTCGGCGGCTGTGCCTTGCACGAGTGGCGTCAGACTGTGCGGATGGCGGTAAATTTCAGTGCCGGGAAAAGCGTAGCGCGTGCTTTTGAAAATGCCGTACAGCGCGTAGTAATCGCGTTGCGGAAGCGGGTCGAACTTGTGATCGTGGCAGCGCGCGCAATTGATGCTCAGGCCGAGAAAGGCTTTGCCCAGATTATCAATCGTGTCGTCAATCATCAGATTGTCGTCCACGTCGCGCGAACCAAACCGCCGCGAATTGGCGATGTAGCCGGTAGCGATGATCTGCTCCTGCCGTTCGGCTTCAGTCTTACTCGGCAATAAATCTCCGGCAATTTGTTCGCGGATGAATTGATCGTAAGGCTTGTCGCGATTGAAAGCGTCAATCACGTAGTTGCGATATTTGTATGCCGTCGGAACGGGAAAATCCGAATTGCATCCGGCGGTGTCGGCATAACGCACCAGATCGAGCCAATGCCGCCCCCATTTTTCGCCATACGCCGTGCTGGCCAGCAGCCGGTCAACCACTTTGGCAAAAGCATCCGGCGACGAATCATTCAAAAAGTCGTCCACTTCGCGCGGCGTTGGAGGCAGGCCTGTCAAATCAAATGTTGCGCGGCGCAGCAAGGTGCGCTTGTCGGCGTCTGCCACGGGCGCGAGCTGCTTTTCTTCGAGTTTCGCCAGAATGAAATTGTCTATCGGCGTTTTCACCCACGCCTGATTTTTGACGGCAGGAACGGCAGCGGTTTTCAGCGACTGAAACGACCAGAATTTTTTGGCCTGAGTGAAATCATAAGGAGCGGAATCGGCAGCCGCGACTGCGCCGCCTTCGGCCTCGCGCGGATCAGGCGCGCCCATTCGGATCCAGGCCTCGAAATCCTGAATCAACTGTTTGGGCAATGGTGCGCTCATCGGCATTTGCAATTTCGGGTCTGTATAGCGAATCGCTTTGACGAGCAGGCTTTTTTCCGGCGCACCGGGAACGATGGCAGGTTCGCCCGACGCCCCGCCCCTCAGCATCCCGGCGCGCGTGTCCAGCCGCAATCCGCCCGCCAGTTTTTTGGACTGTGCGCTGTGGCATTGATAACAGTGGCTGGCCAGCGCCGGTCGAATCTTCGACTCAAAAAAATCAACGCCTTCTTTGGACAATCCATTGGACGGAGCCTGCTGAGCCTGAATGGTTGCGAGATAAGGCAAACAGAAAAGCGCGCCTGCAAGCAAAGCAAGACTTCGCTTGAGAATGTGGTCTGTTCCGATCTTCATTGACCTCCCAAATTATCCAAAGTGGCACTACTGTGACTGGTATGGGTAGAAAGCCCTGATTCATAGACCTTTACGGTTTGTGACAATCCTGACCGCTCGAAGCAAAGGCTAAATCCTGAAACCCGCTGATATGCTGTGAATTTACTATGAGAAGCGGCGTGGAGCTATAAAGATCACATCAAATACTATAAGGATCATATCATTTGAAAAGTCCGTCAGGGCTGAGTAGCATTCGCCCGCTATGACAGGACTTAACTGGGAAAACGCCTTTTCACTCATCAATCCCCAGATCAATGCGGAAGGGGTTCACGTCTGGCCGTTTGATGCCGCGTTTCCACTGGATGTGCGGTTCTATATGTGGGACAAGCGCCACCACATTCGCATGAATCGGCACGATTATTTTGAAGTGTTTTATTTGCAGGCGGGCGAATTGGTTTGCCGGATTCAGGATCGCGAATTCCAAATGCGCAGCGGCGATTTGGCTGTCATCAGCAGCACGCAATATCACACCATTCAATGGCCGGAAAAGAGAAAGAACAGTGGTCAGGTCAAAGCGGCCGTCCTGTATTTTTTGCCGGATTTGATTCGCGCCGCTGACGCGACTGGCGATGCCGTCGAATATCTGTCGCCGTTCCTGATGCAGGACGCCAGCTTTCCACATTTGATTGAAGCCAACACGGGTATTCCAGCCCAGATTTTCGATCTGATCAGGCGTTCTCACAACACCATGCCTGCCAATACGGTTCGCGCGCGCCTGACGCTCAAAACCTATCTGAAAATGATCCTGATCCTGCTGGTCAATCATTACGCCGATCATCGGGGAACGGTAGAAACGTTCAATCGCAAACAACGGGCAATCGAACAACTAGCCCCACTCTTCGACTTTCTGGAAGCGAATTACAAGGAACCGGTTTCGGTGGCTACAGCGGCAAAGGCTGTGCATCTGAGTGAATCGCACTTCATGCGGCTCTTCAAACAGGTGACGGGACAGTCCTTCGTCAACTATCTGAATCATTTCCGGGTGGCCAAGGCGGAGCATTTGTTGGCGACGACAGACCTCTCCATCGCCGAAGTCAGCCAGGCGGTAGGCTTTTGTGACCAGAGTTATTTCGGGCTGGTATTTCGTAGCCTGATTCAAATGACCCCGCTACAGTACAAACGCCAGTGCCGCATTCGATGAGAATGATTACTTCACCATTCTCATCCGCCAGAAAACAAAGCCTTCTGGATTCTTCGCACTGAGCTTCGCTAGTTTCCCCAAATCAAAAACTGTCCCCCTCATATTTTCTCGCACTTTCCGCCCCGCAATGAACTGTTGGAGTGACGATATTTTGCGGACATACTCTGCGGATATATTCGTGCGGGCAGCAAGGCAGGATAAAAACGATCAGGGTAAGCCAGGTGAAATTGAGTCGTTGTTTTTATAGATTCGGGCTGAGAGGCCGTGAGTTCGAATCTCGCCGTCCCGGCTTTTCTTTTCCAGAGCTTAGCTCATCACGTCAGTACAAAAACCCAGGTGAAGGATGTTTTTAGATCGTGTTTCAATTCGCTTTACGGATTGGCCACAGAACCATGGAGGCTCTGTGAAATACTTAGAAAACTCTGCGGCTCTGTGCCTCTGTGGCCAAACCCGTACGCCAAAATGAAATCTGATCTCAGTTGTTGGATGAGACCAACTATTCCGCGCGCAAAGCTATCATCGGATCAACTTTGGCGGCGCGGCGCGCTGGCACAAAACACGCGAGCAAGGCAACGATCACCAGCAACACTGCAACGCTTGCGTAAGTCTGTGGATCGCTCGCGGTAATGCCGAACAACAGGCTTGCCATGACGCGGGACAACGCAAAGGCCGCAATCAGCCCTATGGCGACGCCAAGTACGACGACTTTCAAGCCTTGTCCGAGAATCAAACGCCAGACATCTACGCTGCGTGCGCCGAGCGCCATCCGCACACCGATTTCGCGCGTGCGCTGGCTGACGGTGTAAGCCATCACGCCGTAAATCCCAATCGCAGCGAGCAGCAAGGCCAAGCCCGCAAACACCAGAAACAATGTGCCTGCTAATCGGCGTTGCCAGACCGTGTCGGCGATGCGCTCTTCCATCGTCACGATGTTGAAGGTGGATTGTTCGGGATCGCCTGCCCACACGGCTTGGGTAGCGGCGGTGGTGAGCGTGTGCGGCGGCACTTTGGTGCGCAGCAACAGGTACATGTTGCTGTCCACGATTTGTTGATACGACGTGTAAATGTCAAAGCTGCTGTCTCCGGCAATGGCTTCGTGTTTGACGTTGCCGACAACGCCAACAATCGTTGCCCATTTGGCTTCGGAGGTGACTGCACCGACTTTCAAACGTTTGCCGATGGGTTCTTGGTTGGGAAACATCCGCTCAGCCATGCGCTGGCTGATGACGGCGACGCGTTCGGTGTTGGCGGTGTCGGCGTCGTTCAAATACCGCCCGGCGATGAGCCCAATGCCCAGCGCGGAAAAGTAATTCGGACTGACACGCAAATCGTTGGCGAAGGGATTGCGCTGCTGTTCGTCGGCGGATTGGCCTTCGATGGTGAAAGTCAGCTTGCCTTCCTGTCGTTCGGACGCCAGCGGCAGGTTGCTGGTCATCGCGGCGGCTTCCACCCCGGGCAACGCGGACAGCCGTCCCATCAATTGCTGGAAGAATTGTTTCTGTTGCTCCGGCCCCTGCTCGCCGCCGTATTTGCGCCACGGCAACGCGACACGCATCGTCAGCAGGCTGTTCGGATTGAAGCCGAGTTCGGTTTGCTGTAAACGGCGAAAGCTTTGCACCAGCAAGCCCGCGCCAATCAGCAAGACCATTGCCAGCGCGACTTCGGCGACGACCAGCACTTTGCGCAACTGCTGGCGTCCGCCCTGCGAACCTTTCGCGCCTTCTTTGAGCAAATCGTTGAGATCAGGTTTGGACGCTTGCAACGCTGGCGCAAGTCCCGCGATCAATCCGGTCAGCAACGATACGCCGAGCGTGAACAGCAAGACGCGCCAGTCCAATTCAATCGCTACCCACGAAGGCAGTTCGGCGCGAATCAACGCTTTCAATCCGCGCACGGACAACCACGCAAAGGCCAATCCCACCAAGCCGCCGCAGCCCGCAAGCAATACGCTTTCGGTCAGCAATTGCCGCACAAGTCTGCCCCGCTCTGCGCCCAGCGCCGTGCGAATCGCAATCTCCCGCTCACGCGCCAGCGAGCGTGTCAGCAACAAGTTCACGACGTTCACACAGGCAATCAGCAAGACAAAACCCACCGCCGCAAGCAGCAGCCACAGATACGGTCGCACATCGCCGACAGTCAAATCGCGCAGCGGCTTCAGCGTGAACGACAAGCCTTTGTTCAAGTCAGGATACGTCGTTGCGAGTCGCTGGCTGAAGGCGGCAAGTTCCACGCGCGCCTGTTCGACGCTCACGCCGGGTTTGAGCCGCGCGACGGCGTACACATTGCGTTTGTCGCGCTCTTCGTAATTCGGTAGGTTCTTGTTGATGGCGATGGAGCGAAAGACTTGTGTGGTGGACGGGAAATTGAAATTCGGCGGCAGCACGCCATAAATCGTATAAAACGGCGCGGCGTCGAGCGTGATCTTGCGCCCCAGCACATTCGGATCACCGCCAAAGCGCCGCTTCCAAACCTCGTGCGTCAACACGACGCCGAAGTTGCGTTCGCGGTCATATTCCACCGGCCAGACCGTGCCGAGCGCGAGCGGTACGCCCATCACGTCAAAGAATTCGCGCGAAGCCAGAATCGCCGAAAACTCTTCGGGCGCGCCGTCGCCGCTGTAGTTGTACTGCGCGCCCGGAATGTACGCGCCGATGCTCTCAAACGACCCCAACTGCTCGCGCATATCCTTGAGTTCGAGCATAGAGAAACGACCTTCTTCATTGCCGCGCAAGGCCGTGATGCGCACCAGCTGATCTGCATCTTTGTAAGGCAACGGGCGCAGCAACAACCCGTTCACGAAACTGAAAATCGCCGTGTTCGCGCCGATGCCGAGCGCCAGTGTGAGAATGACTACGACGGTAAAGCCTGGTCGTTTGCCAAGCGTGCGTGCGCCGTAGCGTAAGTCTTGCCAGAAAGTCTCCATCGCGTATGCCTCCATATTTGGAAATAGGCGAAAGGATTTCACAACAGGTAAGGTGTCTGCGAAAGATATTCAACCAATGGTCGGAATCAGAGGGTGAAGCGTCTGAGGAGGTAATTATTCAGCAATGCTTCCCGTAATTACCTTCGGTAGCCCTCAATGTGTCAGATTACGGGTTTCGGTCAGACTAGGCTTGCGATAAATACGGATGCCCCAAACCATCAGGGACACCGGTAACAGCAGTAATAGCAGCAGCGGCCAAGTTACACGTTGCAGGAGCTTGCTCATGCCCTCCTCGTGGAAGACAAATTTCAACGAGTCGCTGATCTCGGTCGAGGTGATGGGCTGACCTTGAAACACCCGTGCGGCGAAAAACTGATTGCGTCGGCGAACATACTCATCGAACTGCCGGACGAAATTCTGGTGACGCGTCGCGCCTGTTCCCGCTACATCACTTAGCACTTTTTGCAGAACGATAGCTGGCGAAAGCAGCCCGGAGACATTTACAAAAGCTTCCTGCCGCGCACGTTGCTTCTCGGCGGCCTCAAGCAGCGGAAACAATTGCGCCTCGATGTATTCATCACGTGCTTGTTGAATGGCAAAAATCATCCTGCTGTAAGTGACGTGCTGTTTCCACTCGGGGTGGCGGCGAAAGTAATCGGATAAGAGGTCGTCCGTTTCCGGCACGCTGAGATATTCGCTATTGCGCAGCGTATTTAAGCGTGGTGAGGCGGCTTTTTCGTCAGGTTGTGGCGGGAACCTCGCCGCAAAATTTGTGCGTAACAGGTCGGTACTGTGCGTAGCTTTTTCTTGTGCCTCCGTGCGAATGGCGCGTTCTTTATCGGCGATCATCAAACTTGACGGAACAGGGAAAATAATTTGCGCGGCAAGTCCAGTAATAACAGGAAGAATAATGACGATGCCAAGCCATCCCACGGCAAGCGTCAGTGCGTTGTGGACGGAGCTTTTTCGGCGATTGTTGATGTACAGTGCCAGCGCAAACCAAAAGATTCCGTATCCAGCGGCGGCCAGGCTCCAAATCACCAACCGCCAAAAGCTCAAGCCGTGTCGGGTGAACAATCCGACAAACGCCACGCTCAAAGCCGGAAACAATATCGCGGTCACAGCGACCAGCGCGAACCGAATCAGCGTTTTGCTCATGACGAGCGTTCCCAGTGTCACTGGTTGCGAGAGAAAAAGCGCAAGCGTTCCCGATTCAGCTTCCGCCGCGATCAGGTTGAAGCTGAGCGCGATGATCAGCAGCGGGAAGATGTATAAAAGCACGAAAGCCAAATCAAATCGCCCAGTCAACAACCGCAATGGATTGGCCGTTAATTTTTGCGGAAAGACGTTGGATAAACTCCGTCCGTCTACTGTCGCTTGCGCCGGGCTGTCATCATTGAATTTGCGGTAGTAATACGCTTGCGGGTAAAGATCGCTTTGTCCCACGGCGAGCGGCGCGGCAGGCGCAGGGGGCAGAACGGCTTTGAAATTCGCTAGTTCATCGCGCACGGTGGCCGCAGCATTGGGAGCCGCACGCGCGCCTTCTTCCGCTGGCGTTTTTTGCTCGTATGCCGCCAGGGTCTGACGCGTTTTATCAAACAGCGCGTTTTGAAACGCCTGGCTGGCAAGAACATCGCGTTGCTGCGAATTCGCTTCGGTAAAGCCGTTGAAAAGCGCGTAGCTGCAAGCCAGCAATAACAAGCCGACGGCAATTTGCACCACGCGTTCGCGGCGTAAGATGCGCCATTGCCAGCGCAGAAGGTTTTTATTCAGGAACTCCATTTTCATCATCGTTTCAGTCAATGCGCATCCGGGCGACAAACAGCCCAATCGCAATCAACATGCCGAGCAGCCACAATGTCAGCACGATGCAAGGCCAAACTAAATGACCCGCGCTCCAACGCCAATCGGGCATAGCGTATTCAAACGGCGCAATGCTTTCATAAACGGCACGTTCGCGTGTGTGGTAAGCAATTCGATTCGCTTGAAAATCCGTGAACGGATGATTGATTAAATCTTCGTTCAGTTTTTGCGCCATCTGGTAGCGATACTCTTCGGCTTGTTCGGCGAAGTGTCGAAAGTGCGCGACATCGCTGCCCACCAGCCCCATCGAAACCGATTGTATCGCCAGAGCCGGGGCGAAGATGCCGAGCGATTGAAAAAGCCGATTTTGTTTCTGATATTGATTGAACAATTCAGTAAATTTCTTCCGTTGCGCTTTGGTGTCTTCTTCTTCAGAACGGTACAGCATCAGTGCAGAAACGCTGACAGGAAGTTCGGCGCGGGTTTTGACGTTGTACTTTTGCAAAAGCTCTGCCTCAAGTTGTTTGGTCCGCGCTAAATAATCTGCGGTAAAGCTGTGCGCCTGTTCGCTGGCATCGGCAAACGTCTTTTCGGGCGGCGGCGCGGTCGAATAGATACGTTCACCCAAATCGGCAGCGAGACGTGGAAAGATCAAACAAGTCACCAACCAGAAACCCAACAGCGTAATCAGGGCACGCTGACTGTTGCGCGCGCGGGCTGAAACACATAAACCGAGGCTAACGAAAATCACGAAATAAACCGTGTAACCAAGCGACAACCACACCATCCGCGGCAGACTTGCGCTCAAGGTACTGCTGCTCAACGCTAGGGCCAGCACGCCCAGCAAGGCCGCCGGAATCAGAATCAACAGCAGCGGCACAGAAACGCCCAGTGCCTTGCCAAGCGCGAAATCGCGCGGGTGCAGGCCAAGACTCATCACTTGCCGCAACGTGCCTTGTTCGCGCTCCCCGGCAAACGCCGCATAGGTGAGCAAAATAATCAGCAGCGGCACAAAGAGCTGCAAAACCAGTGCGACGGTCAATTCGCCGAAGCGGTTGACGGCTGCGGTTCTTTCCGCCGGACGATTTTGATAATCGTTTGAACGGTGCGCTTCGAGGAAAATCGAAGTTCCGACATAGGAATCCAGCCCTTCATCAATGATTGACAGATTGTTGTAGGGTCGAAAGACCGTCATTCCGCCGTGCGCTGCAATGTGCGCGTTGGCGGCTTTGCGGTTCAAGAACTGCTCACGCTGGCTGGCTTGCGCCGCCCGTTGTAGCGCGGAATTTTCACGGTAGGAATGCCAGCCGACGCCCAGCGCAAGCAGCAACAAAACCAATAGGGTGACAACGCCAAGATGAAACCGCCGGTCACGCACAGTATTCGTGATTTCCTTGGCTGCGATTTTTAGGATCATTGAACTACTCCGTTGGTAATTAAAACTGCAATCGCAGCCCCAATTGCATCGAACGCGGCCCGCCGATTTGATAGAGCGCATTCAACCCGCCGATGCTGCGATTGAGCATCGAAGACGTTACCCCAAAGGTGGCGGAGGGCGTGAAAACTCCGGGAGCATTGACGCTGCCCAGCGTACCGGAGGGGTCGGCAAAGTTCGGCGTATTGAAAAGATTGAATGCTTCGCCGCGCATTTGCAGCACGATGCGTTCCGTCAGTTTGAATTGACGCCGCAAGGCGAAATCTACCTGCCGCAGACTGAACCCGCGCAAACCATTGCGGGAAAGATTGCCTTGCCGCAACTCGGTCGGAATCGCAAAGGCAGCAGCGTTCAATCGTTGTCCGCCAGGCACGGTGGCGTCGCTCAAATAAAACGCCGCATTCGCCGCCACGTCAGGGCGCAAGGGAACAGAGTTATTGCCGAACGGATCGCCCGTCAAGGCGCGAGTGACCGTGACATTGAACGGCGCAGCGGACAGGTATTTCACTACCGCATCTATT
This sequence comes from Acidobacteriota bacterium, assembly GCA_016789605.1. Classification (GTDB taxonomy): domain Bacteria; phylum Acidobacteriota; class Blastocatellia; order RBC074; family RBC074; genus RBC074. Next base: position 17,071 of record JAEUQO010000316.1, read on the forward strand.
GAAAAACCGCCTAGCACAGCGCGTCCGGCACGTCCGAAATTAGGCGTGGGAAGATCATAGGTGACAGCGGTACTGAACGTTTGGCGGCGGTCGAAATCCGATGGCCCGCGATTCTGACGCGGATCAATCAAGCGGCTGGCGGTGCTGGCAGTATCGTTAGAAGCATTATCAATCGAACGTGAAAGCGTGTAAGACGCCAGTGCTTGCAACCCGTGCGCGAGCCGCCGGGTGAATTGCAATTGCAACGCGTGATAACTCGATGTCGCATTATCCCGCGTCAGGCGAAACGTCGTGAACGTCGGGTTCGGGTTGCTATAAAGATCCGAACGATATAGCCGCCTGCCGTGGGCGGTCAGGTACGTTGCAGTGATGGTCTGATTTGTGCCGAGCGATTGTTCGACCGCGAGATTGCCCTGAATCGAATATGGCAGCTTCAAGTCTGGCTCAAAACCGATGACCCCGAAATATGGCGGGTTGGTTGAAGTGGCGGGGCGACGCAGCAAGTCCGGGTTTGGCGGATAGGGCGTCAGACTCACACCCGAACTGCCGCCAAACGGCGCATTAAACGGATCATACGCCTGCCCAATTTGCGTGGGCGTGGTGTCGTAATAAATGCCGACTCCGCCCCGCACTACCGTGGTGAACCAGGTTGATTGGGCCAAATGATAGGCAACGCCCAGACGCGGCGCGAAATTATTCCAGGTCGTCTCATAAAGCGGCGTCCCCCGTGGCGCAATATTCATCGTCGCAAAGTTATCAACGCCACGCACCGCCAGAATGCCTCTGTCCTTGCCTTCACCCGGTGGCGGATTGAGTTCGTAGCGGACGCCATAAGTCACGGTCAGCCGTTTTGTCGCGCGCCACGTATCTTGCGCAAAGAGTGAAAGGTTCATGTATTGCGGGTACAACGGCGTATCAGTTGACGAGACTGAGACGGAACGCGCAATGCCGGTCAAGGCCTGATTCAGATTGTCGAAGCGGACAAACAATGAATACGGCGGGTAGGCAAAGACGGGGCGGAGCTGGCGGTAATCCACACCGAATTTGAGTTCATGCCCGCCACGCACCAACGAGAGTGTATCCACCAGATTCAATTGTCGTTGCGCATTGTTTGTGCTTTGCCCCAGCGTGAGCGTGGGGCCGGTGAATCCTTCGAGGTTGAAGACCAGTTCCGTGTTGTTGATGTTGGCAAACGACGGCAACAACGCGGCGGCATCAGGCGGACGACTGCCGCCAAAGCTGTCTGTCGCGGCGGCGCGCTCGCCATCGTTGCGGCTGTAATTGACACGCAAGTCATTGATGACCCGCGCCGTCGGCACATAGGTTAACCCCAGTGTGGCCGTTTGCGCTTCATAACGCAGCGCACGCAACACGCCCAGTGAGTTTCCGCTCTGGCCGCGAATGACATTTTCAGAGGGAGAATAATTATATCTGCCAAAAACCTGTAGCTTATCGCTGAACCGATGATCCAGGCGAATGGCCGTGGCGGTCGAACTGGATGGATCGGAATAACTGGCATTGAAAAAGGCAAAGCCGTTGGTTGATTCTGCGCCATTCGGCAAAGGGAACGCATTGACCACGATTGCCAGCGGCCCAGTTGCACGCTCGCGCACGCTGAGGCTGGGAACACGGACGTTCGTTGCTACCTTGGGCAAGCGCAGTCGTAGCGATTCATGTGAGAAAAAGAAAAACGTACGGTCGCGCCCGTCAATGGCGGCAGGGCCAAATAACTTTTCGGGCAAAGACACGGGGCCACTGAACGTGCCGCCAAATTGATTTTGACGCAGTGGAGGTTTCGCCAACCGATTGCGGTTGGCGAACCAGTCATTTGCGTCCAACGCCTCATTGCGTAGGTATTCAAACAGCGAGCCGTGAAAAGTGTTCGTCCCGCTCCGCGTCACAATCGAAACCTGTGCCCCTGGTGTTCGCCCGAATTCCGGTGCATAGGTTGAAGTCTGAATCCTGAATTCTTCCAACGCGTCCACCGAAACCAAACTGTTCGTTCCCCCTTGCGCATTGAAGCCCGGATATTCACCGCCGATGCCATAAAACTGCGTGCCGTTGACCTGCACCCCCAAATTGGCGCTGACACCGTCCACCGTAAAATAGTTCGACGATTCGCGTTGCCCATTGACCGAAAATTGACCTTGCCGCTGTGAATTGGAGAAGACGGGCACAACTCCCGGCGTCAGTTGAATCAACGATTGAAAGCTGCGCCCGTTGAGTGGCAGATTCTCAACAAATTGTCGGTTGATCACCGTGCCGACGGTCGGCGATTCATTGACCGCCGAGGCTTGATCCGTCACGTTCAGGATCGCCGTGACACCGCCCACGCGCAATTGAATCAGCAATGATCGTTGATCGCCGACGTTCAAGATCACATCACGCTTATCAATTGAAGCAAAACCCGCCTGCTCGACATTCAACGTGTAATTGCCCGGCGGCAACAGCGGCAACAGGAAAAAGCCTTCGCCGTTGGTGGTGGTCCTGCGTTCCAGATTGGTCGCCGTGTTGACGGCTTTGATGGTCGCGCCGATGACGCTGGCATTTTGCGGATCAACGACGGTTCCGCTCAGCGTAGCCGTCGCAGATTGCGCGTAGGCGCAGGGCGCGAAAGCGAAAAGTGTAAAGCCGATGATGAAGTTCAAAGTGTGCTTTTTCATAATTCCTGATGTGGCGCGGACTGCCAGTCCGCGTAAGTTTGCCGTGCGGACTGGCAGTCCGCGCTACGTCGTTATTTCGTATTGCTGATCGCTTCGGCCAAATGCTCGATGCGATGCAGGCTGGTGAAAAATGTGGCGGAACGCACGCCAACAGGCGCGGCGTTCGCGGAAACAGTAAACGCCGCGCGTACTATCCGGTCGCTTTCGGCGCTCAGTTGGGCGACACGCTCGCAGACGCGGCGCAAGTCTTCGTCGTTGTTGATGCTGTTGTTTTCGTTGATGGAGGCCCCGCTGCCGGACAGCACGGGCGCAAGCGAAGCGCGCAACTGCAACGTTTCATCACGCAGGCTGCGTGCGTGCGAATGCAGCAATGACAGCCAGACGGCACGGCCCGCTGCATCCAGCGTTTGCAATTGCGCGGCGGAAAACCGTCCGGCCAATTGGCGCAAGGCTCCGGCGTGACGCGCCATCTGACGCGAACGCTGTAAGGTCGCGGCGGTAAACCGTTCGATCTCGTCATCTATCTGTTCCGCCGCTACCCCACGCGCTGTAAAGTGTCGCCGCAGTTCGGCGTCCACCGGCAATTTCGTGACGGTAACTTCTTCGCGTTCGATGGCGGTGGCGGGCAAGGCTGGCGCAGCGCGCAATCGCTGCGCCGCTTCGGCAACGGTTTGCAGGTGAATTTCGATGGCGGGATGCGTGCGCAAAGACGACAAGGCTTGCAGCAATTCGGCCTTGCGCGCGTCGGTTTCCAGCATGCCTTCGATGCGTAATTTGCCTGCTGCTGTGCGGCGCACTTCGATCTGTTCGTGCGTATCGGCGTTGGCCTGTTGCAACAGGCGCAGGGCTTCGAGTTCGAGTTCGGCGGTGGCGACAGCAGGCGGCACGGACGGCGAGGCAACCGGCGACCCAGACGCGGGGAGAGCGGGAAGCGGCGACGCGGCGGATTTCTCAGTGTTTGTTTCGGCGTTTGGCAAACTCGTGGGCGTGCGTTCCGGCGTTGATTTACTCGGACGCACTTCACGCGGCGCAGGGTTCACAGGCGCGGCAAACCACCAGCCCAGCTTTTGCCCAACCGCGCCGACAATCAACAACGCCGCCAGCAAGATGGTGATGGTCAAGGGGCGCAACAACCATTTGATTGCGGATTGCGGATTTGAGATTGCGGATTTGAGATTGGCAAGGAACCCGCTCTTGCCTGTCGTTACAGAAAAGAGGCTTGGCAAAACCTGCGTGTCTTCCAATCCGCATTCCACCTTCGGCAATCCGCAATAGGTCAGTTCCAGCACTGGCCAGGGCGAAGCGAAATTAAGCGTGGCATCGAGCGTGCGTGCTTGGCTCAATTGAAGGTGCGCCGTTTGCTTGATTGTCGTGGCGGGCGCTTCGCCGACTGGCAGATACAGCAAGCGCAGGCTCTGTTCGCTGAAAATTTCGATGAACGCCAGCGGTTCGTCGAGATGAACCCGGAGCGACAAACGATTGTGCGATGCGTCCACGCTGTGCGTGGCGACGAGGAAGCCGTTGGCGTAAATGTGCAGTTCCGCCGGTTCGTGTTCGAGCGTCTGTTCGCGGCGGCGATGGCTTTTGGTTTTCAACTCATTGGTCGAACGCGCGAGCCGCAAGCCGCGCCGCTTGGGGGCGTGCGGCACTGATGAATTCGATGGATCGTCGGGAAAATGACTGTCCTGCGGCGCGATGCGCAACAGTTTGTTGACCTGCGCCAGACAACGCGCGCAACAAACCAGATGCGCGAGCAATGACGTTTCAATGGGCTGTCGTTGTTGATAAATCGCTTTGAGTTGGCGCGCGCTCAGACAGGCTTGCGGTTGCGGCGCAGCGAAAATGGCGGCGCGCAAGGCTTGCAAAAATTCGCCTTCGTCACCGCCGCGCGGCACTTCGACAGGTGGCGTTTCGTGCGCGGATGGATTGACGAAATGCAGCGCGGACGGGTCGTGCAGGAATTGCCGCGCTTCGCGGCGCGCCACACTGAGCCATTGTTTGACCGCGCCCCGCCCCGTGCTTTCTTCCAGCGAAACCACGCGCGCGATTTCGCCGGGCAGATAGCCGTGAAAAAAGCGCAGCATCAGCACGCTAGCGGCTTTGGAACTGTGGCGGCGCGCAAGGGCGTATTGGCAAATCAACCGTAACTCTTCGCGTGCGCTGAGTCCCGCGTGGATTTCTTCGGTGCGCAAACTCAATTCCGCCGAATCGTAATCGGCGATGCACAGCGGCTGTTCGCGTTTGTGAGCGGCGCGGCGGCCTTGCGACACGCGCAGGTTGCGCAACATCTGTCGCAAATATCCGTCGAGGTTTTCAATAGTCTGAAGGTCAGGCTGCGCCAGGGTGAATTGCACGAAGGCGTCATGCACCAAATCTTCCGCCGCTGTCGCATCGCCTTCGGTCAGCGGCAAAGCCCACGCGAGCAAAAGTTCATAACGCGCCAGAAACAGGTCTTCGTGCGCGGCGGGCAATGTAGGATGAACTAAATGGAGCAAACGCATTCATTAGCATTGACGCAGGAAAAGGCCACAGGTAAATGCCGAAATGCACCGTGCCGCAGACAATTTTATGAGCGGAGCAGAACGGGCAACGAATGGCTAAAAGTAACCAATGAGTGGCGCGTTTTTTAGGACCCAATGGATTTGCATGGCGATGCCTAATGCGAAGTGTCGCCAAGGCTACTCAGCCCGCAACGCAATCATCGGATCAACTTTGGCCGCACGTCGTGCAGGCACAAAACAGGCGAGCACAGCTACGATTGCCAACAACAACGCGACGCCCGCATAAGTCAGCGGATCAGTCGCCGTGATGCCAAACAGCAAGCTGGTCATCACGCGCGCCAACGCAATGGCTGCGATTACGCCGACCACTACGCCGAGCGCGACGACTTTCAGCCCTTGTCCGACAATCAAACGCCAGACATCCACGCCGCGTGCGCCGAGCGCCATCCGCAAACCGATTTCGCGGGTGCGTTGGCTGACCAGATAACTCATTACGCCGTACAAACCGACCGCTGCCAGCAACAGCGCGATGCCGGCAAACAGCGCAAACAGCACGCCCCACAAGCGCCGTTGCCAGTTGGCTTCGCTGATGATCGTGCCAATGGGTTTGATGAGATTGATGGCGATGTCGGGATTGATTTCGTGAACTGTGCGACGCAGCAGTGGCGTCAGTTGTTCAGGATCGGTTTGCGTCCGCACTAGCACGTGCAGCGCGGGCGGAGGCCACTGCCGGTAGGAGTAATACAGCTCAAAGCCCGGCTCGTTTTCCGCCGCTGACCATTTCGTGTTGCCGACAACACCGATGACAGTGCAATACGGATTGCCGTCCGTTGCCTTGCCCCAGCGGATTTGCTGCCCGATGGCGGGGCGCCCCGGCCAGAGCGTGTTGGCCGTGTACTGGCTGACGATCACAACGCGCGGTTTGTCGAGCGTATCGGCTTCGTTGAAATCGCGGCCTTCCAGCAAGGGCACGCCGAGCGTTTGGAAATAGCCGGGCGTCACGTCTACGCCAATGGCGGGCGCGTTGTGATTCTGTTCGCGTTCGCTTTGCCCGACGATGGCGATTTCCTGCTTTTCGCGCTGTTCTGGTTTGTTGTAATACGGAATGTCATAACCGCCGCCCACTGACACAACGCCGGGAATTTTGGCGAACGCATCCATCACGCGGCGAAACTGATCGGAATAAGCCGCGACTTGTTCCTGCGGCGTACTGTTGGGCAGAAAGCGCGACAGATACACTGTCATCAGCCGCTCGGCGTTGATGCCTGTGTTCACCTGCTGCAAGCGCATGAAGCTCTGCATCATCAATCCTGCGCCGACCAGCAACAACAACGAGAACGCGACTTCGGCCACGATCAAGCCATTGCGCAAGCGCAGCGAACCAGCTCCGCCCGACGAGCCTTTCGCGCTGTCTTTCAGCGCATTTTGCAGATTCACCCGCGATAGTTGCAACGCCGGAACCAGTCCGAACAGCACGCCCGTGGTCATCGTCACCAGCAGGCTGAACCCAAGCACCGGCCAGTTGAGTTCAATCTTCATCCAGAACGGCAATTCGACGGGAATCAGCTTCAGCAAGGCCTGCAAACCTGGCCACGCGAGTGCCACGCCCAACACGCCGCCAGCCAATGCCAGCAGCAGACTTTCCACGAGCAGCATTTGCACTGTGCGCCAGCGGCTGGAACCGAGTGCCGCACGAATCGCCAGTTCGCGTTCGCGGGCCGCGCCACGAGCGAGCAAGAGGTTCGCTACGTTGACGCAGCAAATCAGCAAGACCAATCCCACCGCGCCGCCGAGCAGCAATAAATACGGGCGAATGTTGCCGACTTCGGCATCGCGCAACGGCTTGAGTTGCAGCCGGATACCTTCGTTGGTGTTCGGAAATTCGTGGGCGAGTTGTGCGCCGAGCGCGCCGAGTTCCGCTTGCGCCTGTTCGAGCGTCACGCCGTCTTTGATCCGCGCAATGGCCGTATGCACGCGGAAGTCCCGCGCTTTCCAAAACTCAGCTTTGTATCCGGCGTAACGCGCCTGCAACGGAACCCAGATGTCCGACCGTTCCGGGAAGCGAAAGCCCGGCGGCATCACGCCGACAATCGTGTACGTTGCGCCGCGCAATTGCACTGTTTTGCCCAGCACATCTTGCGCACCGCCAAAGCTGGTTTGCCACAAACCATAACTCAACACAGCTTTCAGCACATCGCCGCCGATCTGATCTTCGGCGGGCTGAAAGCTGCGCCCCAGCGCCGGATTGATGCCGAGCAGCGGAAATACCTGTTGCGAAACGAACGTCAATGTCACCGATTGCGAAGCGCCGTTGCCTGTGTTGAGGATGCTGGGAAAAGTGATGTACAGCCCGAAGGAATCAAAGCCGCGCGTGTGCTGTTGCCAGTCGCCGAGGTCGAGTTGCGACCCGCCTTGAATATTGCCGGTGGTTTTGGTGTCTACGGATTCAACGCGCACGATACGCTCTGCATCGCGGTACGGAAACGGTCGCAGCAGAATGCCGTATATCAAACTGAAAATCGCAGTGTTTGCGCCAATGCCGAGCGCAAGCGTGAGCACAACCACCAACGCAAAGCCCGGTCGTTTCCACAGCGACCGCGCGGCATAATGCGCATCTTGCCAGAGCGTTTCCATATTGCCTCCTAAAATAAAAAGGAAAATTCAGTGTGGCAATGTAGTGATGAAGAAGGCAGCTCGGCGTCTTGTTTTCAACGAATAGTTGGAAATAGAACGCAGGCGGGAGTTTTGAGCCAATTAGCTGCCCCTACGACAAGCGACGGGCTCCTTGTGACATCGCACTCTGACCGAAAAGGAAATCGCCGTGCTTTTAGCTGACCTGCTATGCAAACCGTGATAATTTTGGAGGATGAAAGTCAAAATCGTGCAACTCGGTGTTCAGGAAGAGATGGCCGCCAATCAGGCGCGAATGATGGATGCGCTCCACACGGCGCAAGTGGATGAGTGGGTGGTTTTTCCGGAAGGTGTGCTATCTGGATACTTCCCCGACCGCACGGAGTATCTGGTTCGCCTCGACGCCACGGCTATTGCGCGCGCCATCGAAGAAATTCAGCAACTCGTCCTGGCGCGAAAATGCAATTGCCTGTTCGGCACGGCGCTTCTGCACGAAGACCGCTGGCATAACTCGGTTCTGCTCCTGACGAGCGCTGGCGCACGGCACATTCATCATAAGGTCGAACTGTCCGCGCTCGACCGAAAGGTGTTTGCGCCGGGAACAGAGGTGACGCCTTACACCGTCGGCGATCTGACGCTTGGCATACAGGCGTGCCGCGAATTGCTCTTCCCGCAAACCTGGAGCGCCTTAAAGATGGCGGGAGCGCAGATCATTTTTCATCTCAACAACGCCATTCAGCCGCAGGATGCGCAATGGGAGCACCTCCTGATCGCGCGCGCCATCGAACAAAGCGTTTTTGTTTGTAGCGTGAATAACGGCCAGGAACCGCAGGCTCTCGCTTCATATCTGATTGCGCCGTCGGGCCAGGTGTTGCTCAAAACGGAGCTGCAACGGGATCAGGCGTTGACCGCAGATATCAATCTAAACGAAGTCATTGCCGATTTATCCTGTCGCACCGATTACTGAAACAGGGCTGCCTCCTCTGTTCATTCAGCGAAACCGATAGGAAAACAACTCCGCATCTTTCATCACAAACCGCAGCCGCACGGCTTGCCCGGCTAACGCACTGACATCTTCACCCGCGCGCCAAGCGACGGCGCGTTCGATTTCATTGCCGATTAGTTCGACGGCATCGGTGAGCGCGAAACCCGGCAACGGGCGACCGGCGGCATCTTGAATTTCTACGCGAACGCCGCCCGCTGCTGACGTAGCGAAATTGAGCAGCAGCTTTTTCCCGGCGAATTTCAGCGGTTTGGTCACCAGCTCGCCGCCCGTGTATGGCGCACGCGCAGCGACCAGTCCATCCGTGCGCAGCGTGTATCGCTGCAAATGATGCGTCGGCTGACCATAATTTTTCTGCACGTAGAACGACATTTCATGCTGTCCGGTCGGCACAATATTCAGCGCTGGATAATTCGTCCGCGAAGTCCAGTTTTCCCAGCCGATTTCTGGTTTGATCAGCGCTTCGAGGAACATTCGGTCATAGCGCGTGCCACCCCGGCTGCTGAGCAATACGCTGTCGGAAATGTCTTTGAAATAGCCGGGATCAACATTGACGGCACGGGCTTGGGCGTCGCTCAACACTTGCCGACCGGGCATAAAGCGCGCCGCGATGCCAAGATAAATATGCGGAGCGCGAAAGTACGGATGCGTTTGGTTCGTGTACAAATGCTCCGGCGGCGCGTCACCGAAACTCATCTCGACCGGCTCGCTCCAATGCAGGAAGTCTTTTGACGTAGCGCGTGCCACCCAGCGCACGCCTTTCCCGCCGATGGTTTTGAAAACGCGCAGGTAACAAACATATTGCCCTTCGCTCTCAGACCAGAAGGCAAGATTTTGCGAATCGAAAGCGCCCTTCGTCATCACTGGCTGTTCGCTGAACTGGTGCCAGCGAATGCCATCCGCCGACACAAACGCAAACAGCCCGCTGCGGCTGGTTCCAGCCAGAGCCTTGAAGCGTTCTGTTGCCACAACACCAGGGCGTGTATCGAGCAACGGGCTGAAGTTGTGCGAGAGCGGCGCGCTATTGGCCAGAATCACGTTGTTCTGCCGCGTGCCCATCACTTCAAACAGCCCCAGATCAGGCTTGATCCAATGAATGCCATCGCGCGATTCGGCGTAACAGGTTGTCTCACTTTCACTGCCGTCAGCTTTCGCCACCGGCAACCCCCGATAGTACAACCGATAGACCGCGCCATCTTTGATCACCGTGCAATACCCGGCGAACGCGCCTTCCCAGGGTTTATCAAAAGTGAGCACTTTTTCAGCCGCTAGCGGGCGTTGCAATTCAAATGTGACGCCACGCGTGCTTTCGACAAGCTGGCGATCCACAAACAATTCCAACCGTGCGCCGATGTTCGTAATAGGCGATTGCGCTGCATCAGCCGCCGCCCAGCGCCTGCCGGAAACAAGCGCCAGTAGCGCGATGCAGAAAAGAATCAGGTGTTTCATATGCTTTTATTTTCGTTCGTGTATTTCAGAATGAGAACAATGCTCAGTTTGTGAGGTAGACGTGCGCACGTAAAGCGCTTCTTTGGAGTTCTTGAACCATTGGCGCAGATCACGTAAATGGCGGCGCTCGTATCTTGCTGGTCAGAGGCCGCTCATTCACCACCTTATTCTAACCAGTCACCCACCACCAACGACCATTCGCGACAAAGCAATCGCGCACTTCCCTTCCCCCTTTTATCTTGCCGCATTCGCGCATCATCTCAATGTCATCCAAGCCCTGACCGACTTATGCGACAGACCAGCGAGCGTTCAACCATCAAAACTTCACCGCGTCGCCGCTTGCTGTTGCCGCAATCTATCCGGCAGGCGGGCGCAGCATTGATGCATCAACAATGCTGGCTGTGGGGGCAAGACGTGAAGCGCCCACAGGAGAACGTTCTGCTCGATTACGGCTTTACGCGGCATCGTGCGCCCGAAACGGAATGCAACCGTGGTTGCACTGGCTATGAACTGTTGTTGCCCGACGGGCGCGCCATCGTGCTGTGGGGTTTCGGTCTGTTTTTGGGCGACCGCGATTTGGGCGGAATGTATGTCAAACGGTACGGCTTTTCGCCCAAGTGGCTAAAAGAATCCAGACTGTCATTGCCCATCTGGCAATCTGAACAACTTCCCAAAATGCGCAATGCTCGGACGCCGAATGAGCGGCGACGCTTGCTGACGCTGCTGGTGACCGCGCTGCAATGGATCAGCCAGTACGAAGCCTGGGTCATCGAATCTCGCGGCCTGGCATATCGCCGCCGCTGTCTGGCGGAATGGAACACCACAATCATACCGGCGGATCAAGCGGTCGGTCGCTGGCAGGCGCTGCAACGCGAATGCGAAATCTTACTGAAGGAGAGTGAATAACCAGAATGTCCTTTTCCAACGCAAATGCCGAAACAAAACGCCTGCCCGTCACGGTCTTATCCGGTTTTCTGGGCGCAGGCAAAACAACATTGCTCAACCACGTGCTGGCCAACCGCGAAGGCAAACGTGTCGCCGTCATCGTCAACGATATGAGTGAGATCAACATTGACGCGCAACTGGTCAGACATCCTGAACTGGGCGGCACTGAACTCAACCGCGTCGAAGAAAAGTTGGTCGAAATGTCCAACGGCTGTATCTGTTGCACGCTGCGCGAAGATTTGCTGATCGAAGTCGGAAAGCTGGCGCGCGAAGGACGCTTTGATTACCTGATGATCGAATCCACAGGCATCAGCGAACCGTTGCCCGTGGCCGAAACGTTTACCTTCAGCGATGAAACCGGCAGGAGTCTTTCGGACATTGCCCGGCTCGACACAATGGTCACCGTGGTGGACGCGCTCAACTTTCTGAAAGATTACGAAGATGCCGCCGAATTGCGCGAAAAAGGCATTGGCCTCAGCGAAGAAGACGACCGCACCATCGTTGACCTGTTGGTGGATCAAGTCGAATTTGCCAATGTCATCGTCATCAGCAAAACCGATCTGGTAGCCAAAACGAGTTTGCGCAAACTGGAAGCCATCCTGCGCAGCCTGAATCCTGACGCCAGATTGATTCGCGCCGAATTTGGTCACGTACCGCTTGATCAGGTGTTAGACACCAGCTTGTTCGACTTTGAAAAGGCAAGCGCCGCTCCCGGCTGGTTAAAGGAATTGCGCGGCGAACACATTCCTGAAAGCGAAGAATACGGCATCAGCAGTTTTGTTTATCGCGCGCGGCGTCCTTTTCACCCGGAACGATTCTGGGAAACGATCAATCAGGATTGGCCCGGCGTCATTCGTTCCAAAGGCTTTTTCTGGCTGGCTTCGCGCAATGATGTGGTCGGGCTGTGGTCGCAAGCCGGAAACGCCAGCCGCGCCGAACCCGCAGGTCTGTGGTACGCCGCCATTCCGCGCGACGAATGGCCGGAAGATGAAGAAACCCGCCAAGTGGTCGAGCAAGTCTGGCTTCCTGAAATCGGTGATCGGCGACAGGAGATTGTCATCATCGGCGTCAAATATGACCGGGGAAAAATCGAACAAATGCTGAACCGCGCGTTGCTGACCGACAAGGAAATGGCTTCGGGGCCGCCAGGGTGGGCCAAATTCAAAGACCCGTTCGATTACTGGGACGATCTCGAAGAAGAAAGCGACATTGCGTTGCCAGCCAACGCATAAGCGTCGTTCATTCCAACTGACTTTCACACAGAGGAAATCTCAAATGGCATCCGTCAAAAAATACAAGGTGATCTGCCGGAATTGTGCCGGCGCTGTGTCCTATTTCGTGTTCGCCTCATTGCCGCACACAGTTGACGCGCGGCAATGGCTGGAAGAAAAAATGAATAACTGCGATTGCAAAGCAATTCTCGACCAGCAAGCCAAAGACCGCGCGCCACGCGCGCTGAACCCGCTCAAGGCGTCGAAGAAAGGCAAATGATCCAGCGAATCCGTGTATCCGGTCTCTCATTGGGAAGGTGAAAAACATGAGCAAAGCCTGGCTTGAAAGAGTTGGCGTTGCCGCAACGACAGCCTGCGCATTGCATTGCGCGGTGACGCCGTTTCTGGTCTTGCTGCCGCTGGCAGGGCTAAACGTATTGGCTGACGAACCCGTCGAATGGCTGCTCATCAGCACTTCTTTCGCACTGGGAGCCCTCAACCTGATTCCAGATTACCGGCGGCATCATCGGCGGCTGAGGCCGATTGCGATTTTCGCGCTAGGATTTGCCTTGATACTGGCGGCCAGACTGTGGTTTGAAGACGAATTGCGAATCGGAACGCCGCTGGCGGTTGCCGGAGCAAGCTCGATCCTGGGCGCATACTGGATCAACCGCAGCCTGTGCCGCGCCTGTCAAGCTTGCCAGTCAAACGGCTGAATCTAACGTTCGCCGACGGCCCAAAGAAGCCACGGGGTTCACCTGACGATGCCACGCCGCACGGCATAGCGGATCATTTCGGTTTGATTGTGCAAGCCGAGTTTTCGCATCAGGTTGATGCGGTGTGTTTCCACAGTCCGCGCGCCGATGAATAACCGCTCGGCGATTTGCGTGCTGGACAGGCCTTCCGCCGTCAACTGCAAGACTTCGCGTTCGCGGTCGCTCAGCGTTTCATACGCATCTATCGGAACCTCCAGGCTGGCTTTGCGAAAGATTTCAATGGCGCGCTCGGTCAGGGGACTGCTCAGATAACGCCGTCCGGCAGCGGCTTCGCGCAGGGCTAGAATCAATTCCTGCGGCGGAGCGTCTTTCATGACGTAGGCTTTGGCTCCGTTGCGCAGGGCTTCCAGCACATAAGGCTCATCCGCCTGCATTGAAAGCACGACGACTTGCGTGCCGGTTTTGCTCACTTCGCGCGTGACTTGCAGGCCGTGCAAACCCGGCATCATCAAATCAACGATCAACACCTGCGGGCGCAATCGTTCAACCAGGCGCACGGCGTCAAGGCCATTTTCAGCTTCGCCCAGCAACTGGAATTCCTTTTCGGCTTGCAGCACAGCGCGCAACCCCTGACGAACAAAAGGATGATCGTCTGCCAAAACAATGGTGGTCATGGTTTCAGAAGATTACAGCGGCAAACAGGCGTTGATCCTTACACCGTTTCCGGGAGCAGCCTCTATGTCCAGCGTTCCGCCCAGCAACATCAATCGTTCAGACATTCCCGCCAGACCGGTGGACGCATGTGCGCCGGACACATTGCCGGGATCAAATCCCTGTCCACGGTCTTCAACTCGCACCTGCAAACTGGTTTCATTGACCGTCAGGAAAACGCTTGCTTCAAAAACGCCCGCGTGGCGCGCCACATTGGTCAATGATTCCTGCACGACACGAAACGCTGCGGTTTCCGTGCCCGTAACAAACCGGCGATTGTCCAAGCCGCGATGTACAAATTTCACCGCCACGCCGGTTTGTGCGGTGAAACGTTCGATGTGCCAATTGAGCGCCGCCAGCAATCCCAGGTCATCCAGGACGGACGGGCGCAGATTGAGCGACATTTCGCGCACACGCTTGAGCAATTCATTGACGGCCTGTTGCGCCTGATTGAGCGGTTCGGCGGATTCTTCCAGCGACAACTGCTGGCACAAGGCCAGTCGTAATTTCAACCCGGTCAGCAACTGGCCGATTTCATCGTGGAGTTCGCGAGCCAGATGGCGTCGTTCAGCCTCTTGAACTTCGACCAATCGCTGGGACAAGGCGCGCATGCGCTCCCGCCCGGCATTGATTTCTTCAATCCTGCGCCGCAATTCCAGGGTTCGTTCTTCGACCCTGCGCTCCAGTTCATCGCGTGCATCTCGCAATTCTTCCAGCAGGGCCGCGCGTTCCAGCGCGTGTCGAATGGCGCTGGCCAGCGCATGATCTATTTCCTTGTGGATCAGGAAGTCCTGCGCGCCTGCTTGGACGGCGCTGACTGCTGCGGAATCATCATTGTCGTGAGACAGCACAATGATGGGTGTGCGCGGCGCGGCATCGTGCAATCGCGCAATGGTCGAAAGCCCCTGCACATCCGGCAACGCCAGACAAACCAGGATGACGTCACAGGTTTGCCTCTCTAGAAATTCCAGACCATCTTCCAATTTGTTTTTCTGATTCAAACTAAACGCCGATTCGTTCCCGGCAGTCATGGCGGTATGAACTGCTGCAATCACGTTCGGGTCGCTTTCAATCAGCAGGACTTTGGTCGTTTGCTCAACCATTTCTCGACAAAGTTTTTATTGGGAAAAATCCGTAAATTTACGGATGCCGGGAAATCTCCCAGGCGGTTAACTTTCTGTCGTCAAAGCCGGAAGCCCGGCAAACGGTTTTATCACTGATTTCTTTTGGAGGAGCTTATGACTCACACATCACATGCCGATCATGCCCATGTTCACAATGCGGATTGCGGACACCTGGCCGTGCTGCACGGCGACCATACCGATTATTTGCACGATGGCCATTTGCATTCTTTGCACGGCGATCATTACGACGAACATGTCATAGAAGTCAGCGCGACCAACCCGGCAGATTGCGCGCCGACAGATTGCGGGTGCGGGCATGACGGTTGCGGACACTCCACCGTGCCGCATGGCGATCACCTGGATTATTTGATCAATGGCAGATTGCACCACCGCCACGGCAACCATTGTGACGACCACGGGACGCTGGCGTAATGCCCAAGTGCTGGCCGTGGGCTTCTTGTTTGCTTGCGGTCAGCCTTTTCAATGCAATCTGGCAGCGTGCATCAATAAATGCACTGCCCCAAACAATATCGCGCCTGCGATGACCGCCAGGAGCGCCGACACGCCGCCTTTTCTTCTGACTTCCGGGATCAAATCAGATGCGGCCACATAAAATGCGATTCCGCCCGTAAATGGCAGCAAAGAATAAATTGGCGGCTGGATCACCATCACTGAGGACGCTCCGAGCAATGTGGCCAGCGCAATCAAAACCGTGGCCCCTTGCGCCACGCGCCGTGAATACCCAGCCGTCAATAGCACTGAAGCAATCGTAATGCCTTCGGGAATTTTGTGTAGCAAGGCGGCGACTGCCAGCAAAACGCCAAGTTCCAAACTCACCGCCGCTCCGGAAGCGATGGCAACGCCGTCAAAAAACGTGTGCAGGATCAGCGCCGCTGTCACGCGCCGGGCAAAATTGCGATCTTGCCAATGTACATGTGTTTCTGGTTCAGCGTCGGATGGCGCATGTGAATGTTGCGCCAATACGTTGCTGATCGTAAACAGTGTCAAATAACCGGCAACGAACATGGTCATCGGTTGGAAGACCGCCCCCGATCCGCGTGGCATTGCCGCCGGAATGATTTCCAGGCAAACAGCCGCCAACAAAAATCCTGCCCCGATGGCAATCAACAAATGCAAGCTGGGATGGGCCACTGGCTGTTTGCGCGTAATCAAGGCTCCGCCCAACAGGTTCCCGCCAGCGGCCAGCACGCTTAATGCCAGTAAATCGAGTTGCTGCATGAAACCGGAATGATTCTTCTTTCCCTGGAAATTTTGGACTGCTCGAAAGACACAACATCCTTAAATAACTCACTGTTTTCCCTGACTGGTTTTCAATGAGTGGAGCTTAACAGCAAACAAACGGATAAATGCTGCTGGCGAATGGGAGGCGCAGGCGTTCTCCATTTGCCGCAGAATAACAACCGTTCACCGTAAATTAGTGGCTGTTGGTTGAGACCTGCTTGCTGCCGTATGTCCGTCTTCATAAGCTGCGCATCGTTGCATCTGAAATTCGCTGCTAAAACTCCAAGGATCAAGCCCGATGTCCAAGACTGCTGTTGCGCTGCATCGTGAGAAAAAAGATTGCCCACATCCGCAATCTCATTCCCCCATCACCCAGGAAACCTGTCACGGTCATCACGACCATCCACACCATCAACACCAGGATCACCATCACCATCACCACCACACGCATGCGCACCGTCCGCAGCAACAGCGAGCGCTGTGGATTTGTCTGGTTCTGACGCTGGCCATGATGGTCATTGAATTTGTCGCCGGATGGATGAGCGGTAGTCTGATGCTGGCGGGCGACGCTTTGCACATGCTTTCGCATGTGGCGGCGCTGGGCATCAGCTTGATGGCGTTCAAGCTGGCCAATCGCCAGTGCGGCGATCATCTACCTTATGGCTTATATCGGCTGGAAGTGCTGGCGGCGCTGTTGAACGGCCTGGGGCTGGCGGCGTTTAGCCTATGGATTGTTTACGAAGGCATTGAACGTTTATTAAATCCTGTCAGCATTTCCGGCCACGAATTGATGCTGGTAGCGACGTTGGGCTTGATCGTCAATGTTGTGACGGCGGTGATTCTGTTTCGCGCAGGCATGGAAGACCTGAACACCAAAGGCGCTTGGTTGCACATGCTGGCGGATGGCATTTCTTCAGTCGTGGTGGTTTTGGGAGCCTTGGTCATTGTCTTCACCGGCTGGCGCGCGATTGATCCGTTGCTCAGCATTCTGGTTGCGCTGGTTGTGGGCAAATGGTCCTGGAACCTGCTGCGCGACGCGGTGATGATTTTGCTTGAACGCAAACCCGACCACATCAACCTGACGGAACTGGAAACGCATTTGCTCCGCGCTTTTCCTGAAATCCGCGACATTCACGATCTGCACGTTTGGGAGATTACGTCGCATTATTTTTGCCTGTCGGCGCACATCGTGCTGGACGATATGAAACTCAGCGACACGCAACGCGTGCGCGCCGCCGTCGCTGAAGACTTGCGCAAGCATTTCGGCATTGGCCACGCCGTGCTTCAGTTTGAATGCTGAAACGTCGCCAACCACTCGCCCTTTTCCCATCACCAGTAGCCTGCTTTTTTCGGCCACTCGTTATTTTTTGATAGGCCGAATTCAGCCTCCTCGCTAAGTTGCGCAATCGAAAATTCATATCTCTTTAGCTTTGCTGGCGACTGATTCCGGCAAAAGCGCTGAACGCCTAAGCACATTATGGAGGGCTTTTTGCCCATCACGCACGCTGTTGCCTGGACTGTCGCCTCTGCGTCCGTTGTTGCGCACGGCGGACACCGGCTCAATCGGCATCGGTCAGTTTGCTCGCCACTTCGCTTTTTATTCATTCACTCGACCGCGCGCGGCGGGTGGAAACCGCGCTAATGGCGCGCGGTTACGACGGCGAAGTGAAATTGCTTGCTCCGCGACAGGCAATTTCCTTCGCTGCCGTCTTCGCCATACTTGGA
>JAEUQO010000318.1 GCA_016789605.1 Acidobacteriota bacterium
GCCGAAAGTCAGGGCGTGCGCATCGCCATTGAAAACTGTCCGATGCTGTTCACGGGTGACGAATGGCCGGGCGGGAAAAACCTGGCCTATGCGCCCGCCATCTGGCGGCGTATGTTTGCCGAAATTCCCAGCCCGTCCTTCGGCCTGAATTACGATCCTTCGCATCTGGTCTGGCAGCGCATGGATTACCTCAAACCGCTGCGCGAATTCGCCTCGCGCATTTTTCATGTCCATGCCAAAGATGTGCGTGTAGATCAGGAACGGCTGGACGACGTGGGAATTCTCGCCGCGCCGCTGGAATATCACGCGCCAAAACTCCCCGGTCTGGGCGAAGTGAATTGGGGAAAGTTCTTTTCCGTGCTGAGCGATACCGGCTATGACGGGCCGGTGTGCCTGGAAGTCGAAGACCGCGCCTATGAAGGTTCACTGGCGCGCCGCAAAGCCGCCCTGCGTCAGGGCAGGCAATTTCTCTCGCAATTTCTCGTTTCTGAAGAAGGAGTCTCGCTTTGAATTTTACCTATCTGGATGTCGCCAAAATGATTGATCACTCGTTGCTCAATCCCACCTTGACGAAGGCTGATCTCGAAAGAGGCATCGCCATCTCGCTGGCCTATGACGTGGCGAGCGTGTGCATCATGCCTTATGCGCTGAAATGGTGCGCCGAAAAGCTGGCGGGCAGCAATGTCAAAGCCAGCACCACCATCGGATTCCCGCACGGCGGGCACGCCACCCGCATCAAGGTTGCAGAGGCCTTGCAGGCGCTCGACGATGGCGGCGAAGAGCTGGATATGGTCGTCAACATCAGCCGCGTGCTCAGCGGCGAATGGGATGCCGTGCGCGAAGACATTCGCGCCGTGATTGATGTGACGCACGCGCGCGGCCAAAAAGTGAAAGTCATCTTTGAAAACGCCTACCTGAACGACCAGCAGAAAATCCGCCTGTGCGAAATCTGCGCCGAACTCAACGCCGACTGGGTCAAGACTTCCACCGGGTACGCGCCCGGCGGGGCAACCAACGAAGACCTGATTTTGATGCGTCAACACTCGCCCGCAAACGTGCAGGTCAAAGCCGCTGGCGGCGTGCGAACGCTGGATCGCCTGCTCGAAGTACGCGCCCTCGGCGTCACACGCAGCGGGGCCACAGCCACCATCGCCATGCTCGAAGAAGCCAAACGACGCCTGGGTTTGCCGCCCGATCCGAACTTCGCGCCCATCGTGGAAGGGCAGGCGAATTACTGACCCCTGCGTTTGCTGGCGCACGGCACACAACAGGCTGAGAGGCTCTTTCCGTCAGTGATAGGATCGTCATAAAAAGGCGCATCATCCTTACAGACGAAAAATCAGAGGGGCGATAAATTCAGTTTGTTACGTGTCTACCTATTTCGGAATCCTGCACTATGACTACTGATCGAATCCTTGCGACCTATCGCATCGAAACGGCGCATCCGCTGGAATTCGCCGCCGAGGTGATGGCGGGCGAACAATCGTGCGGCACGTTTGTCCGTGTGCCAGGCGAAACCGACGAATTGCGCGCCAATCACGCCGCCCGTGTCGAACGCATCACCGAACTCGAAACGGTTGACACCCCCTCGCTGCCTTTTTCAAAACAGCCCAAAAATCACGATGGCAAATTCAAACGCGCGGAAGTTGTGGTGTCATTTCCGCTCGCGAATATGGGCGCGTCGCTGCCCAACCTGCTGGCCACGGTCTGCGGCAATCTGTACGAACTGCGCGAATTTTCGGGGCTGAAATTGCTTGACCTGGAACTGCCGCGCGCCTTTGCTGATCGGTATCCGGGGCCGCAATTTGGCGTTGCAGGCACGCGCCGACTGACGAGCGTCGAAGGGCGCCCCGTCATCGGCACGATCATCAAACCGAGCGTCGGCCTGACGCCGGAACAAACTACCGAGTTAGTCAAAACGCTGATCGAAGCCGGACTCGATTTCATCAAGGATGATGAGTTGATGGCGAACCCGCCGCATTCGCCGTTCAGCGAGCGTTTCAAAGCCGTCAGCCGCGTCATCAACGATTACGCCGACCGCACCGGCAAAAAGCCCATGTACGCCGTCAACATCACCGATGAAATAGACGAGATGTTGCGTCATCACGACGAAGTGCTGGCCGGCGGCGGCACCTGCGTGATGGTCAGTCTGAATCACGTTGGCGCGCCCACGGTTGCGCATCTGCGCCGGCATTCGCAGTTGCCGATTCACGGTCATCGCAACGGCTGGGGCATGCTGACGCGCGAGCCTTATCTGGGCATTGAATTCAAGGCGTGGAGTCAAATCTGGCGGCTCGCCGGCGTGGATCATTTGCACTGCAACGGCTTGCGCAACAAATTCTGGGAGCCGGACGAATCCGTCATCACTTCGGCGCGTGCGTGTCTGACTCCGATGTACGAAGACAAGCCGTGCCTGGCCATGCCTGTCATCGCCTCTGCGCAATGGGCGGGGCAGGTCGTGGACACTTACAAGGAACTCGGCTGCGCGGATTTGCTGTATGTCTGTGGCGGCGGCATCGTTGCGCATCCTGATGGCATTGCGGCGGGCGTGTTAAGCGTGCGACAGGCGTGGGAAGCCGCAATGCAGGGCGTGACGTTGGAAGATTACGCCGCAACGCATTCAGAGTTGCGGCGCGCGGTGGAAAAGTTTGGCTAGAACCAACAAGGCAAAATCCTCTTTCTTTTGCGACTGTCTGATTGGGCAATAACCTCATGCAGAATCTGCTGCTGACTTTTTACGGCGACGATTTCACGGGTTCGGCGGATGCGATGGAATCGCTTTCGCTGCACGGCGTGCGCAGCGTTTTGTTTTTGTCGCCGCCGACACCTGAATTGCTGCGCGAACAGTTCCCTGAAGTCGAAGCCGTCGGCGTGGCGGGCGCAAGTCGCGCGATGACTCCGGCACAAATGGAAGCCACCTTGCCCGCCATCTTCGCGGCCTTGCAGCAACTCAACGCCCGACTGTTTCATTACAAAGTTTGTTCAACCTTCGATTCTTCACCCAACATCGGCAGCATCGGCAAAGCCTTTGAAATCGGGCAGCGCATCTTTCATTCGCCCTTCGTGCCGTTGCTGGTTGGCGCGCCTGCGCTGAAACGCTTCTGCGTCTTCGGCAATTTGTTTGCGACAGTGGGGGACGAAACCTTCCGGCTGGATCGGCATCCAATGATGGC
The DNA here is from genome assembly GCA_016789605.1 of Acidobacteriota bacterium. Taxonomy (GTDB): domain Bacteria; phylum Acidobacteriota; class Blastocatellia; order RBC074; family RBC074; genus RBC074. The sequence goes on from JAEUQO010000318.1 coordinate 3,174, forward strand.
GCGGCACGCGGTGACACCGATGGATGAAGGGGATTTGCGCTTGCATCTGGCCAAGCAAACCGATGCCACCATTGCGCTCTTTGATTTGTTGCACCTGAGCGGAACCACAGACGAAGTCAACGAACGATTCGCCGCACTCTGCGATAAAAAGCCGGCCATCGTCTTGTTCGACACGTTTGATGAAACGCGACTGGCAACGGCAGGGCGCTTGATCTGGGAATCGAATGCGCGCTTTGTGATCGGTTCATCCGGCGTGGGTTACGCGCTGACCAGCCATTGGCAGCGGCCTCGCGTGGATTACCCCTCAGCGGGCGCAGTCGAACAGGTGATTGTCATGTCCGGCAGTTGCGCGGCGGCGACGGCGGCGCAGATCGAATGGGCGGAAGCAAACGGATACGCCAGCTTGCGGCTCAATGCCGAACTGTTGACGGAGGAAACGACGGCAGACGCGGAACGTGCGCGCTTGCGGCAAGCGGCGCTGGAACTTCTAAACACAGAGCAAAGCATCGTGCTGTATTCCGCACGCGGACCGCACGATGCGGCGATGCAAGCGAGCAATGAGCGTTTGCGACTGCGCGGCATGGATGAACTGACGGTGCGGGAACGGCTCGGCCAGCAACAAGGCATCCTGTTGCGCGAACTGTTGCTCGCGAGCGGCGTGCGACGTGTTTGCGTGGCGGGCGGCGATACGTCGAGCCACGCCATCAGCCAGCTTGGAATTTATGCGCTGGAATTGCTGACGCCGATGGTTCCGGGACAGCCGCTCAATCGCGCACACGCAACCGATGCGCGGCTCGATGGTTTGCAAATTGCGCTCAAGGGCGGGCAGCACGGGCGACCCAATCATTTTGAAAGCATTCGGCGCGGCGCGCTGCAATAACAACAGCTATTATTTTTGATTTGAGAGGAATCCAGCATGACAACGATTGCCTTATTCGGTGCGGGCGGCAAAATGGGCTGCCGCATCACCGACAACCTGAAAGATTCTGAATATCAGATGGCGTATATCGAAATCAGTCCGACAGGCATTGAAAACCTGCGGCAACGGGGTCTTGCGCCTACGCCACAGGAGGAAGCGCTGGCCAGCGCCGATGTAGCGATTCTGGCGTTGCCGGACAATCTGATCGAACGCCTTTCGGCGCAGATCATTCCGCAATTGAAGGCAGGCGCGCTGGTGATTTGTCTTGATCCGGCAGCGCCGCTCGCGGGCAAGGTGGCGCACCGCGATGATCTGGCGTACTTCGTCACGCATCCGTGCCATCCGTCGGTGTTCAGTTATGACGTGACGCCCGAACAACGGCGCGACTTTTTTGGCGGCATCAAATCGCCGCAAGCCATCGTCAATGCGCTGATGCACGGCACAGGGGCCGATTACGAACGCGGCGAAGCGATTGCGAAATTGATGTATGGGCCGGTGACGCGCTCGCATCGCGTGACGGTCGAACAGATGGCGATCCTGGAACCGGCCTTGTCAGAAACGACAGGCATCACCTGCATCAAGATCATTCGCGAAGCGATGGACGAAGCGATTCGGCGCGGCGTGCCACACGACGCCGCGCGCGATTTCATTCTCGGTCACATCAACATCGAACTGGCGATTCTGTTTGATGAAATTCCTGTGCAGTTTTCGGACGGCGCGAAAAAGGCGATGGAGCGCGCCCGCGCGCAGCTTATCCAGCCTGATTGGAAAAACATCTTCGAGCCGGAAAACATTCGCGCCTGTCTGGAAGAAATCACTAAAGCACCGGTCTAAGAGCCTGTTTGGACATTCGGTTGGCACGCGAAAGCTCCGTAGGAGCGGCCTGTTTATAGTGATGGGCGCGAAAATTCTCCAAGCTCCGTAGGAGCGACATGTAGCGACATGTGCCGCAGATGCCGCTCCTACGGAGCTTGTGGGATGTCGTCATCACATTCTATAAACAGGTCGCTCCTACGGAGCTAATTTCTAAACAAGCTCTACCATTACGAAGCACTACCAACTGGAAGGAAAAACATGAAACGATGGATGCTTGCGGTTTTACTGTTGCCGCTCTGTTTGCTGTCGGCCTGTAATCAGAACAACGAGCCAAAGCAGCCTACGATTGGCGTTTCGTTTGAGACGTTGCAAACGGAATACTGGGTCGCGGGCTTTGAGGCCATCAAGACCGAAGCCAAAAAGCGCAACCTCAACGTGCTGGAAGCCATCGCCGACGGAGATGCCAATCGGCAACTGGAGCAAATCAACAACTTCATCGCGCGCGGAGTTGACGGCATTATCGCCGTGCCCAAAGACGCCAAAACGATCATTCCGATGATCAAGGCCGCCAACGCCGCGAACATTCCCATCGTGCTGTATAACCGCCCGGCGGATAAGACCGATGCCAAATCCGTAGCGGTAGTCGCCGATAACTTCGCCATTACCAAAGCGACGGTTGAATACATGTGCGAGCAGGCGAAGAAGTCTGGCAGGAAATACAAAGCCCTGCTGCTGATGGGCGATCTCGGCGACATCAATGCCATCGGTCGCCGCGATGGATTTGAAGAAGCCGTCAAAGGTTACAGCGACATCATCGAAGTCGTCGCCCGCGTGCCAACGGAATGGAATCAGGAAAAAGCTCAGGCGGGCGTGACGAATGCCTTGCAGGCGCATCCTGACATCAACTTCATTTT
>JAEUQO010000333.1 GCA_016789605.1 Acidobacteriota bacterium
TGATGGGAGATGAATATGTGAAGTTTGCGACTGGCCATCAAGCCAATCTGACAGCGGACGCCGCAGCCGCCTTGAACGGGCTGCAAATCTCTCCGCCGTGTGATGACAATTCGTTCCTGGCCAATCTGCGATTTGATGGGTTCAGTTACAACCTGCTGGGCCGTGTGTTGGCGCTGTCGAACATTCCAGACCGCGCCAGCGGTAACAATACGATGCTGATCCTGAACCGCATCGGTGGCAATCTGGGCATTGGCGCAGGTGCGTTGGGCCCAATCTTTGGCCTGCTCTACAACGACGTCGAAAGCAGCCATAGCTTTAGTTTCACGCCTAATACCTGTCAGCTTGTCAATTCGCTATCCAATAATTTCCCGCGCACCACACCGCGCATCGAGACGATCATTCCCGCCGGACGCAGCGGCTGGATGAAACTTTGGTCATTTGATGATGCGGCAATTTTTGGCGCGAGCATCAATTTCAATCCGGATGCCGCTATCTCGCAATCCGGTTTCACCCACGGTCATAATCTGCACAAATTGCGCCTCACCGCAGCGGGCATCTTAACAATCCCGATCTTCCCGCCTAACTGCTGAGCGCAGCCAAGCAATGAAACAACAACGCGGGAAGCGGTGACGTATCAGTCATCGCTTCCCGCGTTGTTGTTTGCGTACCTGAACGGCTTCGGCGTGCTCTCTGGCCAAACCGGTTCCCAGCATATCAGACGCCGGAACCTCATTTCAGTATGATGATTATACGTTTCTCAATCCATCAGCGTCTTCAGTTTGCGTGACGGTCAATACGACCGCAGGCGCAAGAATCAGATTCTGACGGCGGCCGATCTTGATCGTTACAACTCCAACAACGTGCAGGAAAACTATTTGGGAGACGCGGGCAACAGCGATCAAAGTCGAAGCTTTTCCTTCACCGTACCAGCACGGCAGTCGTTTGTAATCGTACAAAGTCGCGTCAACACAGCGGCCAATCCGCCCTCTCGATATCTGGTAATTTCAACTTCTCGGCGCGCTTTACCAATAGCAGCAGATTCTGGCCAACAACTTCACTGTCGGTCTGGGAACGAATGGGCAGTTTGACATCTTCAGCGAGCGAATGATTGACGTCATCATTGATGTCAGCGGGTATTTTGCGCCGCCCAGCGCGAATGGGTTGTATTTTCATCCGTTGCCCAAGCCAGTGCGTATGCTCGATACCCGTCCTGGCCAGGGCAATTGCGACACCGTCAGCAATCCGATTGCGGCGGGAAGTTCACTGACAACACAGGCGCGCATCACCTGTGAAGGCGTGACGATTCCGGCTTCTGCCAAAGCCATTGTCGTGAACGCCACGGTCGTCAATGGCTCAGGCCAAACTGGCTACCTGACGATTTACCCGGCAGGCGGACAGGTTCCCTTGGCAGCCAACATCATCTATTTTCCCGGACAAATTCTCTCCAATGCGTTCACAGTGGGTTTAAGCAGCGGCGTGTAATTCAATATCTTCGGCGAAAAGACGATTGATATGATCGTGGATGTGGCGGGTTATTACAGCAGCGAAGCAGTTGATGCCAACGGCACGGGCTTGTTGTTCAGCCCGCTGTCACGCCCGTTGCGCATTCTGGATACACGCGCGAACCAGGGCAATTGTGACAGCGTGAGCGCCGCGATCAATGGAAATTTTTCGCTTGCCGCGTCTGCCCGGTTAACTTGTGAAGGCATTACCATCCCCGCTGAAGCACAATCAGTGTTGGGCGTGGTTACGGTAATCAACTTAACCGGACAAGCCGGATTTCTGACGCTCTATCCCGATAACGTGGCGCAACCGTTGGCAGCGAACATGATCTACTTCCCAGGACAGGTGCTTTCAAACGCTTTCCTGGTGGGATTGGATACCAACACCGGCCAATTTCGCATCTTCGCAGAGCGTTCCCTGCACGCGATTGTAGATGTCTCTGGTTATTACGCGCCGTAACGCTGAACCACTGGCGCCAACGCCAGTCCATAGAAAACGGGGCGCAGCACAAAATTCGTGTGCGCCCCGTAATTCTGTTGCCAGTTCGCTTACGAAGCGAAATAGCGGTTCAACGTGGCGTCTGTCGGTTTACGCGTCAGCCAGGAAACAACCACCATCAGCAAAGCCGAAATCAACACCATCGGAACAACCGGCATCAATCCGAAAATCGCCGTGCCCGCAGGCGTGCGCGCTAACACTTCTACGCCGCCAACTGCCCAGACGACTTGCGGTGTCGCCACCACGGATTGAAAAACAGCCACGGCAATCACGCTGGCTGCCGTCCACAACGTCACCGCCAGAGCGCCCCATTTTGTGCTGCGCTTCCAAAACAAAGCCGCCACCAACAGCGGCATCAACGCCGAATACCCTGAAAATGCGTATTGCACAGCCAGGTCAAAAATCGGCTGCGGAAAGCGCAAGGCAATCGTGTAAGCGATGATCGTTAACCCGATCACAAAGATGCGGCCTGTTAGCACTTGCGCTTTTTCACCGAACCGCTCTTTGCCCTCATAAAAGGCAAAGATGTCTTCAGAGAACATGGTCGAAAGCGCGAGGATTTGCGAATCGCTGGCCATCACCGCCGCCATAATTCCCGCGCCGAGCAACCCGGCCAACCATAACGGCGCATAAAAATCGAGCAATCGTAACAGGATGTCATCCCCTGCCGACTTCGCACGCAGTTCGTTTCGCTGCGCAGGATTGAGTTGCGGACCCTGCGTCACGAGCATTTGCCGTGCTTCCAACTTGGCCTGAATGGCTGGCACTTCTGTTGCGCGATTTGCCGTCACGCCCAAAAAAACTGCCGGCAACCAGATCGCCAGCATGCACAGCGGATACAGGATCACTGTCTTTTTGAAATGCTGCATACGCTGCGCAGTCAAACAGAAGATGATCATGTGCGGAAAGTTGATCGAAGACAGCGGAATAAATGTGTAGCTGATGAAAAACAGCGGCGAGACACGTTCGCGTGTGAGCAAAGCCGCAGTGCCGGAAGACGCCTGAAGTTCGGCAATCGCGTTGCCGAATCCGCCCATTCCAACGCCGATCACGATCAACGCGACCGCGCCAAACACCAGAAACAACGTCGTCTGAAACGAATTCACCCAGGCCGTGCCGCGCATTCCGCCAAAGAACACATAAATCATCACAACCAGCGCGACGACTGCGCCGCCCAACCAAAACGGCACGCGTCCGCCGCTGATGGCAAACAACGCCGTGCCTCCGCCCATCACTCCGATGATGATGTATGGCACCAACAATGCAGCTTGAACAACCGTGATAACCGTACCGATATGACCGCACTCCCAGCGATCACGAAACATCTGCACAGGCGTGATGAAGCCGAAGCGTTTGCCCAATGCCCAAACACGCGTTCCCAACAAAAACAGCGACAGCGGCACAATCAGCGCTGACGAAGAGGCCATCAAACCATACGTCACAATGCCATTGGCAAACGCGTGTCCAGACGAACCGAGAATCGCAAACGCGGTCATATTCGTGCCGAACAGCGAAAGCAAAAAAACGACTTGGCCCAACGAGCGATTGGCGAGGAAGTAATCTTCGGCGGGATGATCGCCAACTTTGCGGCGAAACGCGAAAACCCCGATGTAAATGACGGCGATGAGATAGGCAAAAACAAAAAGAACAGGGATCACTTGGTCACTCCGGAGCTTGGCGTGTGGTTCGACACTGAAGATTCAGCCGTTGACTGTTCGGCTTGCTGTTCGAGCTTGGCTGGCCAGGCAAATTTGACCAGCGCCCACATCAAAACAGAAATCGCCAGTGTGTAACAGACGTGATAGAACAACCCGATCGGTAAAAAACCGAAAGCAATCGGATTCGCCGTGCGCCAAAACCAAAAATCTTGATGCAGCAGATATAGAATGAGAACCGCTGCAATAAGCAGGAGCTGTTTCATCAGAATTCCCCAGACGTTTACGCGTTCTGAGACGGCACTTTTTTACAAAAGCTGGTCTCTCATTGGAGCAGCAGGCCGTAAGCCTGCGTTGCCAGTGTGTTTGTGTTCAGCTTGTCTTCGCGGAAACCAGTGCGTTAAAGGTGGCGTACTATCCCATGTCGCTTTGGCAAATTGCAACACACGGAATCCGGTTGCTAGAATGCCGCAGAAAATCTCTCGCTCAAGGAATCAAAAGTAATGAAGTCAAAACTACTCGGAGCCTTGTTGCTCCTGCTCTGCTCGCCTTTCATTTCGTTGGCGCAAACTTCCAGCGCCATTACCGGAACCATTCAGGATCAGGCAGGCGCGGTTATTGCCGGAGCCAAGATCATCGTGCGCAGTTTGGAAACCAACTTGACGCGCAACATCGCCACCGATGGCCAGGGCCGTTATACGCTGCCGGAATTGCGCGTTGGACAATATGAAATTCGCGCCGAGCAAACGGGCTTCAAAACCAGCGTCAAAACCTTGACGCTGACCATCGGCGAAACTGCGGTCGTAAATCTGACGCTTGAAGCGGCCAGGGTCGAAGTAAATCAGGAAGTGTTTGATGCACCGCCCATCAATACGACGTCACCCGAACTAAGCTATTTGGTGGGCGAACGGGCAATTCGCGAATTGCCGCTGAATGGTCGTAACTATACGGACTTGGCGTTGCTGCAACCGGGCGTGACGGCCTTCCCCTTGCGTGATGGCGGTTCTGCAGTTGCGCACGGGTTGGGCATGAGCATCAACGGGCAAGACATTCGCTCGAATGTGTACTTGCTTGATGGAACCCTGCAGAACGATTTCACCAACGGCCCGGCGGGCAGCGCCGCCAGCACCGTGCTTGGCACCGAAACCATTCGCGAATTCCGCGTCGAAGTGAATTCCTACTCCGCCGAATTCGGACGCAATTTCGGCGGCCAGATCAACGCCATCAGCAAATCGGGCAGCAATCGGTTCAGTGGTTCGCTCTATCAGTTCCACCGCAACGACAACATGGACGCGCGCAATTTCTTTGACCGCGAACCGATTGGCAAACCTGAATTCAAACGCAATCAGTTTGGCGGCACGTTGGGTGGCCCGCTGGTCAAAGACAAAACCTTTTTCTTTGTCGGCTATGAAGCCTTGATCGAACGCCTGGGAAAAACGATCAATTCGTTTGTGCCCGATGCGAATGCACGCCAGGGCATTCTGCCCTCCGGTACGGTCACCGTCAGCCCGGTCATCAAACCGTATCTGGATTTGATCCCGCTGCCGAATGGGCCGAGCATTGGCGGCGGTCTGGCCAATTACTTTTTCCGCTTCAATCAGACGATTGACCAAAGCTACGTACAAGGACGCGTGGACCATCGCTTCAACGATCACCATCAGGTCTTTGCACGCTACACCTTCGACGATGCGGATCAAGGATTGCCAACCGATTACCCGCAATTTCCGCGCGACTTCATTTCCCGTAATCAGTTTGCCACCATCGAGCACACGTGGCTGATGTCTGCGAGCGTTGTGAATACGGCGCGTCTCGGTTTCAGCCGCACGCGCATTGGCCAGAATGTCTTTTCTGATGTGCCGTCCTCACTGCCGCCGTTTGTGCCTGGTCGCAAATCTATCGGCGACATTGATATCGGCGGCATGCAACGGTTCGGTCCGCAAAGCTCTGCCGATTTGCGCCTGACGCAAAACGTATTCAGTTTTAGCGATACGCTTTCCTATGTGCGCGGCAAACATCTATTCAAAACAGGCGGCACAATTGAGCGCTATCAGGACAATATGCTCAATCCAACTTTCTCGTTGGGGATTTATGCCTTTGCTGACTTGAGCAGTTTCTTGCGCAACGTGCCGCGTCAATTCATCGGCCTGACGCCGGAAGCGCAATTTGACCGCTATTGGCGCTTCACCACCGTCGGTCTTTTCGCGCAGGACGATTACAAATTGACGCCGCACCTGACCATCAACCTGGGCCTGCGCTATGAATTCGCAACCGTGCCGCTGGATCGCCGCGATGTCTCATTGCCGAATTTGACCGATCAGGCAGTGACGCCCGGCCCGCTCTATAACAACCCAAGCTACAAAAATATCTCTCCGCGCCTGGGCTTTGCCTGGGACGTTTTCGGTAATACCAAGACGTCGCTGCGCGGCGGCTATGGCTGGTATTTCAACACCAACAACCAGCAAAATCTGATCGTGACGGTAACCAATCCACCCGCGACGCCACGCCCGGTGATCGCCAACCCGACGTTCCCCGATCCGCCGTTTAGCCGCGCTGGAACGCTTTCCATCCGCCCGATTGAAAGCAATCTGAAAAATCCCAATTCGCACGTTTACAACCTGAATTTGCAACACCAGTTGCCTTTCAACACGGTGCTGACAGTTGGTTATGCGGGTGCGCGGGGCGTTCATTTGTTGCGCAACACCGACGCGAACACCTCCGTACCGCGCCGCCTGGACGACGGCACTTACTTTTTCCCCAACAACGCGCCGCGCCTCAATCCGCGCTTCAGCGCCATCGAACTGAAAAAGAGCGACGGCAATTCCTGGTACAACGCGTTGATTTTCGAAGTCCGCAAACGGTTCAGCAAAGGCATTGAATTTCAATCGAGCTACACGTTTGGACGCACGATTGACACGACCCAGGCGTCCACCTTCTTTTCAGACGCCAATAACGCAACAGTCTCCGCGCTGCCCGAACCGCCAGGCTCGAACTACAACAAAGGCTTGTCAGACTTCAACGTGCAACACAACTGGGTCGTCAATTTCAATTGGGAGCTGCCGTTCGCCAAAGGCTTGAAAGGCCCGGCGGGCAAGATTCTCGACGGTTGGAATTTGCTGGGTATCGGGCAAATGCGCAGCGGCTTACCGCTGACCGTATTCCTGAGCAGCAACCGATCACAGTCCAAATGGGCTCCGTCCAATGCTGCAACGTTGGGTCCTGACCGTCCAAGCCTCGCGCCCGGATACACCTATCAAAGCGCAGTGCTCGGCAGCCCGGACCAATACTTCGATCCGCGCGCGTTCCAGCTGCAAGCGTCAGGCACGTTGGGCAACACGGGACGAAATGCATTTATCGGCCCGAATTTGCGCACCTTTGATCTGGCTGCCGTCAAAAACACGCGCTGGAACCGACTGGGTGAAAACACGATCCTGCAATTCCGCGTAGAGGCGTTCAACCTGTTCAACCGTGCCAATTTCGGCGTGCCGGGCCTGCAGGTATTCGCCGGTCAGGCATTCGCGAACAACGATCCACTGCCGTCGTCAGTCGGATTTGAACCGCCCGCCACAGCCGGTGGCCAACCTCGCGCGGCAACCCCGTTAGCAGGTTTTGGTCGCATTCGCTCAACCGTGACGTCTGCGCGTCAGATTCAACTTGGTTTGCGCATTTCGTTCTAACGCGCAGCCAAACGACAAAAGAGGCTGCTTCTGTCATTCAAACAGAAGCAGCCTCTTTTACGTTTGACCAACATAAATCGCGTTCTTCAGTGACGCGCTCTGACCAAATCCAAAAATGATTTGGCGGCGTGCGACAACGAAGCTTCGCGCCGAAAAACCAGCCGCAGCGGCTTTTCGATTTTCAGGCCTTTGACAGGCACTTCCACCAGCCTGCCGGTTTTCAACTCTTCCTGAACTGCCAGCCTCGGTAAAATCGCCAACCCGGCATTGAGCATCACGAACTCTTTGATCGTTTCCAGCGTCGCAAGTTCAATACAGATATTGAGTGGCGTACGATGTTGCGCAAACAACTCAAAAATCCGCGTACGCGAAGGCGTCTTCACGTTATGCGCAACAAACTGCTCTTCGCCAAGGTCTTTCACCATCACCTGTTTCTGTTTGGCAAGATGATGCTTCGGCGGAACAACCAACACCAGTTCGTCTTTGTGAAACTCAATGGATTGCAACGCCGGATGCATCGGGTCATATGAAAGAAAACCGAAATCCAGATTGCGTTCGAGGACTTCGAGCGGAATCTTTTCTGAGACGTTTCGGTAGACTTCGATTTTGATTTTGGGGTGATTGCGGCGATATTCCATCAAAAGCGGCGGCAACAAATAGAGCGAAGTGCTCTCGTTTGCGCCAATCGTCAGCCGCCCACGAAACATACCGCGCAATTCTCCTACGGCTTCGGTCGCTTCATCACGCAGATTGATCATGCGCTGCGCATATGAAAGTAAAATGCGGCCTGCCTCGGTCAGTGTTCCTGATTTACTGCTACGATCAAAGAGGGATTCGCCTAGCTCTTCTTCCAGCCGCTTGATCGCGATGCTGATGGCTGGCTGCGTCCGCAACATCTTCTCTGCGGCGCGCGAAAAACTCTTTTCTTCGGCAATGCACAGAAAGATCTCTAACTGCGCTAAGTCCAAATCAGCTTCCTCCAGTCCGTTTGAGCAACGAGTTTTTCCAACTGCCGCCCGCTGGCGTCATCAAGCACGTCACAGGCAATCAGCCGGTCAGACTCATACGTTTCATAGGGGCTTCGTTCGATCAACGCCGCCAACCGCCCAGAACTACACCGCATGGCATAAGCGACCAGCGCATCACGGTTCGCATCAAACTCCTGAAACCGCTGTACCTCTTCCCAACGATGTTCTTCACAAATCGTCAAAAACTCTTTGACTCGTGCCGCAACATCGTCCCCGAAAACCGTGACGGCAAAATGTGCATAGGTATGTTCGGTGAATTCACCGCCACAAACCGGACAGCGTTGCAACATTCGGCACAGCTCGCGCGCCGTCACGTCATTCATCTGTAAAGCGCCAGTTGTAAGCTTGCCGCTGACGCTATTCCACCATCGTTTGATTCGATTCACAGGCCTCCTTTAGAAGCAACGAGGCTATAAGCAACCTTTATGTTCTCGTAAAAATTATAAACTGGTCATAGTTCGGGGCCAATGCTATATTGCGCGATCATGCGGGCGTAGTCCATACTTTTCTGGCCTTTTTTCGCCCGGGAGATAATTTTTCAGACAAACAACAAAGTCAATCGGTTTCTACAGTTACGGAGGAACAACAATGAGCGAACAAGTAGTAATTTTCGATACCACCTTGCGCGATGGCGAACAGTCTCCTGGTTGCAGCATGAACCTGGAAGAGAAACTGCGGATGGCTCGGCAGCTTGATGCGCTAGGCGTGGATGTGATCGAAGCAGGGTTCGCCATTGCCTCGGATGACGATTTTGCAGCAGTACGCGAAGTCGCTCAAACTTGTCGTCGTCCGGTCGTAGCGTCGCTGTGTCGCACGACACGCGAAGACATCGAACGCGCCTGGGAAGCACTAGCCGACGCCACCCGCCCTCGTATTCATACCTTCATCGCAACCTCTGACATTCACCTGCAATACAAACTGCAAAAAACGCGCGAAGAAGTTTTGGAAATGGCGCGGGGTGCAGTTCGCTTGGCAAAGGGCTTCACAGATGATGTTGAATTCTCTGCCGAAGACGCCACGCGTACCGATTTGGATTATCTCTGCCAGATCGTCGAAGCAGTCATTGATGAAGGCGCGACCGTCGTCAACATTCCTGACACGGTCGGTTATACGATTCCTAGTGAATATCACCATATCATTTCAACGCTTAAACAACGCGTGCGCAACATTGACCGTGCGATCATCAGCGTTCACTGCCACAACGATCTGGGGTTGGCAGTAGCCAATTCCCTGGCCGCAATTGCTGCCGGAGCCCGCCAAATCGAATGCACGATCAACGGCATTGGCGAACGCGCAGGCAACGCCTCGCTCGAAGAAATCGTGATGGCCTTGCGTGTGCGGCGCGACCTGATGCCTTACGAAAACGGTATCGTAACGGAAGAATTGTATCGTTCGAGCCAAACGCTTTCGAACATTACAGGTGTGCACGTACAGCCCAACAAAGCCGTCGTAGGCAAAAACGCGTTTGCCCACGAAGCAGGCATCCATCAGCACGGCGTGCTGAAAAATCGCCTGACCTACGAAATCATGACGCCGGAATCTATCGGGGTGAAAACCAACAACATTGTGTTGGGCAAACACTCTGGTCGCCACGCGTTAAAGGCCAAATACGAAGAAATGGGTTATCAATTGGCGCGGCCTGAACTCGACAAAGCCTACAAACTGTTCACCAAACTGGCTGACCAGAAAAAAGAAATCTTCGAAGAAGATTTGATGGCCATTTTGCAAGACGGCATCGCTCAGATTCCTGAGCGCTACAAGCTGCGCGCATTGCAAGCGACTGCTGGCACGGCCACCCTGGCGACGTCACTCATTACCTTGCAAGACACCAAAACCGAAGAAAACAAAACAGAGACTGCTGCGGGTGACGGTCCGGTGAACGCCGTATATGAAGCGATTGATCGCATTACGGGGCTGCACGGCACCTTGGTGGATTACACGGTACGTTCGATTACGCGCGGAACCGACGCGGTCGGCGAAGTTTTCGTGCACGTTGAATTTGAAGGCGTGTCATATACCGGCAAAGCCGCCAGCACTGACATCGTGGATGCCAGCGCCCGCGCGTACCTCAACGCCGTCAACAAAGCTCTGTATACCAAAGACCGCAGTAAATCAGCGCCCTCTACGGCTCCGGCTGCGGCGGCATAACAAAAGGAAAAACGTAAGCAATCAACATGACCTACAAAATTACAGTCTTACCTGGCGACGGTATCGGTGTTGACGTCACACGTGAAGCAGTCGCGTGTTTGCAAACCATTGGCAAAAAATTTGGTCACGACTTCGCCTTTGAAGAACATTTGATGGGCGGATGCGCACTAGACAAAGTCGGCGTACCGCTGCCAGATGAAACCCTGAAGGCTGCCTTGGCTTCCGACGCCGTTCTGCTCGGTGCAGTCGGTGGTCCGCAATACGACAACAATCCGCCCAAGCTGAAACCCGAAACGGGCTTGCTTGCCTTGCGTGCGGGTTTAGGCGTGTTTGCCAACCTGCGCCCGGCGTTCTTGCATGAAACGCTCATTGACGCATCGCCGCTCAAAGCCGACATCGTACGCGGAACGGATTTGTTGATCGTCCGTGAATTGATGGGCGGCGCGTATTTTGGCCAGCCGCGTGAGCTGACAGACGAACGCGGGTTGAACACGATGGCTTACACCGTGCCCGAAGTCGAGCGTGTGGCGCGCGTGGCCTTTGAAGCTGCTCGCTTGCGCCGCCAAAAGCTACATTCAATTGACAAAGCCAACGTGCTGGAAAGCTCGCAACTGTGGCGCAAAACCGTGGTTCGGCTGGCAGCGGAATATCCCGACGTCGAATTGCATCACGGCTATGTGGATGCCTGTGCCATGCAGTTGGTCATGCGCCCGACTGATTACGACGTAATCGTCACCGAAAACCTCTTTGGCGATATTTTAAGTGACGAGGCTTCCGTGTTGACCGGCAGTATTGGCTTGCTGCCTTCGGCCAGCATCGGCGGCAAAGTCGGCCTCTATGAACCGATTCACGGTTCCGCGCCGGACATTGCCGGAAAAGGCATCGCCAACCCGATTGGCACGATTGCTTCAGCGGCGATGTTGTTGCGCTATTCCTGCAAGTTGGAAAAAGAAGCGCGACTGATCGAAGACGCAATCACCGCGACGCTCAAAGCCGGATACGGTACGCCCGATTTGAAGAGCCAAACGAATCGCGTGACGACCACTGAAATGGGCGACTTGATTCGCAAGTACGTCGAAACTCACTGAGCCTGATCCACGAAGACATTGCTGCCAACCGTAAACGGCCTAGGCAATCGCCCAGGCCGCTTGCGCAAGCGACCGCCCAATCTATCGGCCTCTCTTGCGCGGTGGCCGCGCCCTATCAGAGTTCAAGCGTTTCCAGCGCACTGACATAAAGAACATTTATTTACGGATAAAAACAATTAAGTGGTGCGAGTGATGATGATGACCTATACTGCGCAAGCTTTACTGACACGAAATGCCGCAGTTCAACCATCATTTGTTTATGTCCAATCGCCGTTTACAACCAGCACTCAACACATTGGCCATCGGCCAGTTGGTCGAAGTGCGAGTAAACGCGCTCCTTCTTAACGTCTTCGTAATTAACCTGGTAATCGTAGTAGCGATTATTACGGCCCACATCGCCGATTGGACGACCTGAGCGCGAGATCAAAGGTTGAAGAAATTCCAAACCCCGGCGAGCTAAACCAAGTCGCCGGGGTTTTTCGTTTTAGCAAATTGCTAACCCCATCTATTGAGGAAAACAGCTATGAAAATGCGTGGCGCACGAATTTTACTGGAGTCATTGCGATGCGAGGGAGTCAAACACATTTTTGGCTATCCTGGCGGCGCAGTGCTGCACATTTACGATGAACTGGTGAAACACGCCGAAAACCTCGGCATTACGCATTACCTGGTACGGCACGAACAAGCTGCGTTGTTCGGTGCTGCGGGTTATTCGCAAGCAACTGGCCAAACCGGCGTAGCGCTGGTTACCTCTGGTCCGGGTGGAACCAACGCCGTCACCGGTATTGCCAACGCGTTTATGGATTCGCTGCCGCTGGTTGTGTTCACTGGCCAGGTGCCGACACATCTGATCGGTAATGACGCGTTTCAAGAAGCCGACCTGACCGGTATCACGCGTTCTTGCACCAAACACAACTATCTGGTCAAACACGTCGAAGACCTGGCCCCAACAATCAAAGAGGCGTTTTACGTTGCCAGCCACGGACGTCCCGGCCCGGTCCTGGTAGACCTGCCCAAAGACATGACCGCGCAAGAAATCGAATTCAGCTATCCTGAAACCATCGAAGTCCGCAGCTACAAACCGCAGATTTACGGCGAGCACAAGGCAGTCAAAAAAGCCGTCAAGGCGATGCTCACGGCTGAGCGCCCAGTGCTTTACATTGGCGGAGGCGCGCTGGCTGCGGGTGCGTTTGACGAAGTGCGCGAACTCGCAGAAAAGCTCAACCTGCCAACGACCTGCACCCTGATGGGCTTGGGCGGTTTTCCTGCCAGCCATCCGCTCAGTTTGGGAATGCTGGGCATGCACGGTGGCTACTGGACGAACATGGCTGTCAATAACTGCGATCTGTTGATTTCCATCGGCGCACGTTTTGATGACCGTGTCACCGGCAAACTGAGCGAATTCGCCAAAGGCGCGAAGTTCATCCACGTCGACATTGATCCTTCGTGCATCAGCAAAAATGTGCCGTGCGATTATCCGGTTGTGGGCGATGCCAAAATCGTCTTGCAGCAGATGCTGAAAGAAATCGAAGAGCAGGTCAATGACGGTCATCAGATTTCGACACACAGCGCCTGGCACGAACAGATTGCCGAATGGCGTCGCCAGCATCCTTTCTGGTGGAAAGAAGAAGGCGATGTGATCAAACCGCAATACGTGATTCACGAATTGCACCGCATCACCAAAGGCCAGGCGGTCGTTTCCGCCGACGTGGGGCAACATCAGATGTGGACGGCACAGCTTTACGGCTTCGACACACCGCGCAACTGGCTCAATTCCGGCGGCCTGGGCGCAATGGGTTATGGCTTCCCTGCTGCGGTTGGCGCTGCAGTGGCGCGTCCCAATGAATTGGTCGTGTCTGTGGTGGGTGACGGCGGCTTCCAGATGGTGCTCAACGAACTCGCTACCATTAAACAGTACAACATTCCGGTCAAAATTCTGCTGATCAACAACGGCTTCCTGGGGATGGTGCGTCAGTGGCAGGAACAGTTTTACGAACACCGCTATTCACACAGCAACATCGAAGTCCAACCTGACTTTGTCCGTCTGGCGGAAGCCTACGGCATTCCGGCGCTGCGCGCGACCAAGATGAACGAAGTCACGCACACTCTCGAAAAAGGTCTGAATACGCCGGGGCCGGTATTGATCGAAATGAAAGTTGCACGCGAAGAAAACGTCTTTCCGATTGTGCCGGCTGGCGCGGCACTCAAGGACATGATTTTGGCCTAGCGTTGTTGCTGAAAGCCTCTGAGTCAACATAAATCTCAGAGGCCCAGCCTCAAACACTCGACCTCTGAAAGCTTAACCATGAAACACACAATTTCATTACTTGTCGAAAACGAATACGGGATGCTGACGCGTGTGGCAGGTTTGTTTAGCGCGCGCGGTTACCAAATAGATACGCTAAACGTCGCGCCTACTCTGGAAGAGGGAGTGTCGCGCATGACGATCACCACTCACGGCAATGACCATGTCATCGAACAGATCATTCAGCAATCGCGCAAATTGGTGCGCATTATTGAAGTCACCGACATGACCGTTGCACCGCATGTTGAACGCGAAATGGTCATGCTGACCGTAAGCGCTCGCCCTGGCGAACAGCGACAGGAAGTGCTCAGTCTGGTGGAAATCTTCCGCGCCAAAGTGGTGGATGTTTCCAACGACTCTTTCATTCTGGAAATGACGGGCAATGCCGAAAAAGTTGGCGCGTTCATTGAGTTGCTGAAACCGCTTGGCATTCACGACATCGTGCGCACCGGCCCGGTCGCGATGACGCGCGTAGCCCACATCAAAGCACAAAAGCTGAAAGACGACGACGAAGAATTTTCCGAATTAACACTTAATGAAAAGGTATAAGGTTTTGGGTGTGAGGGTTCAGGTTCACCACCTCACGCCTGGCGCCTGTGACTTGTCACCTCAAGGAGAAACATGAACATCTATTACGACAAAGACGCCGACCCGAAATTTCTGGCTGGCAAACGCATTGCCATTATCGGCTACGGCTCACAAGGATTCGGGCACTCCAACAACCTGAAGGACAGCGGTTGTGATGTCATCGTTGGTTTGCGTCCCGACAGCCCATCAGTGGCCAAGGCACAATCCGCCGGCCTGGAAGTGCTGCCCGTGGCTGACGCCGCCGAACGCGCTGACGTCATCATGCTCTTGACGCCCGATGAGCTGACGCCGGGCATCTACAAACGCGAGATCGAGCCGCACTTGAAAGCCGGTAAGTATCTGGCTGTCGCGCATGGCTTTTCGATTCACTTCAAAAAGATCGTTCCGCCCGAAGGCGTCAACGTGTTCATGGTTGCTCCCAAAGGCCCCGGCCACCTCGTGCGCCGTGAGTATGAACGCGGCGCAGGCGTCCCCTGCTTGATCGCAGTGGCGCAAGACCCCAGCGGCGATACCAAACAAGTCGCGCTGGCTTATGCCTCTGCTGTCGGCGGCGGTCGCGCTGGCGTCATCGAAACGACGTTCAAAGAAGAAACCGAAACCGATTTGTTCGGCGAACAATCCGTGCTCTGTGGCGGTTTGACGGCGCTAGTGCAAGCCGGGTTTGAGACTTTGGTTGAAGCCGGCTATGCGCCTGAAATGGCCTACTTTGAATGCCTGCACGAAATCAAATTGATCGTGGACCTGATGTACGAAGGCGGTATCACCAACATGCGCTACTCGATTTCGAACACGGCGGAATACGGCGATTTGACGCGCGGCAAACGCATTATCGGCCCCGAAGTCAAACAGCGTATGAAGGAAGTGCTGGCTGAAATTCAATC
This sequence comes from Acidobacteriota bacterium, assembly GCA_016789605.1. Classification (GTDB taxonomy): domain Bacteria; phylum Acidobacteriota; class Blastocatellia; order RBC074; family RBC074; genus RBC074. The sequence goes on from JAEUQO010000333.1 coordinate 15,369, forward strand.
TGGTCAGTTCGCTGACGAATGGATGGCGGAAGCCGAATCAGGCAAACCCAATTTCACCCGTCTGGTCGAAGGCGAAAAGAAACACCAGATCGAAGAAGTCGGCGCAAACCTGCGCGGATTGATGCCGTGGCTGTCTGCCAACAAAATCGTAGACAAAGCCAAAAACTAAACCTAACGCACCAAGCCACACCGTGGGTGTGGCTTGGTGCGTGCTTCAGGGGTGGCAGTGATGAAAGACAACTGGGTAGAGATATACGACACGACGTTGCGCGACGGCGCACAGGGCGAAGGGCTGGCTTACACCGTCGAAGACAAGCTGAAAATTGCGCGGGCGCTGGATGAAATTGGCGTCCATTTCATCGAAGGCGGCTGGCCAGGCGCCAACCCCAAAGACGTGGAGTTTTTTGAGCGCGCCAAATCGCTGCAACTCAGCAACGCCCAGTTTGCCGCCTTCGGCAGCACACGTCGCGCCAATGCTCTCGCCGCGGATGACACCGTGGTGCAAGGTCTGCTCGCGGCGCAAACGCCGGTGGTCACCATCTTTGGCAAATCGTGGGACTTTCACGTGGACATCGCGCTGAAAACCACGTTGGAAGAAAATCTGCGCATGATTGCCGACACTGTCAATCACCTGAAATCCTGTGGCCGTCGAGTAGTTTACGACGCCGAACATTTCTTTGACGGGTTTCGCGCCAACGCCGAATACGCGCTCGATACGTTGGCGGCAGCAGCGCAAGCCGGGGCCGAAACCATCGTCTTGTGCGACACCAACGGCGGCAGTTTGCCGGAACAAATCGCGGATGCTGTGGCGCTCGTGCATAAACGCATTCCGAACGTGCGTATCGGCATTCACTGCCACAACGATAGCGAACTCGCGGTTGCCAATTCACTCGCCGCTGTCGAGGCAGGCGCAACACACGTCCAGGGCGTTATGAATGGTTACGGCGAACGTTGCGGCAACGCCAACCTTTGTTCTGTCATTCCGAACCTTGAACTGAAAATGCACCGTCGCTGTTTGCCCGACGGCAAGCTCAAGCTGTTGACTCATACCAGCCGCTATATCAACGAAGTGGCGAACCTGGTGCCTAATGATCGTGCGGCGTTTGTCGGGCGCAGCGCGTTTGCTCACAAAGGCGGCATTCACGTTTCCGCCGTCAGCCGGGCCAAGGAAACATACGAACACATCAACCCGGAAGACGTCGGCAATGAAACGCGCGTCTTGATCAGTGACCAATCGGGCGTCAGCAACATTCGTTTCAAAGCGGATGAGCTAGGCGACGAGTTCAACAAGAATCCCGAAGCCGCCCGTCGCCTGCTTTCGCAACTCAAGACGCTGGAATTTGAAGGGTATTCGTTTGAAGACGCCGAAGCATCGTTTCAGTTGCTGGCTTGGGGCGCGCTTGGCCGCCGCAAGCATTTCTTCGATCCGATTGAATATCGCGTTTGGATCGGGTCTTCCGGCAATCCTGAAGCCGTGGTGCGCCTCAACGTAAACGGTCAGGAAATGCATACCGCCAGTTTGGGCGTCGGTCCGGCACACGCGCTCGATCAGGCATTGCGCAAGGCGCTGGTTTCTCATTACCCGCAAATTCAGGAATTCCACCTGATTGATTTCAAAGTTCGCATCCTTGATGGTGAACACGCTACAGCGGCCAAGACTCGTGTGCACATTGAAACCAGCGATGGCGAACGTTCGTGGAATACTGTCGGCGTGGCGGAAAACATCATTGCCGCGACGTGGCAGGCAATCATCGAAAGCGTCGAGTACGGTTTGCAAATCGCTGCTGCTTGACGAAGCCTCGCAGCGAAACGGATATGCGCATGAAGCTCTGGCTTAAGCGGTTGCATATACTGGTAGGAATATCGGCGCTGGTGCTGTTTCCTTTGACAGGTGCCTACATGCGTCGTTATCTGGCGGATGATTTTGCGGCCAGCGAGCGAATGCGTTTTTCGATGCGCGCCAATCACATGTACATTTTGTTTCTGGCGCTGCCCCATCTGTTGCTGGCAGCGTACCTACGCTTTAGCGATCAACGCTGGCGCCAGCGCGCCCAAATCCTGGGCTCGTTGCTTTTATTGAGCGCCACAATCCTGGTGGTTGGCGCTTTCGCTCTGGAATCCAAGCAAGGCCTGGAACGCCCGATAACGCTGTTGGCTGCGGTTTTTGCCACCGCCGGAACGCTCATTCACATTTTCGCCGTTTGGCATGAGCAATCCTGAGACAAGCTGATCTGTGTTCTACCAAACGAACGAGCCGCCCGAAAGTGCGCACTTTCGGGCGGCTCGTTCGTTTCCGTCTGTGAGATATCGCGTCACCCCGCGAAGTAGTTGATCATAAACAACACGCCCACAAAAAGGCCGATGCAAACCAACGCTTTCAATCGTCCCAGATTGCAAATGCGACTGACTGCTTCGACAGCCAACAATAACAGTGCGCCATAAGCGATCTTTTCGCCTCGGATCGCGGCGGCAAATGCTGGCCCCGAAAAGCTGGCATCTATAGCGGCCCACAATTGCTCTCCCGTTTGTGCCTGAGCAAGCGCTACGGTGTTCACCTTGTCCGCTTGCGAAAAATACACGACAAACGTCGCCACCGAAGACATCACCACCGGCACATAGCAAAGCGCCAATCCACCAAACAGCGCACGGGCATTGCTTTGGCCATCGAGCAAATTGGCCATGCCAATCACAAAAAGCCAGCCCAGCACGAAAAAGGTAAGTTCCGCCAAAATTGCGGTAAAGGTGAAAAGGTAAAAATCAAAGGAATAGAAGGGCCGCATTTGCTCAGAAATGCTGGCTTTGACGACATTGAAGATTAAGAAGCGATTGACGATCAACAACGTCAGATGGGCACAAATCGCCAGCGCGCCGTAAAAGACCAAATCGCTGGTCTCTACTTTTTTAAATTTGGTATCCAGAGCCTGATCAAAGCGAAGCGCTAAATTCATGGTGAGTCCTCTGTGTTGCGCGATAACTGCGCCAACTGGTTGTGACTGGCACAAGGAACGAAATTACAACCATCGCCTGGCGAGCGTGAAAGTAATGTAAACCTCCACCAGCGCCGCAATGACAATCAGAATGATTCCGAACAAGGCTTGTTTGAGTAAACCAACGAGGCGGGGTTGATCCAGCGGCAACTGGTCATAACGGAGTTTGTAATAGGCAAGTCGGGCAGCTTCGAATTCCAAGGCTCCCAACAAAAGAAACCCCGCAAATTCCAAGAAGGTGTGCGGCATCAACAAGAGCGAGATTTTGCCGAATGAAATGCCTGCCCCTAAACCAGCCTTGAAGGTCATCCCAACGGAAAATCCGATGCTGAAGAACTGCATGACGCCAAACAGTCCCAGTGAGACGACGCCGATCAACAGTTGCAGTCCAATAAGAAGATTTCGCCCAGCAATTTGCCACAAATCGTGCAGCCCGTAATCACCGGAACTGGTGATGCGAGGTTGCCAATGTAGCTGTTGGACCGGGGTTGCCAGTCCAACAGCCAAGCCAAGCAAAATGAGCAACAAACCAAACAAGACTGTTTTATGTTGCTGTAATGCTTGTTTCATAGCTCGCGTAGTGGAGGCGATTTTTAGAACGGAGCCAAACCGAACGCGCTGCCAGCCACCAGAGCGTTGAAATAGCGAGACAGCCCGTTGGAGCCCACGCTACCACGCGAAACCTGGATCAGACCGTTGCCGATATAGCTGATGCCGGACGGGCCAAGGCAACCCAATCCAACAATGCAATTCGTGTTCTGGCCGGGAACCGCCGGAGCCACAAAATAGTAGCCAAAGCGAGACCCCATCACCGAAAACGCGCTGAGCATAACCACTACACTGAAAACCAGAAACAGTGATTTCATCTTTTTCATACTCGTAATCTCCCTTCTGAGGTTAAAGTTTGGGGATGGCCGAGTCCGAGGCATTGTTCCTGCCTCTGACCAAGCATTCTGGCACCAAGGGATAAACTCTCTGCTAAGCGATCGAAGCAGAGATGACTGCATCAACAAACCGGATGAGTCCGATCAGAAAACACGTATGATTTTGCGTTCAACCCAATCAGCGTATTTCATTTGGAAAATGGCTCATGGAAACAGAAAATTTTTCACTTTTGGCCGAAAGAGCCATGACGATTTCCTTTATTACCGAGCTACCGACAAAGAGATATTGACCGAATCTAGTTGATACGCGGGAGTTTACCCGCCGACCACAAGCTTGTAAAGATGATATTTTTGCCACGCCTCGCAAACGCAATTAAGGCTGGCAAGCTTGAAACGCCCGCCAGCCTCGCAATCAGCCTCAGCGATAGTAACCGGTTAGAGCCTGATCAGTTCCCGTTCAAGGTGAAGTTAAACGTCAGCACGCCTTGCACCTTGACGGGCACTCCCCCAAGCAAAGTCGGCGTGAATAGCCATTGCCGCGCAGCGTCCACTGCGACTGAACGCAGCAAAGGATGCCCGCTCAATACGACCAAGTCAGTCACTCGCCCCTCTTCTGAAATTGTCACTTGAATTTGCACAGCGCCAGAAGCACGAACCTGCCTGGCCATTGGCGGATATTCAGGTTTTACCCGACGGATCGCACTCCCCTGCAATACGCCTTCTGAAACTTTGCGTGGCCCTTCCTGCTTTACTTCTGGCGTTGGCGTAGCAACCGGTTTGACGACAGGCGTGGGCGTCGGCGGGGGCGGCACGTCGTTATGTCCCCAACCGCCAGGCATGCCAGGCCCGCTGCCTTCTCCTTGTCCGGGAGGCATTCCCGGCACATACGGCCCGCCACTCACAACAGGACGAGGAATCTGGTGCGCAAGCTCTGGCGGAGCAACGCGCGGCGGATTGGCAGGCGGCGCAAAGACAACCGGAACGGCGGCAGCTTGCACTTTGGGCACAATTGTCGGCGGCGGCGGCGACCCCGGCAATGGCGGCGGTAACATTGCAATGACGCTGAACTCTTCAGCCAACACTGGGCTAAACGTCAGCACGGTAGCGATTCCCAGCCCGCACAACGCCACTGAATAAATTCCTGCGGTGATGGCGAAATAGCGCCCTCCCCGCCGACCTTTTTGTTTTGTAGATTCAACCAGTTTGTCGAACATCGCATGACTCCTTGTTGGCGCAGCTCTCCCTGGTCACTGCGCGGCGTGACGATTCAGCCGATGGATTTGCGAGCAGAAAAATAAGATCGCGAATGGATGCGGGTTATGGCTCTAGCTGTTCGAGTTGCAATCCGATCGGAGCGCTGCCTGCCGCTTTGGCGACATCAACCACCTTAACTACATCGCCATAACGCAACGTGCGCGGAGCCTTGATGAACACCGTCTTTTGATCTGCGGGACGGCCATTCAATGCCCCCAGCAACAAGGATTGCAAGTCGCTCAACGAACTGGCCGGTTGTTGATTCAGCGCATACTCGCCTGCGCGATTGACGGTCACAATCAAACTGAAAGGGTTTTCCTGTTCGATTGGCGACTCATTCTTTTCCGGAATCTTTGTCTCGAAGCGGCTGGGACGCGCCGGACTAATGACCATAAAGATGATCAACAAAACCAAAAGCACATCAATCAGCGGCGTCACATTGATAAACGGCTGCAGTTTTCGCTCGCGACCACGCTTTTCATTTGTTGTCAGGCTCATATGCGCTCCTTTGCAGACACTTCTCCCAGCCTGGCGCAACCGCCGCTGCGCCAAGCGTCCAATTTCGCCCAGAGGTTTCCCTATCCGATTGGCAAGCAATCGGCGGAAACCTCAAATTGTCGTGACGGATTGTGGATCAACCTTGAATGTTGACCTTGCTCAGAATGACCACCGCTTCCTGGCTGGTGGCCTGATCACGGCGAGTGGGCTGAAAGCTCGCCTGTTGTGTGATGACATTCGAAAACTTTTCAATGACGGCTGGATCGCGCTGTGTGCCGCCAATCTGATTCACCAACGCACGTCCGTCTTTGCGAACTTTGACTGTCGCAATGATTTCATCGTCTTCAGACATGCTGGCCCCGACACTTAGCAATTCACCGCTGGGGTTGAAGGCAGGCGGCGGCGGCGGTAACCAAAGCAAAACCTTTAAGCGAATTTCGTCTGATGCCTGTTCTTCCAGAATGACTTCTGTGGCGGCCTGTGCCAACGCCAGCGTGCGATAGGCGGGACGCAACACACCTGTCATCGTCATCAAAAACAATCCCATCGAAACCAAAGCCCCAACCCCTTGCGAAAACAACCTTGTACGCCAAACAGCAAACCAGGCGGCACGCTGGTGCACGATGCGCTCCTGCGCACGGGCTTCGACGCGCAAAGCAGCTTGCAACTTGTTGGTGAAATCAGCCTTTGGTTTTGGTGTTTCCAATGCCCGTAAATCCGCACGCAAGCTACGCAATTCAGCCGCGCACTTCCGACACGCCGGACACGCTCGCAAATGTTCTTGCAGCCAAAGCTGCTCAGCTTCATCTGCGTGGCCATCCAGTTGCGCCGAATAGAGCAATGAAAAATCTCTGCAAGTCATGGCGATTATCTCAACTTGCCGTTACCTGTCAGTAACGGCTGACGATTACCATTCGGGGACGCACTGCTCATCGTGAGCGCGCCGTTAAAGAGAACCTAGATGCGTTGCTGACCCATCTTTGGTTCATCGGTTTTCGCCGACCCATCGGCTTTGAGCGTCGAAATACTGCGCTCACGATGAGCAGTGCGCCCCCGAACGACTCCTTTAGCTCCTTACTCCTGCTTGCACGATTTCCCGCAACATCTCGCGTCCCCGCGCGATGCGCGATTTTACCGTACCGACAGAAACGTCTGTCACGTAGGCTATCTCTTCATAGGAAAGCCCATCTATGTCTCGCAAAATTACTGCAATGCGAAAATCTTTTTTCAACTGCCGCAAAGCGGCTTCTAGTTGCCTTCCCCGTTCACGCAAAAGCGTTTCCGCTTCGGGCGTCACGTCAGGACTGGCGAGAAAATCTTCTGCCGGGCGTTCGTCTTCGCGATTCAATCCTAATGGCGCGTCCAACGAAGCCGTGTCGTTTTTATGCCGCCGCCGCCACCAACGCTCTGTGCTGCGAGCTTGATTGATGGCAATGCGACAAATCCAGGTTTTCAAACTCGCTTCACCGCGAAAGTGCGCAAAATGCCGATACACCTTCAGAAAGGTTTCCTGTGTCGCATCGCGTGCGTCTTCGGCATCATTCAAAACCCGCAAACTTAGCGCATACACAATGCCTTGAAATTCTTCGACCAACTCATCGAAGGCAGCCATTTCCCCGGCTTTCAGCCGAGCAATAAGCGAGGCTTCATAGGGGCACGTTGAGGCTCGCAGCGAAACCTCTTCCGCTACGTCTTCGCGCCGAAACTCTTCAAGTCCGGCTACCAGCAATGCCTCTTTTTCGGCTAGCATGCGCCCGTTCTCCGATGGGATTTTGTTCGTCGAAGGTCTCAGGGTCCTACGCGCCAGGCTTCCGTGCGCCTTGCCAACCGCTGTGACATCCCCTTAGACCCAGGTTTTCTGGAAAAGTTCCCGTCGCATCATAAATTTTTGCGCGCGAGAAAGAAAAGCTAACCTGCGCAAAAACAAGGAGATCGCAGAATTCCGATGAGGTAGTTTTCTGCGATCTCCCTGTTCAGCCTCACTTAAACAGTCGGGGTAATCGCAGTCAAAACTTCATCAATCGTCTTGAGTGCAAAATCGCACTGATCTTTGTCTATCACCAGCGGTGGGGACAATCTGATCGTGCTTTGGCCACAACCAAGAGTGATCAATCCGCGCTTAAAGCATTCGGTTTCGACCCGTACCATCGCTGCAGGAACTGGTTCTTTGGTCGCGCGATCTTTAACCAGCTCAATACCGATCATCAAACCTTTGCCACGCACGTCACCAATGATCGCGTGTTTGCCCATCAAATCGCGGAATCCGTCGAGCAAATAGTCACCCATTTGCGCAGCGTTTTCGATCAAGCCGTCTTCCAGCAATTCCAGCGTGGCCAACGAAGCTGCAATTGCCACTGGGTTTCCCCCAAAGGTCGAAGCGTGCGCTCCGGGTCCCCAAGTCATCAAATCGGCACGAGCAATAGTGGCGCTCAAGGGCAATCCCGAAGCGATACCTTTGGCCGACGTGAGAATATCGGGCACGAAGCCGAAATGTTCTGACGCATACATCTTGCCTGTGCGCCCAAACCCGGATTGCACTTCGTCCGCTATGACCTTGATGTCATAGCGATCCGCAATTTCGCGAATCGTCTGCAAAAACGAAGCCGGCGGCACGATATATCCCCCTTCACCTTGGATCGGTTCGAGCACGATCGCGGCGCATTCGTCAGCGGGCACGGTCGTCTTGAAAAGCAGCTCTTCGATCACGCGCGCGCAGTGCGGGCCTTTGGATTCTTTTGCACCACAGGTTTCCTGCGTCAGGTTATAGGGACATCGGTAACAGTTCGCATACGGAACGTGCGTCACATCGAGAGCTTGCGGCCCGAATCCTGCGCGTTGTTTGAATTTGCTTGCGGTCAGGGAGAGCGCTCCCATCGTGCGACCGTGAAACGCGCCGAAAAAGCCGATCAGCTTCTGGCGGCGCGTGGCATACATCGCCAATTTCACTGCCCCTTCAACCGCTTCTGCGCCCGAATTGCCAAAGTGCACGCGTTTGTCGTGCGCGCCTGGCGCAAGCTGATTCAGTTTTTCAGCCAGTTGCGGCATCTGCGGAAAGTAATAATCCGCTGAACAGATGTGCAGAAAGTCGTCTACTTGTTTCTTAATGGCTTCGACAACGTGCGGATGCGCATGCCCGGTCGAACAAACTGCGACACCGGCGTTGAAATCCAAAAAGATGTTGCCGTCCACATCTTCGATCATTGCGCCTTTGGCACGTTTGATGACCAATGGATAAGGACGCGTATACGATGGCGAAATGTATTGCGCGTCGTGCGCGACAACCTGTTGTGCCACAGGTCCGGGCAAAGCAGTTTTAAGGACGGGTAGTTTCGTGTGTTTCAGTTCTGCGGTTGCTTGCATAAGAGTCTTGCCTCCAAAAAAGTCTAGCCTGGGCGCCGCCAAGCACCTGAAGGAATTGCCACGTGTAAAGGGGCTTCACCCTAAACAGCTCGCGAGCTGCTGTTGTGGCAGTAGAATGTCGAAGAAATAGGCTGAGCGGGTGCTAGTCCGCGAAGAGGTTTTTGCGGGAAAGTGTAGGGATGTGCTGTCTAACGAAAAGGGTCATCGCGATCATAGTTGCAGTGACTGGGAAAACCACCAATGCTTTTCCTGCCAGGGAAATGATCCTGTCACTTCCCCGGCATTCAAGCCAACTTATTTACGACGCCAACGCACGCCGTCTTTGGTGTCTTCCAGAATAATTCCCATCTCAGTCAATTGATTACGAATTTCATCCGAGCGGGCAAAGTTTTTGGCTTTGCGCGCGGCCTGACGTTCATCAATCAGAGCCTGAATTTCAGAATCGAGCATTTCCTTTTTGACTTCGCCGAAGATGCTGAAGACCGAATCGAACCGATCAACGGCAGCAAGCAAGGCTTTCTTGTCATCTGCTTTCAGCGAACCTTGCGCCAAGGCGGAATTTGTTTCGCGCACGAAATCATGAACTGCCGCCAACGCTTCCGCCGTGTTCAGATCGTCATCCATCGCATCTTCAAAACGTTTCAGCGAGCGGGCAATCAGTTCAGCTGTGGCGGGTGTCTCGCCATCTTCCACCGCCGCTTCGTTCAGGCGCAGCTTAAAATCATTCAGGCGCGCAACCGTGCTTTCCGCTCCGCGTAAACCTTCGAGCGTGAAGTTGAGCTGTTTGTGATGTGGCGCAGAAAGCAATAGATAACGAATCGCGCGCGGCGTGTATCCTTTTTCGACCAGATCACGAAAGGTGAAAAAGTTGCCGAGCGACTTAGACATTTTCTGACCTTCAACCATCAGAAATTCGGCGTGGACCCAATAATGAACAAAGGGTTTTCCGGTTGCGCCTTCTGACTGTGCAATTTCGTTTTCGTGGTGCGGAAACACCAAATCAATACCGCCCGCATGAATATCAAACGTCTCGCCCAACGCTTTCATGGACATCGCCGAGCATTCAATATGCCAACCGGGACGGCCTTGCCCAAGGTCTGTCTCCCAGAATGGCTCGCCGGGCTTCACCGCTTTCCACAACACAAAGTCACGCGCATTTTCCTTGGCTTCGTATTCGTCAGAATCCACGCGCTCGCTTGCGCCGGTGACGTTACCTTCAAAGTTCATTTTCGACAGCTTGCCGTATCCCGTAAATGTATTAATGCGGTAATACGTCGAGCCGTCGGATTGATACGTGTGACCATTGGCTGACAGACGTTTGATGATCTCGATCATCTCGGGAATGTGGTCCGTTGCGCGCAGAATTTCTTCTGGCCGCTCGGCGCCTAATGCGTCGAAGTCTTCGAAGAAATAATCCGTATAGATTTGCGTGTATTCGCGCAGCGTCTGCCCTTTTTCGACCGACTTGCGAATGATCTTGTCATCCACATCCGTGATGTTCATCACGTGATGCACCTGATAGCCTTTGAATTTCAAATAGCGGCGCAACAGGTCTGCAAACAGAAACGTGCGGAAATTGCCAATATGCGCAAAGTCGTGCACGGTCGGCCCGCAAACATACACGCGCACTTTGTTTTCTTCGATGGGTTTGAACTCTTCGACTTGATTGGTCAGTGTGTTGTATAGCTTCAGCATTGGATAACTTGATGAAAACGAAACTGTAAACGTATCGGTCGCTGGTGCGATTCAGACCGGCAGTTTATTGAAGCGGCTGAGAAAATGTCAACGCGCAAAAATGCCTTGCCTGTGGAATCACAAGCAAGGCATTTGCTTGAACTTTGCTGTGGTGCAGTCAATGTAAGCGGCAGCGGGTTAGACAAGCAGCAGAACACGAGGCACGGAGCTGTTGAAATCGCCCTGCTGGTCTTCTCTTCCCCTCACCAAACCTGACTACTGCGCCACGCGCGTCACCTTTTCTGCTTGTTTGCCTTTCGGGCCTTGTACCAGCTCGTATTCGACTTCTTGGCCTTCATCAAGCGTTTTGAAGCCGTCCATCTCTATTGCTGAATAGTGAACGAAGACGTCGCCGCCGCCTTCAGGTTGTTCAATAAAGCCATAGCCTTTTGCGTTATTGAACCATTTCACTTTGCCTTGTTTCTTCTCTGCCATGGTGAAAACTTCCTCCTGGGGTTACGAAAGAACGAGCTACCTTGCTACGGAGAGCCGTGACAACAAGCTTCGCCCGTCAAGTTGGTACTACCCGCTCGCTCAGCGCTCAGCGCTTACTTCCTTAGCTGCAAGCTAAATGCTGGCCAAGCTTCAGGGGTGAAGCTGATGCCTGGGACTTGCGGGGCAAACTGCGCGAATAGAAAAGCCGCGCGCGCAACTGAGAGTAGGACTGCTCAGTTTCGCGTGCGGCTCTGTCTCTGTAATTCTCTGGGACTAAACACCACGAATGTGATTCGCTTCAGTTACAAATTGTGTGTTGGAACGCGCCAGAATCAGCGCAGTGATAAACAACGGCGCGCATAGTACTTAAGGCCTTTTGGGCTGTCAAGGTCTAAAGATGAATTTGAGCTAAGATTCGTGTCTCGAGGACAAATCATTTGCGCCCACACAGGCGTCAGCGCTCTGAACTGCGTGACGAAGCGTTCTTCACTGCGATGAATACTGCAACTGCATCCAAGTTGTTATGGGGAATAATTAAGTGAGAATGGAATGTTGGTCGGAAGCTTCAAGCTATATAGTCTTCGTAGTGGATCCCAGATAAAAAAAGGGCGGCAAGGTTCTTGCGAACCTCACCGCGCCGAGGGCTTTGCTGGGATGAAACTCTAAAGACCAAGGAGCACGCCTTGTAATCAAAACGTATTGCGTAACTTTTGAAGTATGAATTCGTGCTCTAGTTGAGCAACTTTGATGCCGCTTTGGCTGTAGACTTCCAGGTAAAACCTAAACACTTAGCCACAATCACTTAGCGTATTTGCCAGACAATGATGCCGCACAAACGGCTGCGAAAGAATGGATTTCAATCCATTTTTTCGTATAGCGCACGAGGTTAAAAACCAAAGTCTATCAGTGCCGTTAGGAATCAGGGGGTTGCGGAGGTTTTACAGGTTTTGCTTGCACAGGAGAGGCTGCTCCTGCGGGTGTTGGTGTAGGACTGCCAGACTTCTTCTGTTCGCGGTTTCTGCGCTGCCACTCCTTAAAGCGTTGTTGTTGCTCTGCCCACTTCTGAATGGCTTCCGGCTCAGCAAACGGCGGAGGAGCATCCGGAGGCGGTCCATTATCCGGTCCCTGGCGGGGACCTCGCGGCGCGCCTCCCTCACCCAAACGTGGCAAGCGCCCATTCAAAGGGTTTCCTGGCAACTGACGCAATTTTGTTTCTGCCTCGTTCAATCCATTTTTCGCGGTGGTTGAATCCGGACGCAGTTTCAGCGCCTCAGCATAATCGCGCCGGGCAAGTGGATAATTGTGCGCGACCATCGCCGAATCCGCAGAGGTCAACAACCCCTGTACTTGCCGCAAAGTCACGATGCTGTCTTCCACAAGCCGTGAGCTAGGTGCATTGGGATTGCGGCGCAGATACGCTTCATAACTGGAAATCGCTTCCAGATATTTTCCCTCTTGTTCAAACTGTTGAGCCTGACGCAGTAAAGACGTCTCCGCCGCAGTGGTAGAAGGTTTCTGCTTCGGAGTTACTTCAGGCGTCGGCGTCACAGTTGACGTAACCGCTAACGGAGTCGAAAGGTCAGGTGTGCGAACCTGTGAATCAATCTTTTGCGAAAAGAGGATCGCACCAGCGGCAGTCCCAACCAACAACAATCCAGCGCCACTTGCGATCAATGGCCAGCGACGTTTTGTCCCTGACTGAACTCTGACAACAGTCGGCAATTCAGAGCTTCGAGAATTAGCTTCTCCAACAGGTGCAACGGATGACCAAACGGGAAAACTTTCCTTGCTTGGCGATAAGGGAAGCGTTGCCGCCTCTTCCATCTGAGGGTTACTGGTACTGACGCCTCCTCCAGCAGATGGAGTGCCAGCAGGTTTTGTGTCCAACGACGCAGCCGGAGAAAGCAAAGTTTCTGTATGCTCACTTTGCGTTGACATGATCACTTGTGGCCGCGTCAGCTTGCCCGTTTGCACGCGCAAGGGCTGTTCACTGCCAGCATTCCGCTGTTGATAACTCTGCAAAGCCTCAAGAAACTCGGTTGCGGATTGGAACCGCTCGTTCGGATTTTTGCGCAACGAACGCATGATGATCGCCGCCAAGGTCGGGGGTACGTCCGGGCGAATTTCCAGAATCTCTGGCGGATCGAGTTCGATATGGCCTTTGCGAATTTCCCAATCCGAGCCGGTAGAAGATCGCTCAAACGGCAAGCGACCGGTCAACATTTCGTAAAATGTCACGCCAAGGCTATACAAATCAGAACGCTCATCCAGTTCCAGGCCCAACAACTGCTCTGGCGACATGTATTCGACAGTTCCGGGATGAAACCCAGATTGCGTCATTCCCAGTCCCGTTTGTTCGCCCACGACTTTGACAATGCCAAAGTCCGTGACCTTCAGCTTCCCTTTTGTATCGAGCAACAGGTTTGCAGGTTTGACGTCTCGGTGAATGACTCCTGCGTGACGGATATCCGACTCATCCACATAACTGAAGTTATGCGCGTAATCGAGCGCGCTCAGGGCCTGTTTGCACAAATAAACGGCTTGTGCAGGTGTAGGCAGCCCCTGCCGCGCCAGCAAATCACGCAAGGTCAGCCCCTGCACATATTCCATCACTAGATAGTAGTTATCTTCGGCGGCAAAAAACTCGTAAACGCGGACGATGTTGGGATGATCGAGCTGTGATTGGATATAGGCTTCGCGCCGGAACCGCGCGCGCAAATGCGCTTGGGCTGAAGGAGAAAACGCGCTGAGCAAAATGGATTTGACCACGACTTCGCGTGGCAAGTGCAAATGCTGGCCGCGATAAACCACGCCCATGCCGCCGTGCGCCAATTCTGCCGTGACCTGATAATTGCCGATGATTCTACCGATCATGCCTGTCAGCCCGGTTGTTTTCGTTTTTGTGCCTGGAGGGAGACACCTAAAGAATGCGCCACTTGAATTATGCGAAATTTTTAGGGATGCAACGCTTTGTAATGTAGACCAGCGCTTTCGAAAAGGCAAAAAGCCAATGACGCAAAACGAGTGTTTTCAGCATTAACCTGCCAACGCTTGATACACTAGGCGAGAAATCGCAGCGATCAATTCATTGCTGCGTTTTTCCTCTGCCAGTCCTTTGGTCAGCACAACGATGACATACGGTTTGCGCCCCGGAAGGTAAACGATACCTGCGTCATGTTTGTGACGCGTAATCTCTCCGGTCTTATGTGCAACGCGAACTCCCCGTGGTAATCCTGCCGGAATGCCGTCGTTGAAATGTTGGGCAGAGAGAATCTCAACCATTTTTGCGCAAGCGCGTTTGCTGACGAATTGATTTTCAGCTAGCACCCGCAACAACACCATCAAATCATACGCCGTGGTCGTGTTGTTCTTTCCGGCTTGAAACGCCTTGGTGTCTTCCACGCCGCGCAACACTTGAATGTCTTTTGCGCCCAATTCCCGCATCAGCTTGTTGATGTTTTCCGGCCTGGCTTTTTCAATCAGCAAATTGGTCGCCAGATTGCTGCTCCAGGTGATCATATGATCTATCAATTCGAGCACCGTCATCGTTTGCCCAAGCCGACGATAAACTTCTTCGTCGCTGTCGTCTTCCTTGCGCAAGCGGTATTCGCTGCCATCCACGATACTGTAAAACGTGTTTTTGATTGTGAGCGGGTATTGCAAGTCGAGTTGTTTTTTCTCGCTTAAGCGAAACAGCTCCATCATGACCGGCAATTTCATCGTGCTGGCGGCGTGCACGCTCACGCGTTCATTCAACAGTAAAGTCTGCTTGCTCGCCGTGTCGTAAACGGCCACGCCAACCACCTCTGCCCCGCTCGCGGCAACTAACGTTTCGATTTCGGGACGAACCTGGGCCAAGGCGTTTTTCGTCTGAGCTAGTATGTCGTGTTTGATGAACGCCAATGACACGATGATAGCCAAACAGAACAATCTGCACATGTGGACTCTCCTTCTAATATTCCTGGGATGGGATGAGATACTTTCTGGCGCGGCCACTCTACCCCAGACATCGTAGATAAATCATCCTGATTCCTGTAGTTATGAGATTGGCGAAAAAACATGCGGCGCGAAAAACTTTTAACTGACCAAGCAACCTCTCTAATACAACTGGCAATCTGAAGCGTTCGCAAAATGCGTCGCTCTCTCTACCAAACATAACCGACCTGGCATCCGCTTCCCCACAAATTCAGGATGACAGGAATTGCGCATCCCATGGTTCAATGCGCAGCGATTTTCGATAGGAGCTTTCTCAATGACCGTTACCCGTTCACTCGTAGCCCGGAGTTTGCGGATTTTTGTTACGTCCCGCACCTTCCCAGTCCTCGCGCTTGCACTGATTCTATCCTTCCTGGCAGTTTTCTCGTCCCGTCCCAGCACCGCGCAAAGTGGTCTCGTCGTGAGCACATTTGCCGGTGTGGGATTTGCGCCGGGCTTTTCCGACGCACAGGGTTCCGCCGCACGCTTTAACGCGCCGCTTGGCATCGCCATTGATCGCGAAGACAACATCATTGTCGCGGATTTCCGAAACAACCGCGTACGCAAAGTTGATCCGCAAGGCAACGTCTCGACCATCGCGGGCAGCATTCGCGGCTTTGCCAACGGTGTCGGCACCAACGCACGGTTCTATGCACCGGCTGGCATTGCCATAGACAAAGACGGCAACATCATCGTCGCAGATTATGGCAATCACGCCATTCGCCAGATCGCACCGAACGGAGCCGTAACCATTATTGCGGGCAACGGTCAGTATGGTTCGCAAAATGGCGTTGGCACAGGCGCGCGTTTCGCCTATCCCAGCGGCGTTGCCGTAGACAATGACGGCATTATCTATGTGCTTGATTCGGGTACGAACTTGGTGCGCAAGATTGATCGCACGCGTTATGTCACGACACTGGCAGG
>JAEUQO010000343.1 GCA_016789605.1 Acidobacteriota bacterium
GCCAACCTCGTTGTCTTCAATCCGCATCAGGTGATTGATCGCGCGACGTTTGAAGAGTCGCGACAGTTTCCCGAAGGCATCGAACACGTCATCGTCGCAGGCGTCCCGGCGATTCGTTATGGCGAATCGTATCTGCCCAAACACGGCAAAGCCGTGCGTCGTGCTGAAACCGAGTAATGGCTGATCAAACTTCTCCCCACACAGACAATCAGAAAAGCAAACGAAAATGGCTCAGCGCGTTTGCCATAGACCTGTCACCGCTCAAAACCTCTCGCGATTTCCGGCTGCTTTTCCTCGGACAATTCGTGTCAGCGTTCGGTTCGTCCATCAGCTACGTGGTGTTGCCGTGGCAGATGTACCAACTGACGAAATCGAACTTTGCCGTCGGCATGCTGGGCGTCGCTGAGTTTGTGCCGATGCTGGTGATGGCTTTTGTCGGCGGCGCGCTGGCAGATTTCATTGACCGGCGGCGCTTGATCGTCATTGCCGAACTCGGCCTGACGGTTTGCTGCGGCTTGCTGGTGCTGAATGCCTTGTTGCCGCAACCGCGTGCCTGGGTGTTGTTTGTCGTGGCGGCGCTGTTTGCGGCTTTGAACGGCGTGCATCGCCCGGCGCTCGAATCGTTGACGCCGCGACTGGTTGCCCCCGAACAAATTCCGGCGGTCGCTTCACTGAGCATGTTTCGCGGCAGTTTCAGCTACATCGTCGGCCCGGCACTGGCCGGATTGATCGCCGCCGGTTTTGGCGCGGCGGTCGCGTTTACGATTGATGCGGCGACGTTTGTGATTTCCATTCTGGCGTTGTTGCTGATTCGTTCCGTGCCGATGCCCGCGAAACTGGATGACGACGAGCGGCCAAGTTTGCACTCCGTCATCGAGGGGTTGAAATACGCACGCAGTCGCCAGGAACTGTTGGGAACTTACCTGATAGACATCAACGCCATGTTTTTTGGCATGCCCATCGCGCTGTTTCCGGCCATCGCGGAAAGCTTTGGCGGTGCGTCGGCCAACCCTTCTGTAGGATTGTTTTATGCAATGCCTGCGGCGGGTGCGTTGGTCGTGTCACTGACCTCTGGCTGGACGAGCAAAATTCACAGGCACGGTTTGGCTGTAACGATTGCGGCGGCGATTTGGGGCGCAGCCATTGTCGTTTTTGGCCTGGTCAGCAATTTGTGGTTGGCCCTGTTCTTTCTGGCGTTGGCCGGCGCGGCAGATGCCGTCAGCGGCGTGTTTCGCATGACGATCTGGAACCAAACCATTCCCGACCACATACGCGGGCGAATGGCCGGCATTGAAATGATCAGCTATCTGACGGGGCCGTATCTGGGCAACGCCGAAGCCGGTTTGGTTGCGGCGCGCTTCGGCCTGGGCTTTTCGGTCGTGTCGGGCGGCGTGATGTGTGTGCTCGGCTCGGGAGTGCTGGCCGCGCTGCTGCCGAAATTCATCAGTTATGACGGGCGCGAAGGCCTGGCGCGCAAAGAAGCCGAAGAGGCCGAGAGGGCAGCGCAAACAAGCCAGCAACCGCCGTTGACGAAAGAGGCAATTTTATGAAATTTACTGGCACTTGGCTGATCACCGAAATGGACGAATGGGACGAGGACTATTTCAATATGCAAGTCCAGGCCTATGTCAAAATCAAGCAGGATGGCGGCGGAGAATTCCAGTTCGGCTTGGTGCATGGTTATTTTTCCAACGGTTGGCTGGACGAGGATGGCGAGGCGTACGAGTTTGACTGGGAAGGCAGCAGTGAGATGGATGAAGCTTCCGGTTCTTGTCTGCTGACTCTGACCGATAAGGATCACATCGAGGGCGAAATTCGATTTTTCAACGCTGATAGTTCAGGCTTTCAAGCCAGGCGGATGAAGAAAGGAAAGGCTTGACGGACAGCATTCAATCCACAGTCATTCAAGAATTTATTCAACGTTGGGAAAACTCCCAAGCGGCGGAGCGCGCCAATTACCAACTCTTCCTCAGCGAATTGTGCGACGTGCTGGGCGTGGCGCGGCCTGACCCGGCGCAAGGCGACGACCGGCAAAATGCTTATGTCTTCGAACGCAGCGTTATTTTTCGATTCCCGGATGAAACCAGCACCACCAAACGCATTGATCTCTACAAACGCGGCTGTTTTGTGCTGGAAGCCAAACAGGGAAGCGAAAAGAGAGGTGGGGGGACGGAAAGACAAGGCGATGGAGGGAATCTGCTGTTTCCCGGCTCAGCCCCCAAACAGAAGAAAGGCACGGCGGTGCGCGGGACGAAAGGTTGGGACGACGCCATGATCGCCGCGCGCGGCCAGGCCGACCAATACGCCCGCGAAATTGCCCGCACCGAAGGCTGGCCGCCGTTTTTGATTGTCGCCGACATCGGCCATTCGATTGAATTGTATGCCGATTTTGCGCGCGCAGGCCGGACGTATCTTCCTTTTCCTGACCCGCGCGGCCATCGCATTTTTCTGCGCGATCTGGAGCGGGAAGAGATTCGCGAACGATTGCGAATGGTTTGGACTGCGCCGCTGGAACTCGATCCCAGCCGACGCAGCGCCCGCGTCACGCGCGAAGTCGCCACGCAACTGGCGCGATTGGCCAAATCCTTTGAAGACACCGGCCACACGCCCGAAAAAGTCGCTGCTTTCCTGATGCGATGCGTTTTCACCATGTTTGCGGAAGACGTGCAGTTGATTCCCAAGGGCAAGTTCACCGAATTTCTGGAAAGCCTGCGCGAAGACCTGGCCATCTTTCCGCAGATGATGGAAGAGTTGTGGCAGCGTATGAACACTGGCGGGTTTTCGCCGATTCTGAAAACCCGGCTGTTGCAATTCAACGGCGGCTTATTTGCCGACAGCGCCGCCTTGCCCGTCGGCAAAGAGCAGTTGGAATTGCTGATTGCCGCCGCCCGCAGC
>JAEUQO010000347.1 GCA_016789605.1 Acidobacteriota bacterium
GGTGTTTCTGCCGCCAAGCTACGCCAAAGCCAAGGCCCGCCGGTACCCGGTTGTTTATGCCTTGCACGGGTATTCCATCGGCGCCGAGCAATGGAGCAAGGAAATCCGCGTACCGCAAACCATTGAAGGCGCATTCGCGCAAGGCGCGCAAGAGATGATCGTCGTGCTGCCCGATTCCAAAACTGTTCACAACGGCTCGATGTATTCGAGTTCGCCGACGACGGGCGATTTCGAGAATTACATTGCGCGTGATGTGGTTGCCTATATTGACGCGCATTACCGCACGATTCCGAAACGTACGAGTCGCGGTTTGGTCGGCCACTCGATGGGCGGTTATGGCGCGACACGCATCGGCATGAAGCACGCTGACGTTTTCGGCAGCGTATACATCATGAGTCCGTGTTGTTTGTCTCCGCGTCAGGCAGGTCCCACCAATCCAGAAATCGAAAAGGCGCTCGAAGCCGTAAAGACGCCTGAAGATTCCGCCAAGTTAGGATTCGGTGCGCGGGCCAACCTTGCGGCAGCGTCCGCGTGGGCTCCCAATCCCAAAAATCCTCCGCTTTATCTCGATTTGCCGCGCAAAAACGGTGAAGTGCAACCCGACGTGATCGCCAGATTTGCGGCCAATGCGCCGCTGGCGTTCATTGATCAATACATCGGTAACCTGCGCCAATATCGCGCGATTTCGATTGATGTGGGCGACAAAGACGGGCTGAAAGTAGATTCCGAAAAGCTGCACAATGCGCTGGATAAATACGGCATCGCCAACAGCTTTGAAATCTATTCCGGCACGCACACGAGCGCGGTGGCTGTGAGATTTCAAAATTTCGTGATGCCGTTTTTCAGCAAGAATTTGTGTTTTGGCAAAGACTGCAAATAACGGGTTCAAGAACCAGCAAATAACACACCTCCAATGAACAAAAATCTTGTAGCAGCTCTTTTCGTTGTGATGCTTGCCGTGTTCGCACCGCCAGAGCTGGCAAACGGGCTGGATGGGCAGATCGGCATTCATGACCCGTCCACGATTGTGATGTGCGACGGCAAGTATTACACCTACGGCACGGGCGGAACCACGCTGATTTCGGACGATGGCTGGACGTGGCGACGCGGCCCGAACCTTCCGCGCCGTGGGCTGGCCCCCGACGTCATTCACATCGGCGACAAATATTTCCTGTACATCGCCGCCAACAGTGGCGTCACCAAAGCCGACATCTTCCTGCTGACGAACAAAACGCTTGATCCGAATTCGCCCGATTACAAATGGGAAGAAGGCGGCATTGTCGCTTCTTCGGACGGCGTCGAAGACTGCAACGCGATTGATCCGGGCGTCATGCTTGACCCGACAACCAAGCGGTTGTGGCTCGTCTATGGCTCGTATTTTGGCTACATCCGGCTGGTCGAACTCGATCCCAAAACCGGCAAGCGGCTGAATCCCGCCATAAAGCCCGTCAACATCGCCATCAACAGCGAAGCTTCGATCATGATTTACCACGAAGGCTGGTATTACCTGTTGGTCACGCACGGCAGTTGCTGTCGCGGAGCCGATTCGGGTTACAACATTCGCGTCGGTCGCGCGAAGAAAGTCACTGGTCCCTTTCTCGACAACATGGGCGTAGACATGATTCAGGGCGGCGGCAAGTTGTTCGCTACATCAGCCGGTCGCGTCATTGGCCCTGGTCATTTTGGCTTGTTCGATCTGGGCGATGGCGTGCAGCGGTTCTCGTTGCATTACGAAGCCGATTTGGATCGCGGCGGGGCGAGCGTGCTCGACATTCGCCCGCTGCAATGGAAAGACGGCTGGCCGGTTGCGGGCGACAATCTGCGTGCGGGCACCTATCAATTTGAATCCGTCCGCACTGGCACTGTGCTTGAACTCGCGGTCGAAGGTTTCCCTGTTGGCGGCAGACCTGTCAGACGTGGTCCTCCACCGGGAGCGACACCGCCAGCGGCTGGCAATCAAGGTCCACCCCAAGGGCCACCACAAGGCCCTCCGCCCGGTGCTGGCCCTGGAACGGGAGGCGGGATTTTCGCAGGGATTGGCAAACCGATTCCGACGCAAGATGTCGCGGAAGTTTCACCGAAATGGCCGACCGGCGAAGTCAATATTCGCATGGGCAATTACATGCTTCAGGCGCAACAGAAATGGGCGATTGAACCTGTCGCTAATGCCGGAGGTTATCTTGGCGCGCCGTATTTCAAAATTACCATTGCCGGAACTTCGCGCACATTGACGGCGACGGAAGGCGGCGAGTTGGTCGCGTTGCCCGCTTTCACGGGAAGCCCTGAACAACTGTGGCGTTTCGATCAGCTTGCTGATGGCAGTTGGCGCATTAGTCCAAAAGCCATTCCCAACACGAAAGAATCGCTCGCGCTTTCGGCTGTGGGCAGCAGTTTCGCAACGCTCGCCAAGTTTGATCCCAAGAGCGAAAAGCAACGCTGGTTACTCAAGACGCCTTAAATCTATGAATACGCACTCCATCAGAAAAATCGCTCTTATTGCGGTGATGACGACTTTGACACTCACCGCTGCCGCAAGCTTGATCGCACAAACGCCGCCCGTGACTTTGACCAAGCCCGTCACGCCGACCAAAGCGCCGAGTGTGGACGGGTTTATTCAACGCTGGCTCGTGCTGGAACCGATCGCCGCAACCGGCGTGACTGACAATGCCGTTCAGGCGCTGGTCAAGAAAGACCTTTTTCCCAATCAATTCACCGTTGTGCCAAAAGACGGCGACAAGGTCAGCGTCGGCAACAATGAACTCACGTGGCACGCTTTGGACACGATCAATTACAACGTCAATCTGTTTCACTTCGCGCGGGCGCAGAAAAAAAAGACTTCAGACGTTTTGTTCTGGGCCGTGACGGTGATTAACAGCCCACGCGAAATGAAAGACGTGCGGTTGGCGATTGGTTCCAACGCTGCTTCGGTTTGGTGGGTGAACGGCAAAGAAGTGATCGGCATTTATGGCGACCGCCAGGCCGTCATTGACGATGGCGTATCTAAACGTCTCACGCTCAACCAAGGACAAAACATTATTCGCGCTGCGATTGTGAATGGCGGCGGCGCGACAGATTTTTGTGCGCGCTTGCTGGATGCCAATGACAAACCGATCAAGGATGTCACAATCACTCTCAGCGAAACCAAAACACCGAAATAACCGCCGTTAGCGCGATACAAGCGCCACACCAAAATAATTTGCCCAAGTCTTGTGACCATCAACTGCAATCAATCTGAATGGAGCCGACCGTATGCAAACTATAAAAGCGCTGTTCGTTTTGACATTGTTACTGACTCCCGTCTTTGCGCAAGACGCCGGAGATTTCAAACCCGCTTCGACCAACGTTTGGGGCGCTGAATACCCTAAAGTAGACAGCCAAGGCCGCGTGCTGTTGCGCGTGAAAGCGCCCGATGCCACCAAAGTCAGAGTCAATTTCTGGAGCGGTCCCAAAGCCGAAATGACGAAACAGGCTGACGGCTTTTGGACCTTCACGACGCCCGCGATGGTGCCGGGGTTGCACTATTACAACTTCGTGGTGGATGGCGCAGAAGCCACTGACACCGGCAGCCAAGCGTTCTTCGGCGGCAGCAAATATGCCAGCGCGGTGGAAGTTCCCGAACCCGGCACAACTTTTTACACGATGAAAGACGTGCCACACGGACAGGTGCGCGAGGTCTGGTACAACTCCAAGGTAACGGGGACTTGGCGGCACGCGCTGGTGTATTTGCCGCCCAGCTATGAAACGCAAACCAAGCAACGCTTCCCTGTGCTGTATTTGCAACACGGCGGCGGCGAAGACGAAACAGGCTGGATTCGCCAGGGACGCGCCAACGTGATCCTCGACAACCTGATCGCCGAAGGAAAAGCCAAGCCGATGATCATCGTGATGGCGTATGGTTACGCCAAACGTGCGGGGCAACCTGCGCCCGCCGTGACCGGCCCCCCAGGCAATTCGCCTGACCGCATGAGAGCAATGCAGGAGATGTTTTCGGCGTTTGAAGATGATCTGACGCAAGCGTTGATTCCGTTTGTTGATAAGACCTACCGCACGCTGGCAAACCGCGAAAACCGCGCGATGGCGGGGCTTTCGATGGGCGGGATGCAAACCTATCAGATTACGCTCAAGCATCTGGATCTCTTTTCGCATATCGGCGGGTTCAGCGGCGCAGCCGGATTTCTCGCGGCAGATCAAAAGCTGAATCCGAAAACCGATTACAACGGCGCATTTGCTGATCCGGCGGCGTTTGCCAAAAAAGTTAAATTGCTTTGGCTCAGCATTGGCACCGCCGAACCTGAGCGGATGCGCGCAGGCATTCATCGGCTGCACAACGCTTTGAACGAAGCGAAGATTCAGCACGTCTTTTATGAATCGCCAGGAACAGACCACGAATGGCAAACGTGGCGGCGCGACTTGCACGGCTTTGCTCCGAAGTTGTTTCAAAAGTAAGAGATGAGAAAGCAATGCCGAGCAAGAGCATTCTCAAGCTGGGGATTTTAGTGGCGCTGTTTGTGCTTGCGTGTATGAACGCGCAAGCACAACGCGCTACGTGGACAGCCGACAACGGTAATGGCACGTTCACGAATCCGCTGTTTTACGAAGAGTTTTCCGACCCCGATATGATTCGCGTCGGCGAGTATTTCTATCTCACCGGAACGACGATGCACTCAATGCCCGGCTTGCCGATTTTGCGGTCGCGCGATTTGGTGAATTGGGAGTTCGTGGCGTACGCGCTGGACAAGCTGGATTTGGGGCCAGCGTTTCGTTTGGAAGAAGGCAAGAACGTTTACGGGCGCGGCATCTGGGCTCCGAGCTTTCGTTATCACAACGGAACGTATTACATCTTCAGCAACGTGAATGGGCAGACGACGCAGAAATTCACCGCGACCAACCCGGCTGGCCCGTGGACGCGCACACCGATGAAGGTTTCGTTGCACGACTTATCGGTGCTCTTTGATGACGATGGCAAAGTCTATGTGGTTTGGGGCTATGAAGGCGTTCGCCTCGCGCAACTCAACGCCGATTTGACGGACATCGTGCCGGGCACGGATCGCCTGATTATTCCCAAAGGCTCAGGTATCGGCGAAGGCTCACACTTTTACAAAATCAACGGCAAGTATCTGATTACGAGTGCGTGGTATATGGGAGCGATGCGAATGCCTGCGGCGCGTGCCGACCGACCGGAAGGGCCTTACGAATACAACCAAGCCATCAGCATTGACGAAGATTTCGGATTGATGAAAGGCCGCAGCCTCACCCGCGATGGCAAGATCACTCCTGCGAATCCAGCCGCGCGCGGCAGAATGTCTTTG
>JAEUQO010000401.1 GCA_016789605.1 Acidobacteriota bacterium
GGCTTTACGCCGGTGTATGCACATGAGCTGGCGTTTCGCGCCGCGCGCCGCGCGCCAGAAACCGCCTTGCACGAATTGCTGGCAGAGTTGTTTGAACAGGCTTTGCAACCCACGCTCTACGCGCAGCCATCGCTGGAAGAATTGCGGCGTGACATCGGACGGGAAGAATACGGCCTGACACTTGCGCCCGTACGACTTCGTCATCTGCCCGCGCAAAACGCTGTGCCCTTCCCTTCTCTCAACGAAGCTGCGGATGCAGCCTTCACCGCGCTGGATGAGCGCCGCCGATTTCTGGCGCTCAGGCAACGGCTGACCACGCAACTCAACACACGGCTGAAAAAACAACGGACGCTGCGCGCCAATCTGCAACGCGAACTGGCGGGCTTTGCGCAAGCAGAAACGCATCAGCGCTATGGCGAATTGCTGCTGGCCAATTTGCACCAGGCCAGCAAATCCGAAACCGGCTTTCGCGTGACGGATTTTTACGACGAGCAGCAAGCAGCGATAGACATCCCGACGGCCAACAAAGCGACAGCGCAAGAAGCCGCAGAGCATTATTTCAAGCTGGCGCGCAAAGCACGGCACGGGCAGGAAACGATTGAGGCGCGTTTGCCCGAAATTGAAACCGAGATTACTGAGCTTGAGGCGCGCTTGCAGCGCTTGGCCGCCATCACGCAATGGGAAGCGCTGCAAACCTTTGCGGCGGAGTTTGGTGCACAGCCGGTGGCTTCGCCAAACCAAAAGCCAAAGGCGAAACCAACGCCCAAAGCCAAAGAAGAGAAGTTGAGCGGAGTGCGTCGTTATCGTTCCAG
Organism: Acidobacteriota bacterium; assembly: GCA_016789605.1. Taxonomy (GTDB): domain Bacteria; phylum Acidobacteriota; class Blastocatellia; order RBC074; family RBC074; genus RBC074. The sequence goes on from JAEUQO010000401.1 coordinate 813, forward strand.
CGACGGGTTTGAAGTGCTGGTCGGGCGCACGGACAAAGACAACGACACGCTGACTTTTCGCACGGCCAAATCCTATGATTTGTGGTTTCACGCGGCAGACTATCCCGGCTCGCACGTCGTGTTGCGCAATCCGCAACGAAAGCCGCCGCCGCCGCGCGCCATTACCGAAGCGGCGCAACTCGCCGCCAAGTTCAGCCAGGCGCGCGAAAACGCCAAAGTCGCCGTCAATTACTGCGAAAAGAAATTTGTTACCAAACCCAAGGGATTTGCTGCGGGGCAGGTCAGACTGGCTTCGTTCAAAACCGTGCTGGTCGAACCGGCGGAAGCCGGCGAAAGAATTTTATAAGCGTTTGCAACCGACGCACGGCGCGTTACGAAATGCCCAGCGATTTGCGAATGAATTCGACGGTTTTGGGCTGCTGGAAATAATTGACGTGGTGCACGCTGCCATTCGTGCCAAAATCCAACACGTCTTTGAAACGCGCCCGATCATCTTCAGCACCGAATAAATCCGTCATCGAACGCGTATTCACCACCAGATCATTTTCGATTTCCAGCGCGTCTTTTTCATCGCGGGCAAAAATGAAATCCACACCGGTATTGGCTGCACGCATCGCGGGTTGATCCACAAACGCTTTCCAGAATTTCCACACGCTGACCGGTTCAGGCTGAAAGTTCGATTTCACGGCGAAGTAATTCGGCAGCCGGTCGTGCAACGTGCGCAAGCGGCTGAGTTCGAAATTGTTAGCGACACGCGATTGCGCGGCCAAACCGGGAATCATCGCAATCGCCGCATCAACCAACGGCGTTTTGGCCGTCAAACTGGCAAACGAAGAAATGACTTTGACCAGACTGGCAGAAAGCACCAGAAACGGATTGCCGCCGCCGAATTTCAGCCCTAGCGCGCCCAGCGCGTTGCCGATGTTCGCCAGAAATTCGACGCCAGAGCGCAAGCGCGTCGGGTCGGCCAAACTGGTTCCGCCCAATGGCGAACCGACCAGCACAACATTGCCGGGTTTGGCGCTGCGCTCAAAAACTTCCAGCCACCAGCGCGTCACCAATCCACCGCGACTATGACAAATGACGTCCACCTGGGCTTGCGTGTTGGCAAACAGCCGCGACAAATCCAGCGCGTTCAACATCGGGCTGACAGACAATGTCGGATGATCAAACGCCAGAACTTCGTCGTACGGCTTTTTCGCGCCTTTGACCAGCGCAGTCAGCAGCTTTTTGCCGTCTTCAGAAGTCGTCAGCTCCGTGCCGACGACGTGGTCATTGCTGCTGAACGTGCCGTGGATGAACACCAAAATGCGCTGATTGGCGTTCACCGCAGCAGGCTGCGCGACAGTTTCCCAGGCATTGCTGTCAAGACCGGTAACGCGGCGCAGCTTGCCCAAATTCGGCGTCAGCTTCTGATCCAGCGAAGCGAGCATCTGCCCAATTTCGTTCAGCCGCATTTTTTCAAACTTCAGTTGTTTGACTGTTTCCCCGGAACTCACAGCGCCAGGCCCGCGTCGCATTCTTCGGCCCGGACGGCTAAACGGAACAACGCCGTCTTCCCAGCGCAACACACCGTCGGCATCTTTGGTCAACGTGACGGTCACAACGCGCTCATCTTGCGCGCCGCCTTTACGCCTGCGACGACGCAAACTGGTCGGCAATTCTCCTTTTTCCGATTCGATTTTGTCGGTGGAAAGAAAGCCCAAATCTTCAATCGCCTTGTCTAATTCGCGGCTGAGCAATTCGGTTTGGTCGTTTTTGGTAATCGCCATAATCGTGATCCTGTTGGAAAAATCCTTGCCACAAAACTCACCCAGCCTGAGTCGAAAACGTTCGCGGGCGGGGAAAACGTTTTTCGCCGCGCTATTTTCCGCGCATCGGAATCGGTGTGACGCGGTTTTCGCGCGCCGTCACGACGTCCAGCATCGAATGAAACTCGCTGCGATTGCGCAAGTTTTCCAAGCCTTGCGCGATGGCTTCGCCGTAACTGCCGCGCGTCGTCAGCAAAGTGCTTTCGAGCGGCACCAGCTTGGCTTCGCGAATGTACCGCAACACGACGTCATAAAACTGCTTCTCGAAAAACCAGGGATACATCGGTTTGACCGAATCGCCGTCCCAACTGTTGGCGGATTTTGAGGTGCTGCCAAATTCCGCCATCTCTTCCATGAATGTCTGCCGGTATTCGTCGCTGCGCCAATATCCGACAAAGGCGTGCCCGGTCAGCAAAAAGAGCACCGGATACACTTCGATCAATTCCAGACAGGACGCAAACAGCAAACTCGTATCAATGCACGTCGCGCGTTTGGCGTCGAAAATTTCCGACGGCGAACGCAATCGCTGCGAACGTTCGCTGAACGAAGGCGGCGGGTTGGTGTAACTGATGCCGTGGTCATACACGATGGCCGACCAGATGGCTCTGACTTGATAATCCAGGTCTTCGGCGACGTCTTCGGGTTCGACGGCGTCCGCCAACAGGCTTTGATACCCGTCAAACCCTGCGACCGGATCGTCGCGCAACGCCATCAGATACCGCTGCCCCGATTCGATAATGCGGCGCACCATCGGATCACGCGGCAAAACAAACGACGGCAACCAGGCGGTGTTGATGTCGTCGTCACGCCATTCATCCAGCGTGAGCAAAGTGACCGGATGCGTTTGCCGATAGAGTTCGTGATTGCCCCAGCGCAAACGCACCGACAAGGTCGTGCGCGCGCTTTCGCCGATTTCCGCCCAGGCTTTGCTGAGCAACGGCAAACGGATTTTGTCACGCAAATCCAGCGGCGAATCCACCACATCCCACGAAGCCGAGTATTCGGCTTTTTGGTCGCCAACCTGCAACGCGACGTCAACTTCCAGATGGTTGACCTCACGCACATGCAATTTGTGAATCAGGAATTTTTTGAACAGCGGGCGTTCATTGTGCAGCATCGAGTAATTGATCATCGTACTCGGCTCGACTTCGATGGGCAGCAATTCGCGCGCGGCGGCTTCGTCTTTGGCCAATTCGGCGTCATCCGGTTTGATGACGTTCGATTTTTCCAGCCGCATTTCCTGTTCCAGTTTGCCCAGGTCTGGCAACTGAAAGGCTTCGTTTTTCTCGGTAGCGGTTTTCAGAAACGATTGGCTGGTCCACAACACAACGCCGGTGCCGCTCAGTCCGCGCGGCTGGGCGCGCAAGCTCTGGCAGGCCATCATAAACGCCGCCAGCAAATCCCAATTCGATTTGCGCCAGGCGTGATAGAAGTTGCCAAAAAACAATTCGGCCAGCGCTTCGTCAAATTCATCCTGAAAGCCGATGGCAGCTTCAGCGCCTCCCGCAACAATCATCGGCCCAATGCGCGCCGCCGAGTGATAGATGTTACAGGCAACCAGCAACGGAGTTTTGCGCTCATCACCAGCCTCTCCGGCATTCAAAATCCGGCCCAGGGTTTCTGCCGAAACGGCTTCGATCTGCTGGTTTGTGCCGCGCATCAAAAATCCATCGGTGATGACGGTCTTTGCCGACCTGGCTTTTTCGGCGGTCTCCGGATCGCTCCCCGCGAGAAAGTCCGCGGCGTTTTTGGGCGCCTTTCGCTCTGGCGGAGCCCAGATTTTCAAACTGGCTCCCTGACGCGTATCAATCCCCGCCAGATGGACGATGTCTGGTCGTTGTTGCTGAATTTTGGCGCTCAGGTCTTGCGGGCGATCATTCAAACTGTGCGCGCCTTTGATGCCCAGCGCGCCTTTCACCAGATCGCGCCCTGTCGCCACCATGCGCGCCATCAATTTGCTTTCGGCGCTGAAATTGGACGCGTCACGCACTTTGCCCGGCGCGCTTTCGACCAGCAACAAACTTTGCGGCGTACGCCCGCTTGGCGCTCTGCCGCAATCCAGATGACGAATGATCGTCAATGGACGACCATCCCGTTTCGCGCCTGTGGCTGCTGAAATCAGATATTCCCAGGGCAGCACGCGCGCTTCCCAACCGACCTTCTCTTTGGTGTAAGGAATGCTGATCTCGATGATGCGCGCTTTGGCCAACTCGCTGATCGCGGATTCGATTTCGCAATCAATGTGTTTTGTGACGTCTTCGTCAATACGACGTTCGAGGCCTTCCGGCGTGCCATAGGCAATGGCTTTCATACCTTCCTGAAGCAACGTCTCTTTGAGCGCAGCGACTTCAGGCGATTTCAACTGGCTGAGTTTGAGCGCTTCTTTGACATCTTCGGCGGCGAGCTCTGCGCGTTCTTCGCGCTTTTCTGCATTGCCCGTCCACAAACTGCGATTGCGCACGACGGCGCGCCATTTCATCGCGATCTCTTGCAGTTTTTTGTTGCTGCTGAACGTGATGGCATAGCCCAGATCGGTGCGCAGTGTGATCTTCACCCATTCGTCGTTTGCCGACGGGGCGTTTTCTGTTTTGGGCGCTTTTTCTTTTTTAGTACTGGCAGATTTGGATGATTTCGGCATATCGGTGCGTCTCCGGACAGACTGAAGAAGGGCGATTTCGCTGTATGCGCCCAGCCGATATACCGGCAAAGCTATACTTGGTCAAGCGCAAGCACGTGTCGGTCTGGCTGTCGCCGCAAAATCAGAAACGCGACAATGCCGCCCAGCAGCATTCCGATCAGGTCGCATTGCAAATCGTTGGGTGTGTCATACGCGCCGTGAATGCGCATGCCCGGTTGCGGCCACATGTATTTGTCGTCCCAGTATTCGATCACTTCGTAAAAGCCGGAAATCGTGAACATCGTCGTGATGGCGAAAAACGTCACCAGCCCCAAAGGCAGGCGATAGCCAAACCGCCGCAACCCTGCGTCGAGCAACCAGACAATCACCGGCGCGGTCAGCGCAGGCACCGCCGTGTGCGTGAATTCGTCATACTGAAAGTAGCGATATTTGGCGTTGTACCAGTCAAACAGATTGCCCAAGCCGTCGAGCGCAACCGACAGATACACCAGCAACAACAACAGCCACGGAATTTTCACGCCCAGGCGCGTTTTGACGTACGCGTAAATCGCTCCCAGCCACGCCACACAAATCGGCGTGCTGATCCAGATGCGCAAATAGGCCATCTTCAGCAAAAAGACGCTTCCCCACAGCAACAAACCAGTGACGATGAGAATGTCGAGCGTTTTGCCGAAACGCGGCGTGGCGTTTTCGGGATTCGTGCTGATGCTTTGATTCATCGAGTCCTCCGTTGGGTGATGACGATGGAAAGTAATAGGGCAAACGAAACAAGGCTGAGCCAATTGCTCAGACGGCGAACAGGCGTCGCGACATAGGCAAGCGTTACGTCGTGCGTCCCCGCCGGAACGGCAAACAAAATATTTTTGATTGGGCCTTCGTGAATGGGCACAAGCTGACCGTCAACCGTCGCAGTCCAACCGGCAAAATTTCGCGTGCGAAATTGCAGTTGATCCGCGACGGGCAACGAAACGCGCAATTGGCGAAATTCGGGCGTCCAGCGTGTGATGGTCAAACTTCCCTGCCCTGCAGCCAACTGCACGGGCGGCATCGGCGGATTTTCGCGCACAGCGCCGCGCGGCATCGTCGCGTAGTTGTAATGCTGCAAGTTCGGTTCAAATGACTGCCCGCGCCAGATCGCCCACGCCACATACCAGGCGCTCATGCCCAAGGTGCCAACGATCATGCCGGTGATGGCAACCGGGCGAAACGCGCTCCAAAAAGATTGGCGGTGGTTGTGCGCCAGCGCCTTCAACCGCGCGGCAGACGCTGCCGCCAGCAACGCCAACGCAAAACTCGTCATCGTCAGCATGCGCCACGAATACACACCGATTTCAATTTTCGGGATCAGACGGCCCAGCGGCGCGGAAAGCCGCGTCATCAAGAAACTCGCCAGCAATCCGGCTGACGCCCACAATCCAACCGGCACGGCAACCGGCGCGGCAACCGGCGCGCGTTTCACCAGCGCCAGCGCCAAGACAACGATGCCGATCGCATTGAACGCCCAGATACGATCCAGCCGGACAAAAAACACATTGTTGACGCGGTCATACACGGTCTGGGTGTAATCAAACACATAGCTGGCGTGATAGGGCCAGGTGCGCTCGACGTCGTCAGAATTGACCAGATGCTGTTCCCAGATGGCCGGATAAAAATACGCCGCCGCCAACAACGAACCGAACCCGAGCCCAACAATCAGCCAAAGGATATTTGTGATGCTGACGTTGGTTTCAGTTGCAGGCTTAAACCGCCAAACAACGAACCGGCCCAGAATGCACACGCCGAACACGAGCAGAAACTGATAGGCCGTCGGCGGATGCATCCACAAAAACGCGCCGAAGCTGGCAGCCAACCCCGCCACTGACAACCGGTCAGGCTGGCGTTTGTCAGATTTCAGCAACCGTTCGGCATACAGCAAACACAGCGGAATCCAAATAAAGCTGGTGAATTCCGACATCGCGCCCCGTTGGTATTGGTTCAACAGATGGTACGGCGCAAACACATACAGCGTCGTTCCCAGCAGGCTTGGCCCGCGCGCCAGATGTTGCCGCGCATACAGATAAAACGCCGCCGCCGAAGCCAGCATCGTCAACCAATAAAACCCCGCCCAGGTCGCAATCCAATCGCGCGTCACGGCATAAATCGCCGACGTCAGGTAATAGACTCCGGGCGGATAAAAACTGGTCGTGGGCGCGCCATAACCGTGCGTGTGTTCGTCCCAGCGTGGATAGATGATGCCTGCCGAAAGACTTTGCCAGAACGCGTTCATCTGGTTGTAGTGCATCCATGAATCGTGCGTGACCGGCATTGCGCCGCCACAACAGCCGACTTTTTGATCTTCGCCGATGACAAAAAACGGCAGCACCGCAACTGAAGTCAGCGCAATCAACAGCACCGCAACGGTCAGCTTCGCCTTATTCGATTGTTCCAGTCTGATCACAGAGCTTGAAGTCATTGGGCGCAGATTCTGTCACACGAAATTCTGTCGGCAAAGATTCAGCAAGCCTTGTGCCTGACGCGAAAGTCGGCCAAATGTCCGAAACCTGCCACTTCGCGCCGCATACCGATCCGACAACTGAAAGCTTTCGCTGACACCTCAACCCGTGTGCTAAATTAGCTGTGCATTTCTAACTTTCATTTCAACCTTGAGGGAAAATTTCATGGACGCTTTTCGCGACAGCATGCTGCAACTGATCACGCACACTTCGACCAACCTGCCGCCTGATGTGCGCCGTGCGATGGCGCGCGCCTTGGGCGAAGAACAGGGTGGGCGTTCGCTGCAAGCCTTGAATGTCATCGCCACCAACATTGATATGGCCTGTGACAACGAAGGCCCGATCTGTCAGGACACCGGCTGGCCTACGTTTGAGATCAAAACGCCGGTCGGCGCCAATCAGATCATCATGAAAAAGCTGATCAAGGAAGCCGTCGCCGAAGCGACCAGGCGCGGCAAGTTGCGCACCAACTCCGTCAACTCGCTGACCGGCGAAAACAGCAGCGACAATCTGGGGCCGGGCACGCCCACGATGCATTTTGAGCAATGGGAAAGTGACGAAATCGAAGTCAAACTGTTGCTCAAAGGCGGCGGTTGCGAAAACAAAAACATTCAGTATTCGCTGCCGATGGAAATTCCGCACCTGGGCAAAGCCGGGCGCGATCTGGACGGCGTACGCAAATGCATTCTGCACGCAGTCTGGCAGGCGCAAGGCCAAGGTTGCAGCGCAGGCGCAGTCGGCGTGTGCATCGGCGGCGACCGCGCGCAAGGCTACATCAACGCCAAAGAACAACTCTTCCGCTCGCTGGACGACGTTAATGCGAATCCCGAACTGGCCAAGCTGGAAGATTACATCGTGCAAACCTCCAACACGTTGGGCATCGGCACGATGGGATTCGGCGGCGGCGTGACGTTGATTGGTTGCAAAATCGGTGTGCTGAATCGGTTGCCCGCCAGCTTTTTTGTGTCTGTCGCTTATGACTGTTGGGCGTTTCGCCGCCTGGGCGTGGTGCTCGATGCGCAAACCGGCGCGATCAAACGCTGGCTGTATCGCGACGACCAAGAACCGGCCATCAGGATGACGCAAGGCGAAGGTTTTGTGCGCACGGGCAAGGAAAAAGTTTTGCGCGCGCCCATCACCGAAGAACAAGTTCGCAGCCTGGAAGTCGGCGACGTGGTGTTGGTGTCGGGCGACGTTTACACAGGCCGCGACGCAGTACACGCGCACCTGATGAAAAACCCGCCGCCCGCAGATTTAAACGGCGGTGTGCTGTATCACTGCGGCCCGGTCGTGCTCAAAGACAATGACATCCACACCATCAAAGCCGCCGGTCCCACCACCAGCATTCGCGAAGAACCTTATCAGGGCGAAATCATCAAACGCTATGGCGTGCGCGCGGTCATCGGCAAAGGCGGCATGGGCGCTAAAACGCTGGCGGCGATGAAAGAACACGGCGCTGTTTATCTGAATGCCATCGGCGGCGCAGCGCAGTATTACGCCAAGAGCATTGACCGCGTGGTCGGCGTTGAGTTGCTGGAGTTTGGCATCCCCGAAGCCATGTGGCATCTGCACGTCACAGACTTCCCGGCGATTGTCACCATGGACGCGCACGGCAATTCGCTGCACGCAGATGTTGAAAAAGCCTCGGCAGCAGTGTTGGCGAAACTGGCCGAGCCTGTGTTTTAGCTTGGTTTTCACTTGGCTGTAGGGATTGGCCACAGAGCCACGGAGGCCCAGAGAAATTCCTGGCAGTTTCTGTGTCTTCGTGGCAAACCCCATTCACCAACGTGAACTTTGACCTAACCTCCGTATCCCCAAAGGAGTATCGCTATGTTCAAAAGAGCGTTTGTCCCGCTGCTCTTGGTTGTCTGCTTGTCACTCACGGCGTTTGCTCAACGCCGTGTGCCATCCGTTGACGATTTGCTCAACGTCAAAACGCTGGGCGGCGCGCAGCTTTCGCCGGATGGCAAGTGGGTCGCTTATACCGTGACCGAAACCGATTGGAAGCAAAACGGCTATCTGACGCACGTTTGGCTGGCGGATGTGCAAACCGGCAAGTCATTGCAATTGACGCGCGGCGAAAAATCCGCCAGCAATCCGCAATGGTCGCCAGACAGTCAATGGCTCAGCTTTACGTCCAATCGCAGCGGCGACAAAAACCAGATTTTCGTCATCCGTCCCGACGGCGGCGAAGCCACGCAATTGACCAAAACCGAAAACGGCGTGGGCGGCTATACCTGGTCACGCGACGGCAAGCGCATAGCCTTTTCGGCCAGCGACGTTGACAGCAAAGCGGCCAAAGAACGCCAGGAGTACCTGGGCGGTTTTGAAGTCGTGCGCAAGGAATACACCCATTCGCATCTGTGGACGTTCGACGTGGAAGAAGCATTGAAAGCGCCGGTCGCGGGAACGCAGCGCACCAAAGGCAAAGACTTCACGGTGGGGTCGGCCTCGTGGTCGCCGGATGGAAAGTGGATTGCCTTTAGCTCCACGGTCAACCCGGATTTGATTCAAGGCGGCACGTCGGACATTTACCTGCTTTCTGTGGCAGACAATGCCATCAAAAAACTGGTCACGCAGCCCGGCCCGGACAACAATCCCAACTGGTCGCCAGACGGCAAATGGATCGTGTTTTCGTCGGCGATGGGCAATCCGAAGTTCTTTCACGCAAATTCCCGGCTGGCGCTGGTTTCGGTGGACGGCGGCGCGCCGCGTTCAATCACGGACGGATTCGACGAACAGCCGCAATTCATCGAATGGAACGCCGACGGCATTTACTTCGCCGGATTGCAAAAAACCGCTTCGCATCTATTCCGGCTCGATCCGGCGACAGGAAAATTCACGCGCGTGAGCAAACCTGACAATCTGATGTTCGGCGGCGCAAGTTTTAGCCAGGACGGCAAACAGATTGCGTTCACCGCGCCGTCGGCAACTTCGCTCAGTGAAATTTACGTGACGGCAATCAGGCCGGAGGGGGCCGCCTTTGTGCCGCGCAAGCTGACGGCGATGAGCGATCAGGTCAAAGACTGGACGCTGGCCACACGCGAAGTCATTTCCTGGCCAAGCAAGGATGGCGCAACCATCGAAGGCATTCTGATCAAGCCTGCCGATTATGATCCGAACAAAAAATATCCGTTGCTGTGCGTCATTCACGGTGGACCAACGGGCATTGATCGTCCGACGCTGCTGGATCGCACGTACTATCCGAGCGACATCTGGACAGCCAAAGGCGCGCTGGTTTTGAAGGTGAACTATCGCGGCAGCGCCGGGTACGGCGAAAAATTCCGGCAATTGAATGTCCGCAATCTGGGCGTGGGCGATGCCTGGGACGTGATTTCGGGCGTGGATTATCTGATCGGCAAAGGCTGGGTGGACGGCAATCGCGTCGGCTGCATGGGCTGGTCGCAGGGCGGTTACATCTCAGCGTTTCTAACGACGTCCAGCGACCGTTTCAAAGCCATTTCCGTCGGCGCGGGCATTTCCAATTGGGCGACGTATTACTACAACACCGACATCACGCCGTTCACGATTCAGTATCTGGACAAAGACCCGGCGATTGACCCGGAGATTTACGCCAAGACTTCGCCGATGACTTACGTCAAACAAGCCAAGACGCCGACGTTGATCCAGCACGGCGAATTCGACCGGCGCGTGCCGATTCCGAACGCGTACGAATTGCGGCAAGGCCTGGAAGATCGCGGCGTGCCGGTGGAGATGATCGTGTACAAAGGCTTCGGTCACGGCATCACCAAACCCA
>JAEUQO010000402.1 GCA_016789605.1 Acidobacteriota bacterium
GCTTTGAGCAAATGAAACGCCAGCCGCTGTGCCGATTTGTGACCAATGCCGGGCAACCGCTTGAATTCGTCAATGAGTTTGGTGACAGGCTCTGCGTAATCGAGCATACGTGATTGCGAATGACCGTAGGCGAAGAATTGCGGGCAAATAAAAGCAGAATCACCACCTCGGATGGCGATTCTGCGCGTTGCCATTCATCAACTGTGTTTATTACATCAAACCGGGCAGTTTCAATCCGCCCAGCGCGTTGCCAAGTTTGCTCTGCATCACTTCGTCAACTTTGCGCCCGCATTCGTTCACGGCGGCGAGAATCAAATCTTGCAGCATTTCCACATCGCTGGCTGCTTCAGGATCAATTTTGACGCTGAGCACTTCCTTGTTGCCGTTCATTTCGACTTTTACGATGCCGCCGCCCGCCGTTGCATCCACTTGTAAGGATTGCATCTGCTTGGCCATTTCATCTTGCATCTTTTGCGCCTGCTTCATCATTTGTTGCAGGTTCATACCACCGGGAAATTTCATAACGACTCTCCTTCGTGTTGCGTTCTCAAAAGGTAAAATATTGCTTTGCCGTGGCATCATAACACGCGCTTCGATTGCGTTAACAGCACGCTTACTTGCCCGCGGGGGCTTGAAGCGCGTCACTTGCCTCTCTAACCGAGACGATTTCGCCCCGTAACTCTTCGAGCGTTAATTTCACTGCCGGATTTTGCATGGCTTGTTCACGTAACTGTTTACGCTTTTCTTCAGCTTCGTCCACGCGCTTTTCCACCGCCTGACCGCTGATACGAACGTCTACGCGCAGCGGTTGCCCGAATAATCGCTCGCCAATTTCGCGGAATAACGTGCTGCTATCGCGCACACGCTTGGCGAACATATTTTCCGCTGCAAATGTGACCACCAGGGTTCCTTGTTGATAGCTCAATTGCTGGGCGTCTTCCAGCGCAGTTTGAATCAGCAAACGGTTGAGTTTTTGCACTTCGCGCAAGATCGCATTCACTTCCTGGCCAGGAGCAACGTGTGCCGTGAAGCTTGGCGCAGTAGGCGTGGGCGGCGCTGACGTGCGTTTAGACATTGGCAATGACGGCTCAAGGTCAATTTCTGGCAAATCCACCGGCTCACTTTCGTCAAACTCCGGCACATCAAAATCTGCGGCAGCGGAAGGAGCGGATACCGTGGCCGGCACAGGCGCAGGTGTTGGCTGGTTGACTGGCGGCGCTGGTGGGGCTTCTTCCGCACGAGCCAATGCACGTTCTACAGCGGCAGCAACGCGCGGTTCCGTCGGTTTGGGCGAAGACATATTGCCGGGCGTATTGCCTGACAACGGACGCGGTGTTGTCGGTGGGTGAGGTGGAACGCTGGCTCCAGATAATGTGCCGCCGCTCTGGGGGGACAGCGCTTCCAGTCGCTCAATCAACTCATGCAACGTGCGCAACCGCGTCGCATGCGCCAGCTTGACCAGGCCCAGTTCCAATTGGAAACGCGGATGCGGAGAGTCTTTGATTTCTTTTTCCGTTACTGCCAACAGATGAAAGCAACGCACCAAATCTTCTTCGGAAAACTGTGCGGCCAATTGTTTTAGGCGCTCAATTTCCACGTCAGCTACGCCGAGCATTTCACCGCTGGAAATTCCTGATTTTACGACTAACACGTGGCGCAAATAGGCCATTAATTCCCGCGTAAAATTGCGCAAATCGTAACCGCGCGCCGCCACTTCTTCGACCAGCGTGAGCATGCGCGAGGTATCTTGCGTGACAATCGTTTCGGCAAACTGGCCAAGTGTTGCGGCACTGACCAATCCCAACGAAGCGCTGACATCCGTTTCGGAAATTTCCGCGCCGCTAAAGGCGATCACCTGATCAAACGCAGATTGCGCATCGCGCAAACTGCCTGCGCCAGCGCGAGCAATTTCGCGTAAGGCCGCTTGGTTGATTTGTATGCCTTCTGCCTGGGCAATTTCGCGCAAACGCTGAAAGATTTTTTCAGTCGGAATTTGGCGAAATTCAAATTGCTGACAACGAGACAGAATCGTGTCTGGCACTTTGTGCAATTCTGTCGTGGCCATAATAAAGACCACGTGCGCTGGTGGTTCTTCCAGTGTTTTGAGCAGCGCATTGAATGCGCTGGTGGACAGCATGTGTACTTCGTCAATGACAAAGACTTTATACCGATCACGAGCCGGAGCCAGCGCAATGTTATTGATAATGACATCGCGCACGTTGTCCACGCCCGTATTTGAAGCGGCGTCAATTTCTAAAACATCCAGCGAGTTACCTGCGGAAATTTCCAGGCACGAAGGGCACTGCAAGCATGGCTTGCTGGTGACGCCGGAATGGCAGTTCAAGCCTTTGGCGAGAATGCGTGCTGAGGTGGTTTTTCCCGTGCCACGAACGCCGGAAAAGAGATACGCGTGATGGAGCCGCTGGCCATCCAATGCGTGGCTCAGCGTGCGCGTGATATGTTCCTGCCCTGTCAAATCCGCAAATGTTTGAGGCCGATATTTGCGTGCGATGACCTGATAACTCACGATGCTGCTCCTTGCCTGCGAGATTGCGTTGTCATTACGAAGTGGCGAAGCATAGCCCAGAACGGCAACCCTCTCAAGCGTCACCGTTTTCTTCCTTGCGCGCTAATAGACGCGTTACTGCGGGGATTGAAATAATGGCTCACAAAAAAGTAGCTAGCACAGAATTTATTTGTGAGATTGAAGCCTGATGTTAGGTTGCAGGCTGTATTTGGGTAGTAAATAATCAGCTTCGGTGTTGGCTTTTTACTGCTTCTGTAGTTTAGTATGTCGACAGTTTCTTTTTGGCATTACCCAATTAACTTATCGCTGCTACTTCAAATTGGGCTACTCAGAAGGCCAAAAAGCTTCACTTCAAATTTGATCACTTCAATACCAAGGAGAGATAACATGCCTAAGAGTGCAAAAAATAACGATCCTTCAGCGCTAATCAAGCTGGCGATTGATGGGATTGATGCACAGATTAAAGACTTGCTGGAAAAACGAGAGCAATTGGCCAAATTGGTGGATGCGGGAGATGCTCCTGCCGCTGCGAACGGACGCCGTCGTGGTCGGCCTCCGGGGAGCAAAAACAAAGGTGCGGCTGTTAGCGCTGCGGGACAAAAAGCGAAAAAACGAGTTGTTTCAGCGGCAACACGGAAGAAATTGAAAGAAGCCGCCAAGGCCCGTTGGGAAAGAGCACGATCGCAGAAAAATGCAGCCTAAACCGAAGGGCTGAAAAATGGACAGGCTCCGGTGAATTCCGCGGCACATCTGAACAACACTACCGCTGCTACCTTCCGGTCCTGACGGGGTTCATGCGTTCGAGATTGCACGGAGGCCGGAGCCTGATAATTTAACTGGCCTCAGTGAGCGGTGGCTCAGCTTCTGGCAGCCAGTCAAAAAGAACGGAGAGAGCGGGACTCGAACCCGCACAGGCCTTTCGACCCGCCGCGCTTCCAACGCGGTGCCATACCATTAGGCGACCTCTCCTTTGAGAATCTCTATAAATCTAAAAAGAACTGACGGAGAGGGTGGGATTCGAACCCACGGTACCCGTTAAGGTACAACGGTTTTCGAGACCGCCCGATTCAGCCACTCTCGCACCTCTCCAAAAAACGATCATCCGTTATTCGGTACTTCCTGACAGTGCTTCTGGTTGCGGTTTGCGTCGTTGTTTGAAAAACGATTGCATCAACTCGCGCCCGGCATCTGCCTGTACACCTGAAATAACGTCTACGCGATGATTCAAGGAACTGTTCGTACAGATTTGGAAGACAGTTTCAACACCGCCAGCGCGTAAATCCGCTGCGCCGTAAACCAACCGTTGCACTCGCGCATTCACCATCGCCCCCGCGCACATTGCACAAGGCTCAATCGTGACATACACCGTGGCATTGGTCAGGCGGTAATTACCGATTCGCTGGGCTGCTTCGCGCAACGCCAAAATCTCGGCGTGGGCGGTTGGATCATGCAACCTGATCGGTTGATTATGTCCGCTTCCGACAATCTGTTTATCAATCACCACAACCGCGCCGATGGGGACTTCGCCTGCATCTTGTGCGCGGCGGGCTTCGTTCAGCGCAAAGCCCATAAAAAAATCGTCAAGCGCGCTCTGATCTTGAAGCAAATCGGCGGAAACCGCCTGCGTGGTTGCTTCTTGTGCCTGCTTTACTTTGCTCATGGCAATGTCAGCGCGCCAAAACGGAACGCGAATGGTACCGATGCGGCTGTGGTCTGTCAAGCAGCGATCCAAAAAGCCTTGTTAGAACAGGTCGGCGCGCTGCTGCCGGGCGTTTTTATTGTGGCGGAGCCGATTTATTTCGCAGTTCCTGTTCTTCCCAAACCAAATTGGTGAAGGAAAAACTCAACCGACGATAGTCCTTACTGTTAGGGTTAACTTCGTGAGGCACGAAAAACTTATCTACCACCAAGCGCAATTCTGACCAGGCTGCACTCCCTTGTTGGGCAGGGCTGATGGCAAATTCCTGTCGGAAAGCGTGTTCTTCCGTGACCACCTGGCCAACGAGATTCCCATTGAGCAAGAGCTTGAACGTGACTGGCCGTGTGACAGAAGGAAAAGGCACTTCACCTTCGATACGCAAATACATGTCGCGTCCCGTATTTTGCAATTGCACCACGGCTTCGCTGCTCATCCAGCGCCACGATTTGTCGTTACCATCGCGTTCCAGGCCAGAAAACCCTTCGCCGAATTTGTACTGCGGCAACGGGCGATCAAGCGGTTCGATTTGCCACAAACTGATGTGACGCTCCATTCCCACTTCTTTCCAGCGGCCGGGAACGTGTTGTTGCGCCAGTTCGACCTCGTGCGGCATCAACAGCGCATAAAACTGATAGCCACGTTCCTGCACGTGTTTTTTCAACATCGGCCACGATTCCGGCGCGACAAAGTCCCAGCGCAAAAACGGTCGTCGCGTATAGAAATTGATCGCCCCGCTCATTTCCGCCGCCACGAGCACGGCCTGCGAAGGCAATTGCGCGTCTGCCCAGCGGCAAGATTTGATGTGAACTGCTTCACCACGGCCAATGCGGAAAACTTCGTATTTGTGGTTGTGACGATAGGCAAACCCAAACGAAATGCCGAGCAGTACCAGTCCCACAGCCACACGCGCAATGCGATTGGCGCGAAAGATTTGCTGTAACAACGTTTGCGCCGTCAACACCGCGCCCAGGATCAAACCCGGATAGCCCGGCAACAAAAAGCGCGTATACCACCATTCGTCGAAAATTTCGTAGCAGGCATAAAACAGCAAAAACGCGCCAAACCAAACAAGCAACAACGCGCGACGTTGCCAGGAAATTTGTCGCAATGCCCCGACGCCAAGCCAGCCGAGCAAAAGCAGCGGACTGAGCGTCATCGCAATCCAGTAAACGTAGTGGTTGAAACGGATCGTAGAGCCGCGCAGTGAAATCAACTGGTACAGATTGATCGAACCGTAACCCGTTTGCAGCGGATGCCCAAATGCCGCGTAGTTGTATAAACAGAAAATCACTGCCAGCGGGAATCCGCCCAAGCCAAAAAGCAGTAGCGTTTTGGGTTTGAGCGGCAAACAGAACAGCAGCGGCAAGAGCAACAGCACATTGGTCGGACGTACGAGAAACGCGACGCCAAAGGCAGCGCCTGCCAGCAACGCCCAACGCGGATTTTCGTGCGCGCGCAACGCCGCCCAGATGAGCAACAAGCCCCAAAACATGGCTGTCAGGTCGCTCATCGGTTGTAACGAAAAAAAGATGAAGGTCGGACAGGCTGCCAGCACAACCGTGCCAGCGACTGCTGCGACAGGAGTTAATCCAAAGCGCAAGCCGACAAAGTAAAACAACAGCAAGCTGAACGCAGCGATCAGTGGGCTGACCAGATAGGGGCCCACCTGCCAACCGACCAACAGCGCTCCCAACAGCAAATGCAGCGGAAAGCCGATCGGATAAATCGAAACTGTCAGTTTGTTGTAGATGCCGTTGACTTGAGCCGGACGGTACGCCAGCGGGGTGAAGATCGGCGCATACTGTTCTGGCAAACCAAACTGCTCGAGTTCCGGGATGGGAAGCGCCACTTTTCCTTGTTGCAAGGCGCGCGCAACGGCAGCGTAACCGGCGCTGTCAGAACCGCCCACCGCATACGAGGCGTGTTTGATCAGCACCCAGGTGAAAACCACCAAGAGGAATATCAACCCGCCACCCAGCAACTGGCTGCGCGTTGGTCGGCGCAACCGTTTCAGAATCTTTTCGGTGTGCTTTTCGCCGCCATCCAGATTGGGGCGACGCAATCGCGAACCCACCAACAGCAGCAACACGCCCAGCAATGAATACGCCGCGCCATTGCGGAAGCTGTGCGCGCGAAACACGAATTCCAGCCGATGATCACCCGCCGGAATTTCCACACCGCGCAGCGTGTAATTTACGCGTTCGACCGGAACGCGCTGACCGTCCAGCCAGGCTTCCCAACCGCGATAATAAATTTCGCTCAACACCAGCCAGCTTGGCATTCCGTTATGCGTTTGCACTTCAATGCGATGCGGCGAGTAATTGGTGACTTTGACCTGGGCGTCGGGCGAAATGCCCAGATTGGGATGCAAGAGCCGCGTGCCGAAAATCTCTCGCTCCAGCAACACGGTCTCTGCCGGATTGAAGGGCGTGCCGTCGGGCATTTTGCCGGTTTTGATGGTTTGCGCCACTTCCGGACTGGTCATCACAACCGCTTTGGGCGCAAACCACGCGCGCGGACGTGTTTGCAGGTTTTCGTAAAGAATGATCGGACCGACATTCATTACCTTGCGCCAGCGTTCGAGCGGCAGGTTGATGGCGTCGAGCGGTTCAGACTTTTTGGTTTCTTCGTCGTAAAGCGACGCGCGCGCAACGGTCAGGTCCGCGACATTCGGCAAATACGAAAATTCGACACTGGCGATTTCGGCGCGCTCAAACTTGAAGCGCGCAATGTACCGATGGCCTTGAAAGTCGCCCACTGGCCAGGTTTCGATCACGCGCGCGCGCTCGTGTTTGATGCGAGCGCGTACGTCTTCGCGGTCATACGCCCACTCTGACGAATCACGTCCGGCCAGCAAATCGTGTTCGATCACGCGCCCGTCGGTCGTGTGCAATTTCAGGTGCACGACGGGTTGACCGGTGGTCAGGCTTTCCGAACTTCCCATGGCGGAAATCAACACCAATTCATTGGCAAACGCTTTGGTGCTGACCTGGGTATGCACGCCGGGTTTGAGGCGCAGATCAATCGGCACGCTGAACCGCACGCCGTCAAATTCGACGTTGTTTTCCGGGATGAACGAATAATCGCCGCCGTCGTATACCAGGTATTTTGTGTTGAGCAGGTTCAGCCCCTGATGTTGCGTGCCGAAAGCTTCCAGGTCTGACACGTATCCATCAATCGAAAGCGAACCCGACAGCTCAGAGACACGCTGAATGCGCACGGGGTCATAACCGTTGACGCTTTCCAACCCGCGCACAATCGAAGTGTTCGGGTAATTGATCAGGTCCGTGTTGTAACTGAACGGATACGGCGAATGGCTGATCATACGGAAGGCGTGCCAATCCGGCTCGCGCTCTTTGATGAATTTGACGATGGGCGAATCGGCCAGCTTTTCCGGGATGTTGTATTTGGTCAACCGCCATTCAAAGAAAAAGCCGAACGACGCCAGGTCTAAAAACAACGCCAACACCAGCAAGGCTGGCATCCACACGGCGCGTTTTCCTAACGCGAATGTCAGCCACAGCAAAATCAAACTGACTGCACAGCAGATGATCGGAATGTAAATGTCCGGGTTTTTGAGGGAACTGGCGACTTCGGGCAGCGGGATTTCCGTCACCAGCGCTTTGTCGTAATAGACATACACGATGGCGGTTGCCGTCATGGCCAGGGCAATGAGGGCTGAACTAAACAACACCGCGCGCAACGCCGTTTTGCGTTCTGCTGTGTATAACGCGGTCAAGCCGCGTCCGGCCAAAATGCCGATGGCGAGCGTGAATTCAAGCATGTGCCGACCCGGTGCGCGAAACAGGTTGTAAACCGGCACGTGATGCAGCATGCGGTGAATGCCAAATGGCAGGTAGCCGCCGAAAGAAAGCGTCAGCGCCAGCAAGGCGATAAACACCCAAAAGATCGTCAGCCGATCGCGACGTTGCGCGACGATGGCGACCAGCGCCAGCAACAACGCCAGCATGCCCGTGTAGCCACAGGTTTCAGAAATGTTCCATTGCCCCCAATACGGCACGCGGTACGGATCAAGCGCCGCGCCGCCAAAGAAATACGGCGCGAGCAAGGCAAACACCTGACGCGGCGGGAAGGAAAATTGCGCAAAGTAATCGTAATTGATGCTGGCGCGTTCGCCCTGATTGAGCAGTTCGCGTTCAGGCAAAAGCTGAATCATCGAAATCAGCAAGCCGCAAATTGCCATCGCCAGCGAACCCAACAAAAAATGCAGCCGTGTTTCGCGCGCAGGCCGAAACAGCAGCGAAAACAATCCATACGCCCCGACGACGATGATCGTGTAACAGTTCATCTGCGGTTCGCCCGCCAGCAATTGCAGCGCGATGAACAATGACCCCAGCGCAATCCAGCGCCAACGCGCGTGCTGGTACAGCTCTTCGACGGCGAGCAGAATCCAGGGCAGCCAGGCTCCGGCGGCAATGCGGTTGGTGTGTCCCAGGTGCGTCAACATGAAGCCGCCGAAACTGAACGTGATGGCCGCAATCAACGCGCCCAGTCGCACAATGCCGATGCGCCGGGCATACAGGTACGCTCCCGCCAGCGCAATGTGATAGGTCGTCAGCACCATCACATTCATGGCGACTTTTGAGGACAAAATGGCGAACAGCCAGGTTGGCGGATACAACGCGCCCGGCTGAATGCTGGCCAGAAGCGGCATCCCGGCAAAGATATAGGGATTCCACAGCGGCCATTCGCCGTTGCGCAGCATTTGTCCAATCAGCACGCGAATGCCGAAAATTTGCGTCCAGCCGTCGCCCGGTGCGAGCGTCACCTGACCCAGCGTCGCCGGGTAGAAAAACACCAGCGGCAACGCCAGCAGGACAACGGCGATTGCCAGACGCGGCCACCAGCGGCGGTCGTTTGCATCGGGCGCTTGCGAATCAGTAGCGGAAGTCGAGGCCATAGTATGACTGTCAGTGCAACAGCGTGACTGTTACAGAAAAGTGGTTGCCCACCCGGGGGAGTTTTTTATTTGTTGTGGCTTGCGCCCTGGTTTCAGACGCGAACCATTTGCATTTGCGAACGGGGAAAGAACGGTAAAACGGTGTTGCCTGCTGCGTCTTTGTTATTGACGATCAAGACGACGAGCCAACACAAACGCCAGCAGCAACAGGCCAATTCCGCCACCGGCCAGCCAGGTTCCACGGCGAAAGCTGCGTGGACTATAGACCAGTTCAATTGTATGAGCGCCTGCCGGAACAACCAGTCCGCGCAACGTGTGGTCTGTGCGATACAGCGTGTGCGGTTTTCCGTCGAGTCGTGCCTGCCAGCCGTCATAGGCGATTTCACTGACGACCAGAAAGCGCTCTGCCGTTGTTTGCGTTTCAATCACCAGCCGGTTGGCGGCAAAACTTTTGAGCTCTGCTTTGGCGGATTGCCCCGCATCGGCGACTGGCAAAGACAATTCTTCTTCCAGCAGAGCCACTGCCCGCGGATCGAACGGCGTGCCATCGGGAAGTTGCCCGCTATGAATGGCTTTCAACGTGGCGGCGGGCGATTGGGTCATCACCCGGTTGACGAACCACGCACGCGGCAACGCATGCCGGTTTTCGTAAACTTCGATCTGGTCGGCGCGCTTGAGCAATTGCCAGCGTTCTTTGGGCAGCGAAACATTTTCGAGCGGGACAGATGCGCCCGTCGTGTTGTCGTGCAACGACGCGCGCAAGATCGCCAGATTGGCGTCTTCGCGCGGATAGCTCCATTCGATTTTGACGATTTCGCCGCGCGGAAACGGCACCCGGCCCAGATACAACAACGCGTCGAAACCTTCGCCGGTCGCGTTGCGTTCCACGACTTTGGCTTTGCTGTGTTTGGCGTTATCGCGTACATCGGGGCGTTCATACGCCCATTCCGAAGTGTCGCGTCCCATCTGCAAATCGCATTCGCGGATTTGCCCGTCGCGAGTGTGCAGGCGCAAATGCAACACCGGCGCACCGTCGGGCAAATGCGTTGAATTGCCCATTGTCGAAACAAACGCGATTTCATCCGCCCAGACGCCGTCCAGTTCTGACGTCATCTGTACGCCTTTGGCAAAGGCAAAGCGGAACGGCGAGCGCGCGAAATACACCCCGTCATATGTGTAGCCGGGTTTTTTGCCGGTCGGTCCGCCGCGTCCAACGATCAGATACTTCAGGTTGAGCAGGTCAAAACCGCGATCCGCCACGCTGAACGAATTCAGGTCTTGCGCAAAATCGCTGACGCCACCCACGGTGCCCGCGATTTCGGCCATACGCAGCGGACGCAACACATCGTACCCGCTGAGGCTTTGCAGCCCGCGCACAATTGAAACATTGGGTTCGTTGACCAGCTCGAAATTCGGGTCATCCGGCCAGGCAAACGCGTAATCGTAAAACTGCACCGGATAGCTCATCACACGGAACGCGTTCAGATTGGTTTCACGTTCCTTGATGAAGGCGACGGCGGGCGGGTCTGCCAGGCGTTGCTTGACGTCAAACGTGATGCCGCGCCAGAAAAAGAAATGTCCGTAACTGGCCAGATCGAGCAGGAGCACGCAAACCAGTAGCGCTTGCGGTAGCGCGGCTTGCGCCTGGCTGCGATAGGCAAACCAAAACGCCGCCACACTGACCACGAAGCAGAGCAGCGGAATCCAGAATTCCGCATTCGTAGCTGAAGCTGCGCCCGCCGGTCGTGTTGTTAACCCCACCCAACCGTTGCCATACGAAAGATATAGCAATCCGGCACAAGCAAGCAGGACGGCGGCAATGACCGTGCTGGCCACCAGCGGCCAGGTTTCGTCGCGCCAGCGGTTTTTGTTGATGGCGGCAATGACGTTTTGCTGGAACTGTTTGCCTAGCTGTTCCAGCTTGGGCAGCAAGACGTTTGCGCCCAGTCCGCCCAGCATCGCCAGCGCAAAGGTAAATTCGAAATGATGACGATAGCTGCCGCGAAACGCCTTGTAACCCGGAATGCGATACAGCAAGTGGTTGAGTTCAAACGGCAAATACCCGCCAAACGCGAGCACCAGCGTGCCCGCTGCAATACCCAGCCACAACCAGACACGGCGGTTTTTTCCCGCGCGCACAATTGCCGCCAGCGCCAGCAACCACGTCAGCATCCCGACATAGCCAGCATTGACGGCGGCATTGTCCGTTCCCCAATACGGCACGCGATATGGCGGCATGGATGCGCCGCCGAAAAAATACGGGATCAGCAACCCGGGCAATTGTCTGGGCGGAAATGAAAACGTGTCGAAAAACAGCGGCCCCGGATCATTGCGTTCGCTTTGCGTCAGCAACTCCAGCGACGGCAGCAACTGAGGCAAGGTAAACAACACGCCGCAAACCGCCATCAATGCCAATCCCGCCAGACAGCGCAACCGCGCCGTTTTGTTCGCCCCCTGCCAGAGCGCAAACAGCGCACAGGGCGCGGCGACAATCACGGTGAACGCGACCATTTGCGGTTCGCCCGCGACAAATTGCAGCGCGATAAACAACGCGCCCAACACTGACCACCGCCACGCCTGACGCCACGAATCGCTTTGCGCGATGGATTCCAGCGCCAGCAAAATCCAGGGCAACCACGCCGCCGCCGCGATGCGCGACGTGTGGCTCAGGTGGTTGATCATGAATCCGCCAAACGCAAACGCAATTCCCGCCAGCAATGCGCCGACGCGCGCCACACCGATCCGCCGCGCATATAGATAAGTTCCGATCAGCGCCAGGTGATACGTCGTAATGACGACCAGATTCATCGCCCATTGCGGCGGCAACACGGCAAAGACCCAATTCGGCGGATAGAACGCGCCGGGATAAACGCTGGCTGCCAGCGGCATGCCGGCAAAGATAAACGGATTCCAGAGCGGCAATTCGCCCGCGCGCAAGAGTTGGCCAATCAGCACGCGCACGCCCAGATTCTGTGACCAGCCATCACCGGGGGCGAGGATGACGTTGCCCAAAACTGCCGGATAGAAATAGATCAGCGGGATGGCGAGGAGCGCAACGGTGATTGCGAGTTGCGACTTGCGGCGGGCGGATTTTGCGGTGTCGGCCATCAGTTCAGAAAAGTCTGGTCAGATGAGTCTGGTTTGTCCGCGATAGCGATTCCCAATTGTATACACGGCTGTTCGCTGGTTGGTTCGCCCTTCAGGTTGCTGGCAAATCAACCAGCGAGAATGTCGCTGGCATTAATCTACGAACCGATATTTGACCAGTGCCCAAATTGCGGCAAACCCGTCGCGCCAGGTGATTTTTTTGCCTTCGTCGAAATCGCGTCCGTAATAAGAGATCGGCATTTCGTACAGCTTGTATCTGCGCTTCAGAATCTTGGCCGTGATTTCCGGCTCGAAGTCGAACTTGTTCGATTTGATCTGGAAGTTTTTGATCACGTCGGCGCGGAAGACTTTGTAACAGGTTTCCATGTCG
>JAEUQO010000418.1 GCA_016789605.1 Acidobacteriota bacterium
TTACAATTTGTGCCGAAAACACGGCAGCTTGAAGGGCCAAACGCCAGCGCAAACCGCTGGCCTGAGCGACTACTGCTGGACACTCAGAGAATTGCTAACCTTCAACGCTGCAATTACTTCAAAGATCACGTAGGGAGTACCGAGAAAGGCGAGCCAAATGGCTCGCCTTTCTCTTTTGGCTTTCGCTTGAGATGCAAACTAGCAGCTCGGCGGGAAGACCGGAATGGTGTAGGTGTCGCCGCTGTTCAGCGTCAACTTGTGCAAGTTGTGGCCACCGTTGAAAGCGTTCGCTTGCGCGCCAGCATTGGCGTTCAAGTTGATCATCGCACCCAGGATACCAATCGCGGATTGCGAGTAAACTTTCGCCCAGCCCGAACGGCCAGCCGGAATGAACGTTTCGAAACGCGGCGCAGTGCGCGGGAAGGTGTTGGACAAGCTGTTGCGCAGCTGGCAGCCACCGTTCACCGAGAAGCTCAGTACGTTTTCAGCGTCGTCATACAGCAAACCGAACAAGGTGCCCAGCGTAGCAGCGCCCGTCGCCAGGTTGCCGGCGATACGGTTGATGACAACCAAAGTGTCGTTGCCATCAGCGCGGCTCGGAATGTTCGAGAGCGCCAAAACGCGCGGCACTTGGTTATAACCACCAAACACGCCATTGAAAACCACATTGGCGACCGTGGACGTGTTGTCGCAGCCAGGCATCGAACCGGCATACAGCGCCGAGAGGGCTTCCGCGCCCAGGTTGGCAGCGTGACCGCTCGACAACTTGACGTATTCGTCACCGATCAGGAAGTTGTGCGCATACGGACAGCCGTTGTCGTCAACCGCGATCGCCACGATATAGCCAGAAACGCCCGGATCGACGTCCGACGTCAGGAAGGAAGCAGTCTGGTTTTCCGTCAAGCAGATGTAGCTGTCAGCGATCGAGCAGCTGTTGGCGACGAAGAACAAGTGCACCAACGCCGGATTGGAAGAGCTGGTGTTGGTGATATTGATCCGCGTGTTTTCGCTGTTGCCCGAGGTCGCACCTGAGCTGTAGAAGTTGTAGATAAGAACAGACCCGGCTTTCTGGTCGCTGACTTCCGATGTGGGCGGATAGACCAAGCCAGGATCAGCAGCCAACGCTGCCGAAGACATCAGTACGAGCGCCGACAGCGCAAGCAAGATGGACGCGAATTTGCGTGAGGTTAACATTTCAAGTGTCTCCTTTTGGAAAAATGGAAATAACTGTTAGTGAAGTGTTCAAGTTAATGATTATGCCGTGGAGGGAGGCCCAATCTGTGAGCGCCGATCCTTGCACCTAGCCTCAAATTCTCCTGAGGAGCACAACCAGACTCACAAAGAACTTTTTACTCGGGGTTTGCGGGGGCGGAATGTAATTCCCGATGCAGATTATGTTCAGGGCTTGAACTAGTAGTAAGCTTTCTTTGAGGTATTCACAAAGAACTATCATGTGAGGAAAGCTCACTAACGGGGCGCAGTGTATGCTGTCCATCTTAGGCGTGTCAACACTTTTAATCGGTCAGCAAGCAGCCCCTTGGAGCTGTTCCAGTGTTGATCCCTATTCAAAATCTGCTCTCTCATTTCTATGTAAAGCGCTCGTCAAATCAATACTTTAGGAGAAGGAACCCCATGGAGTTTGCCAGCCAGGAAGTAATTCGTAAGATTCTCGCTGAATGCCGCACGATCGCTGTCGTCGGCCTTTCCTCTAATCCCATTCGGCCAAGCTATGGTGTTGCCCGTTACCTGCAACAAAACGGCTATCGCATCATTCCTGTAAATCCCAATGAAACCGATGTTCTGGGCATGCAAGCGTATCCAGACCTTGCGTCTATCCCGGAGCCGTTCGACTTGGTTGATATTTTTCGCCGCTCTGAAGAAGCTGGAGACTTTGTAGATGAAGCGATTCGGCTAAAGGCCAAAGCCATATGGCTGCAAGAGGGTGTCATTGACGAAGCTGCCGCTCAACGCGCGACAGCCGCTGGTTTGTTGGTAGTGATGGATCGCTGCCCATTGAAAGAGCATCTGCGCCTCCGCCCTAACAAAACCTAGCTAATCTAGAAAAGGCTCAATGACAAAAAAGGAGAAGCCGCTTGATCGCAAGCGGCTTCTCCTTTTCAGACAAGAGGTTAGGAATAACTGTTACATTTATGATCTACCCACAGAAAGATAACTGAGTGGGTTCACCGGACGGTCGTGCAAGCGGACTTCATAGTGGCAATGTGGCGCAGTCGAACGACCCGTGCTGCCCACAGCGCCAATGACTTTGCTGCGTGTCACGTGTTGCCCCACGGCAACGTCAATGCGCGACATATGTCCATAACGCGTTGTCACACCATACCCATGATCAATGACAACGACGTTGCCATATCCGCCATACATACCGGCAAAAATCACGATTCCATCAGCCGTGGCTTCAATCGCAGTCCCGTGATTAGTCGCGATGTCCAACCCACCGTGGGATTCCACTCCGCCACCACCAAAGGGATTACGACGCATGCCAAAACCGTCTGTAATGTAACCACGGACTGGCCAACCGCTTGGCGTCGAAGCCAGCTTGACCTGATTCTTGTCAAAGACATCCTTGATCTTGCGCAGCTCATTTTCCAGCGCAACCGTGACGCGCTCGATATCACTCAAATTGGCCTCTTCGTCAGGACCGCCTTGGCCAATATTCTTGTTGATATCGTCGGAACGGCTAATGCCAGAAGCCTGTGCCAATTGGCGTTGGGTTGTATCCAGAGCAGCCAACCGACTTAGCAACAGATCTTTTTTGCTTTCTGCTTCCTGATTTTGCTCACGCAAAACCCGGTTTTCATTCTGGAGAATATTGAGCTTGGCGACCACAACCGCGTGTTGGGCCAAACGGTAAGCGCCATAAGCAACGGTCAAAAACCCTACCGCTGCAAATCCCAAGATAGCGAAAAGAATATTATGTGGAATATTGATCTTACGAAGCTGCGATTTTGCTGTCGGGGCAAAAACAAACGTATAAAACCGTTTATCTTCTTTCATTACGCGAACTCCTGCGCTCAACCTAACCTGCCAAGCAGGTGGCGAGCTGGGAGAGCCTCACTGAAACAGGGCATTATTACTAGCAGCGGGCCGTGTGTGTTTGAACCACCACTATTGCCGTCTGGGAGAAAGATTGGAGTTGCTAATCTTTGACGGCAAACACTTTAACGATGCGGGAAACTAGCACAACCGGAACGGCGATTTCAACCTCAGTTTCTCCCGCATCCCAAGGGGGGCCGTTAACTGATGAAATATCACAAGATAAACTTTGGGTGCGCCGCTGAAAAAGCCATCTTCGTCCGAAAATTCGTAAAGGCGGGTTCAGATTTTTGAACTTTTTTGTCAGGCCAACCGCCAGTTTCCCGTTCTAGCTTCTGACGGACCACAATGAAAGCCGTCACGATAGGTTCAGTAACTTTTCAGTGGGCAAGGCATTTGTTAGACTGGCCCAGCAAAGTCAATGTCAACACCACTGCTGCTACCTGCATAAGACAACACGCGGAAGAAAGCCGCGCATAAGGGGTTATCTATGATTCATCAAGCAAACCGTCAGAACCGCCGGATGTTCGGTTGGGGAATCGCGTCACTGCTCGTGCTCGTGTTTCTCGTCGGCCTGGCCGCCTGGGAACAACGCGAGCCAGCCTTTGCCCAGGCAGGACGCAAAACAGGTGAAAAGCAGAAAAAGAATCCCAACGCCAGCGGCGATCCTGAAGAGCAGTTGCGTGAGCAGGAAAAGAAAGAAGCGCAGAAAATTGACAAGACGACGCCACCAGCAACCATCAGTATTGATACGCAGCTCGTTAACGTCGAGACCGTTGTATACAACAAAAAGACCGGCGCGCTCATTCAAGGCCTAAAGAAGGAGCATTTCGAGATTTACGAAGACGGTGTGAAACAGGAGATTGAAAACTTCACCACGCCGGAAGCCCCGGTGACGATGGTGCTCTTGCTGGAATACAGCAAACTGGTAGACCTGTTGGGCTTGCCTGCCGGCGGCTATTTTGAAGGCGGACGCGTCGAAGTGTTACGACCGGCCTATGAATTTGTCGCGCGCTTCGTTCAGCCGAAAGATTTCATTTCCATTGTGGCGTACGACATGCGGCCCACTCCGCTGGTGGATTTCACCGATGACCGCAACAAACTGATGCAAGCGATCAACCTGTTGATCCGCAACAATCCTGCCTTCACCGAAAGCAATATGTTCGATGCGCTGAAATTTGTCTTGCGCGGCGGCAAAGGCGATGCGGTTGTACTCGAAGACAACAAGAGCGACACTGCCGAATATGCAGGCTTATATGAAGTCAACGCGCGTACCGCGATTTTGCTCGTTGCTTCTGGCTTGGACACGTTCAGCAAGATCAATTACGACGAAGCGCGCAAGATCGTCGAAAACTCCGGCGTGCCGATTTATGTCATTGGCACTGGCAATCTGTTCCTCAAGATGTATGACAACGGGCGCACGCTCGATCCGGGCAGAGGCGGCATCAATTTCGGCGGCATTCAGATTGACCGGTTGACGTTGTTACAAGCGCAAAATCAGCTCAAGACATTCGCCGATGCGACGGGCGGCAAATACTTCCCGGTGACGTTCCCGGGCGAAATTCCCAGCGTGTTGCAATCCATTTCGGCCCTCGTGCGTAACGAATACAGCATCGCCTACGCGCCGACCAACACGCGCCGCGAAGGCAAACGGCGAAAAATCACGGTCAAAGTAAATCTTGGCGATCAAATTGATCCGAAGCTGGTGGTGGTGCAACACCGCCAAACTTACGTTGAGCCAAAGGACAAGAAGTAACCAATCAGAAGGCGGTATATTCGGTGGCGATCAAAGACAATTTGGCGGCCATCCAGCAACGAATCGCGGCTGCGTGTGAACGCGCAGGCCGCGATTTTGCTGAGGTGACTCTGGTGGCAGTCAGCAAAACCTTCCCCGTCACCGATGTCGAGGAAGCCATTGCCGCAGGTTTGCGCGTTTTCGGAGAAAACCGCATTCAAGAAGCTGCCGAAAAGATTCCCGCGCTGCAACCGCTCACCGGCAAACACAATGTGCAATGGCATTTGATCGGCCATCTGCAATCGAACAAAGCCCGTCGCGCGGTTGAACTCTTTGACGCGGTGCAAACCGTGGACAGTCTGAAACTGGCGCAGCGGTTGAACGATTTGGCTGGCGAGCTGGGCAAGCGGCTGCCGGTCTTTCTCGAAGTCAACGTCGGCGGCGAAAGCGCCAAAGCAGGCATCGAACCGTCTGCCGCATTGGAGCTTTGCGAACAAGTGGCCAAGCTCTCCCATCTGGAACTCAAAGGCTGGATGACGGTGCCGCCCTTCCTGGCTGATGCCGATGCCGTACGCCCGTATTTTCGGCAACTGCGCGCACTGCGCGACGAAGCATTACGCCTTGGCCTGGCTGACACGCAAGCCAAGGAACTTTCGATGGGAATGAGCAACGATTTCGCAGTCGCCATCGAAGAAGGCGCCACGTTTATCCGTATCGGTACGGCGCTGTTCGGCGCGCGGGATTACACATAAACAAGCGCCGCTCAACACCTGATCCGACTCCATCTAAACCTTATGTCACCATTGCTTACTGCCGGAGAATTCATTCGCAACCTGGCCTTTTGGTTGCAGTACATCGCCTATTACGCCATCAACATCGCCCTGGCCGTGGTGATCGCGCTGCTGGTGATCCGCTTTCTGATTGAGCGCTTCAACCTCAATCCGTTTGGCCGTTTGACGTATTACGTACAGCGCCCGACCAACCGCTGGTTTTACGAAATCAAAAGCTCACAGTTTTATCACCCCATACGGCAGGCGCTGGGGTTTGATCCTGTGTGGGTGTTGCTGTTGCTGGCGTTCGTCATGTTTTTCTTTCTCTTGCGCGGGCTCATAAGCGACGTGACGGATTTGTTGATCAGTATTTCACTCACTCTCAGTTACTTTGGCGCGGGAAACATGCTGACTGGCGGAAAAGCGCTGTTGGGTACGGTGTTGCTTGCGCTGATTTACTTTTTCATGGCGCTGATGACGATCCTGGTGATCAATTCCTGGTTTGGCCTGTTCGACCGCGCCGCGTATTGGTCTGGCCGACGCATTTACCCAATCTTGCGCACGTTTGATTCCAGTGGACGCTTGGGGCCGCTGGTGTTTCTGCTGATGTTCTTTCTGCTCGGCATGCTGGCCAACGCAGTCAAAAGCATTTTCTTTTAGATCAGATTTCACTTGGGTGTGCGGAGTCTGCCACCGAGGAACCGAGCCAGAGGTTTCTGAATTCTTCTCGAAACCGCTGTGATTCTGTGGCTAAACCGTACCGCCAAGTGAACCTTGAGCGAAATTGTAAGCCGCGCGGCCAGCAACAAAACGCCTTGCCCTGCGAATCTGCCCGGCGATGATCAAGTTAACAGTCACAGCACAAACCGTAACGTTTGCCGTACGCGTGCAACCGCGCGCGTCGCGCAGCGAAATAGCTGGCGAATTGGACGGCGCATTGAAGCTTCGCCTGGCTGCGCCTCCCGTAGACGGTGAAGCCAACGAAGAACTGATCCGTCTGCTGTCCAAACTGTTTCGGTTGCCACGCGCCAGCGTAGAGCTGCTTTCCGGCGCCACCAACAAAAACAAAGTGGTGCGTTTGCACGGCGTCTCTCAGGCTGAGGTCGAACAGACGCTGCAAAATGAATTGCGAGACAAATGAGGTAACGGATGTCGCAGCAGGTTTGGAATGCATCGCTTTACGATCAGAAACACGCGTTCGTTTTTGCCTATGGCGAAGACTTGCTGGGCTTGCTGGCGGCACAACCGGGCGAACGGATTTTAGACCTTGGCTGCGGCACGGGACATTTGACCGCGCAACTGGCGCAAAGCGGCGCAACCGTCATCGGCCTGGATTATTCGCCGCAGATGATCGAAGTCGCACGGCAAACCTATCCGCAACTCGAATTTGTGTTGGGTGATGCCAGCGACTTTCAACTGGCTGAACCGTTTGACGCGGTGTTTTCCAATGCGGCGCTGCATTGGGTCACGCGCGCTGAAGATGCCGCGCGTTGCATTGCGCGTGCGCTCAAACCTGGCGGTCGTTTTGTGGCGGAATTTGGCGGCAAAGGAAACGTCGCGCACGTCAGCGCCGCCGTCAGTCAGGCGATCCGCGAACAAACCGGCCAACACCTTCCCCACAAATGGTACTTCCCTGCCGTTGGCGAATATGCCAGCGTGCTCGAAGCCGCAGGCTTTGAAGTGCAATTCGCGCATTTATTCGACCGCCCGACCAAACTGGAAGGCGACGATGGCATGCGCAATTGGCTGGAAATGTTTGCCGGAAGCTGGCTGGCATCGCTGGCGGAAGAGATCAGACAGAACGTCTTGCAACGTGCGGTAGAACTCTTGCGCGCAACGCAGTGGCAAGACGGACAATGGTTTGCCGATTATCGCCGTTTGCGCGTCGTGGCGAAAAAGCTGCGGGGCTAGAATTCGGGAAGTTTACCGCCGTGGCCGTTGTGTTTTGAAACGTGATGCGCCGCTGCGCGCCGTTCGTATTTGTCAGCCAATTCCGCCAGCGTTTTGCTCACCTGCCGTAACCGCTCGCCTGTGTCGGTCAATTCCAGCAAATCCTGTTTCTCACTGTTTTCCATATCCAGATAAGCCGTAATGATAAACGACAACGCCTGTGGGTCGTCAGGCAGATCAGGAGCGTCATTCACACGATCATTTTCGTCTTTCAATTGGCGGCTGGCCTTGAGCAAACGCTGAAACAATTCTTTGGCGCGTGCGGCGTCATTAGAGAGGTCGTCAAAACTCAGTTCGTCTTCAAAAAATTCGACTTCGGCCTGTTGATACGGCTGGCCGTCCACGTAAGCCAGCAAACGATAACGCGCAACACCTACGCACAGAATGTTCGAGCGTCCGTCAGGCAAACCTTGAGATAGGGCGACTTCGACCGTGCAACCAACGCTGCCCAAGGGAATCGCTTCTGTTTCGAGCAGCACGTCGTCATTGCGATAAATGATGCCAAAGGTTTTGTCGCCTGCCATCACATCTTGCAGCATCTTGCGATAGCGCGGCTCGAAAATATGTAGCGGTGTTACCGCACCGGGAAACTGGACCAGAGAGAGGGGAAAAATAGGAATGACTTTGGGCATCGTAGAGTTGAAAGTGAAATGATGACCTGAGCCAGGACGGCCCAAAGCCAGCACGCAGAGACCGAGTGCTGGCTTTTCAGTGGTTATTCGTTGACTTTCAAAACCGCCAAAAACGCTTCCTGTGGGATTTCGACCTTGCCCACGCGTTTCATACGGCGTTTGCCTTCTTTTTGCTTTTCGAGCAGTTTGCGTTTGCGCGAGATGTCGCCGCCGTAACATTTCGCCAGCACGTTTTTGCCCATGGCTTTGACGGTTTCGCGGGCGATGACGCGTGAACCGATAGCGGCCTGAATGGGAACTTCGAACAACTGACGCGGAATCAGTTTGCGCATTTTTTCGACCAGCAAGCGACCACGCGTATAGGCCGTTTCTTTGTGAACGATCAGAGACAGCGCGTCCACAACTTCGCTCGCAACCAGTACGTCGAGCCTGACCAATTCCGAATCCCAATAGCCCGCAAAGTGATAGTCGAGCGAAGCGTATCCGCGCGAAACCGACTTCAGGCGGTCGAAAAAGTCGAGCACGATTTCATTCAACGGCAACTCGTACGTCAGTTTGACGCGCGTCGGCGTGATGTAATCGAAGCCCTTTTGAATGCCGCGTTTTTCTTCGAGCAAGGCCAGAATATTGCCCAGATATTCGTCGTTGGTCATGATCATCGCTTCGATGATCGGCTCTTCAAATTTGGCGATGTCGCCGGGATTAGGCATCTTCGACGGGTTGTCCACTTCCAGCACTTCGCCTTTGACGGTCGTGATGCGATAGCGCACGCTGGGCGCGGTTGTGATCAAATCCACGCCGAATTCGCGTTCCAACCGTTCCTGCACAATTTCCATGTGCAGCAAGCCCAAAAATCCGCAGCGGAAACCAAACCCGAGCGCCGCCGAAACTTCCGGCTCGAAAAAGAACGACGAATCATTCAATCGCAGTTTTTCCAGCGCATCGCGCAACTCTTCGTATTGGTGCGATTCGACCGGATAGACGCCGGCAAACACCATCGGCTTGATTTCCTGAAAGCCGGGGAACGGTTCAGTCGTCGGCCGCGCAGCCTCGGTAACGGTGTCGCCGATGCTCACGTCAGCCACGGTTTTGATATTCGCGACGATAAAACCGACTTCGCCCACGCCCAGCTTATCAATCGGACGGGGCTTAGGCGTAAGCACGCCCAGGTCTTCGACTTCGTGCGTGGTGCCCTTGGCCATCAACTTGATTTTCATGCCTCGGCGCAATTCGCCGTCAATCACGCGCACCATCACGATGACGCCGCGATATGAATCAAACCAGGAATCGAAAATCAGCGCTTTGAGCGGTCCATCGGCAGAACCACCGGGCGGCGGAATGTCGCGCACGATGTGTTCCAGGATGTCTTCGATGCCGATGCCCTGTTTGGCCGAGGCCAGCACTGCGTGATCGGCGGGAATGCCGACGATGTTTTCAATCTGTTCGCGCACGCGTTCGGGTTCCGCGCCGGGCAGGTCAATCTTGTTCAACACCGGAATCAGTTCCAGGTTGTGCCCGACGGCCAGATAAGCATTGGCGAGCGTTTGCGCTTCGACGCCCTGACTGGCGTCCACGATCAAGAGCGCGCCTTCGCAAGCGGACAAACTGCGCGACACCTCGTAACTGAAATCCACGTGGCCGGGCGTATCAATCAAATTGAGAATGTAATCCTGCCCGTTTTTGGCGTTGTATTTCAGACGCACGGCGTGAGCTTTGATGGTGATGCCGCGTTCGCGCTCCAGGTCCATGGCGTCCAGCACCTGTTCGGACATTTCGCGTTGTTCGAGCGCGCCGGTTTTTTCCAGCAACCGGTCTGAGAGCGTCGTCTTGCCGTGGTCAATATGGGCAATGATCGAAAAATTACGGATGTTCGATGACATATAAGAGAATTTTTGTGGACACAGACATCAGCAAGTAAGCCAGGAGAATACCCGCCAGAAAAAGGAAAAGCAAAAGCCGGGTTGGGCTGAGCAATTGGCCAAGGTCGCAAAGCCAAGCGGAAAGCAGCGACAAAAACGGCAAAAGCGCCAGCCGATAAGCCAGCGCTTTTGCGATGGAAACTTGCGATGTAATCGTTTATTCGCCGGGCGCGATGGTCGTACGCAATTCGGCGCGCAACCGTTCGATTTCCGTCAATTTGTCCTGAATGCGCTGGAAAAGCGCGGCTTGCGCTTTAATTCCCTCATCAATCAGAAACGCGGCGGCTTCGGCGCGGCTTTTGAAAACACCCGCCGACACCAGCGTGTCGAGTTTGTCCGAAGACTCATCGCTGAGCCGGGTCAGCACCGTTGTGTCACGTACGTTGATGGCGCGTTCGACCGCTTTGCTGACCGAATCGGGCACGCGGCTGAACAAATCGCGCAGGGTCGAAGCGATGTCTTCCAGCGTTTCACTGGCGCGCTGTCCGCCGGAATGCGGCGGCGTTTGCGGCGTCAACGGGCCGCCCGGTGTTGGATCATTCTGCGGGTCACTCATTGCGTTGTCTTCCTCCTGTAGCGCGCGGCTCGCGCGTGCTTGCTACTGGTTACGAAACGATTGCTACCAGCAAAACGGCTGACATCGCCGTTTTGCTCACTCATGCGCCCACTCATACGATAGCGACAAAGGCGAAAGTTGCAGAAAGCTGTTTAACGCGGCGTTACTCCGCCGTCACCTTGGCCTCGATCTTGGTGAATTGCAACCCATACGCCACCAGACAAAACGGCAGGCGGGTCAGAATTTCGTTGTAAGCATCAACCGTTTGCACGTAATCCTTGCGCGCGGCGTTGGTGACATTCACGGAGTTTTTGAATTCTTCCAACAGGCGCAAATACGCGTCGTTCGCCTTGAGGTCGCTGTAAGAATCGCCCAGCGCCAGGATCGGATCGGTTTGCTGCTGCAATTCAGCATACGCCGAAAGAATGCTGTCGGTCTGATTTTCCTTGATGGCTTCTGCCAGCGCTTTACGCGCGTTGGTCACGGCGGCGAGCGGCGCGGGATCACCTTTGAGAATGGCTTTGGCCGTATCCAGAGCCTTGGTGGCGGTTTCGCCTTGTTTGCCCATCGC
Source organism: Acidobacteriota bacterium (assembly GCA_016789605.1). Lineage (GTDB taxonomy): Bacteria > Acidobacteriota > Blastocatellia > RBC074 > RBC074 > RBC074. The sequence goes on from JAEUQO010000418.1 coordinate 11,188, forward strand.
ATTCAAAAATGCCGTCCATCTCGCGGTGGTCAGTTGCTGTCGTTTGCCGAGTTCGTCCTTGGCGTAAGGAAAGAGTTTTTCGACGGGATAAAAGCGGCGATTTTCTTCAAATTCCACCCAGGTCCATTTATCACCGCTGGCGGGCGGCGCATACAACAAGCGCGTGGATTTGTTGGTATGGGATGCACTCGAAGGAGCGCGTTCCTTGATGGCAACCTCGGCTTTGCCGTCCGGGCGCATCGTGATGCCGGTGATTTCAAATGCGCCATCGAGTTCGGCGACAATGGCGCTAACCGGCGATTCGTTGATGGCGTTGATGCGACGCGCCAGACTCAGATAAACCTCGTCATTGCTGATTTTTTTGGCAGCGCCAGCGGCAGCGGGCGCTTGTGCAGCCACGGTGCCTGCCAACAACAACAACAACAGGAGCGAAAACAAATTCCACTTACGCATTTTTTCTCCTTCGCAGAAATCCTCCACGAAACCGCCAGTCCGGACAAATGCGTTTTCAGAGCGAATGTCTGTGCCTCGTCAGCTTGCTGTAAAGCCGGAACAGCACAAACCCGAGAGTTGTGCTGTTCCGCGAGAACCAGAAACGTTACCGCTCGTGAAAGGAGCGTTTGCGCCATATGCCAATGGCTTCATGGATCACAGAATGGATCACAGATCTTCGATTCGTAATTTCGTATCGGCGCGTTTCCACGCTGTTGCGAAAGCGCGTTTGGCTTGTTGCGCCGCCTGCGTTTTTCGCTGCTTCTGTAAGCTCTCAGCCAAACCGAAAAGTGAACGGGGATTGTTGGGATTTTCTTCCAGGTCGCGACGAAACACCTGCTCAGCGCCTTTGGCATCACCCGCCAACAGCATCGCCGCGCCCAATGATTCGCGCACGGGATAATACCATCCTGGCGGTTCATCGTAATTCAATTCATCTTGCGCGGCGACAGCCTTTTGCCAATGTTCAACCGCCGCCTGACGATTGCCTTGTGCCGCAGCCAGACGCGCATCCAACACCTGCGTGGCGATTTTCATCACGCTGGCCGCCGTGTTCAACCCAAAGGGCGTTTCGCCCGGCAAATCCTTGGCCATGGCAGCAAACCGTTCTCGTTCCTGTTGCGCTTCGGCCAATTTGCCTTGCGCCGCAAACGCCACGCCGCGCGCATAATGCCACAGCGTATTGGTCACGGGCATGTCTTTGCCGGGTTCGGGTTGTTTCAACACATCGGCCCAGCGGTTGAACCGCAATTGTACAAACACAACCGAAGGCAAAAAGCCTTCGAGCATTGGCATGTCCTTGATGTGACCGCGCACGTTGTCCGCCAGTTGGCGCGCTTTTTGCTCGGCTTCGGCGTAATTGCCCATGCGGTTATAAGCTTCGAGCGCAAAGTGCAGGTTGTGGCTGTAATACATCGCCGGATACATGCCGGTCACGCCCGTGGCTTTGATATAGGCGCGATCCACCTCTGCCGCCTCTTCATTCGATTGCGCGGCGGCGGCATAGTTGCCGGTGCGAATGTAAATGTGCGACGGCATATGAACCAGATGCCCGGCATTGGGCGCCAATTTCGCCAGACGACCGGCACTGGGCAAAGCGCGGCCCGGCGTTTTTGAGGCTTCAACGGCGTGAATGTACAAGTGATTCGCACCGACATGTTCCGGGTCGCGTTTCAACACGGCTTCAAGCGTCGCCACAATTTCCGCCGTGAATTCGCCCGGTTTGCCGTCTTTCGTCCACAGTTGCCACGGCGTCAGATTCATCAAACTGTCGGCATACAGCGCGGCGACATCCGAATCCTGCGGAAATCGTTTGTACGCCGCCGCCATCGCATCCTTGTAATCCACGGCGCATTTTTTCAGATCGGTTTTGGGCTGAAAGCGTTTTGAAAGCGCGGCAATCAAGGTCTGTTCTTTGGGGGTTGCCTGCCCCGCCAACGCGCGCGCTGTTCCCAGCGCATTTTCCGCCGCAGCCAGGCGCGCCGGATCAATCTGCGGTTCGTTGTAATTTGGGCCAACCGCCAGCGCGATGCCCCATTGCGCCATGGCCAGTTGCGGATCAAGTTCCGCCGCGCGTTTGAACGACCGCGCGCTCTCTTCGTGGTTGAAGGCGTAAATCAGCGCCAAGCCTTGATCAAAGAATTTCTGCGCTTCAGGGTTTTTGGTCGAAACCGGATGATGCAGTGTGCTCAATCCCGGCATCAGCCGCGCAGTCGAGTGCGCATTACCGCCGTGCTGTTCGTGTTGCGCCAGGGCAAGCCCCTGCGCCACGACCAGCAACACTGCCGCAAGTAAAAATCGGATCAACATCTGACGTTCGTGTTTTCGTGTGTTCATGCTCTCCTCTCAATCCTCTGGAAAAACGGTTTTCAAAAACTGCCTGGGCGAATGTTCAACGCCCGGTTTCACGATACGTCAAAATCGGCGACGCCGGTTCATGACGGCCATTCAAATCCTGCTCAAATCGTTTTCAAAGCGGATCAAATGCTAGCGGGAGAACGTTTTGTCAGCGACGCACAGGTTGCGCGCGCGCGCGGCCTTGCGGCATCATTGCATCTGAACAACCGTATTTCTTTTGTTGAAGGAGTCTAGGCTATTCCGCAAATCGAAGGCAAGACACTGGGATTGAAGGCCAACCAGCTAAGACGGCTGGAAAAAATGTATACCCGCCGCATCCCGCCCCACGAAATCATCACCCAGGAATTCGCCCGGCAACTGACCGAGATTTCACATGAAATCGGCAGACAGGTCGGCGTGCTGGTAGATCGCAAAGGCCACATCAACAGCGTCATCGTCGGCGACGCCACGCAAATCGTATTGCCGGTGATGGATCGTTCGCGTCTGGCGGCTTCGCGGTTTAACGGGCTGCGCTGTTTGCACACGCACATACGCGGCGAAGCCGGACTCACCCACGACGATTTAACCGATCTTGCCTTGTTGCGACTGGATTTGATGGCCGCCGTGGATGTCGAACCCAAAACCGGCTTGCCCGGGTTGGTGCGCGCGGCGCACTTGTTACCCGCCCGCGCCAATCAGCACGAAGAAGACGAAACTCGCGAGGCGCAAATTTATGGCTTTTTGACGCCGCATCAGCCAGGCCAGCTCGACCTGGATTTCGTCGAACTGATCGAATCGCTGGAAGCGGAACTGGCGCGCAATCGCGGCGCACGCAAAGCCGCTGACACACGCGACCGCGCCATTCTGGTCGGTGTGACCACGGGCACAACCGCCGAAGCCAAAGAATCGCTTGAAGAATTGCGCGAACTGGCGATCTCTGCCGGATTGGTCGTGCTCGATGAAATCGTGCAACGGCGGCAAAACCTGGAACCCAAAACATTGGTCGGCAAAGGCAAACTGGAAGAAGTCATCATCCGCAGCTTGCAACTGGGCGCGGATATGATCGTGTTTGACCGTGAACTGTCCCCCGCCCAAGTGCGCGCCATCAACGAAGCCACCGATCTGAAAATCGTGGATCGTTCGCAATTGATTCTGGACATCTTTGCGCAACGCGCCCAAACCGCCGAAGGCCGCATTCAGGTCGAACTGGCGCAACTGAAATATATGTTGCCGCGCTTGAGCGGCAGCGGCGCAGAAATGTCGCGCCTGATGGGCGGCATCGGCGGACGCGGTCCCGGCGAAACCAAGCTGGAAGTGGATCGCCGCCGCGTGCGCGACCGCATCACCTTGCTCGAAACAAAGCTGAAAGACGTGCGCGAAAGCCGCGCGCAACGTCGCGCACAACGCGCGCGCCGCGAAATGCCCGTCGTGTCCATCGTCGGTTATACCAACGCCGGCAAAAGCACCTTGCTCAATGCGCTGACCAACAGCAACGTACACGCCGAACAACGCATGTTCGCCACGCTCGATCCCACCAGCCGCCGACTGCGCCTGCCACAGGAACAGGAAATCATCGTCAACGATACCGTCGGATTCATCCGCGATTTGCCCAAGGATTTGCTCGCGGCGTTCAAAGCCACGCTGGAAGAAATGGAGCAATCTGATTTGCTGCTTCATTTGGTGGATGCTTCCAGCCCGCAAGTCGAAAACCAGATCGCATCGGTCAATCGCATCCTGGGCGATTTACAGCTTGATGCGATTCCGCGTTTGTTGGTGCTGAACAAAGCCGACCTGGTCGCGCCGGAAGAGCTGGAAAATCGTTGCGACGTTTATAACGCGATTCCCATCTCTGCCTTGCGGCGCGAATCTCTGGGGCGTCTGGTCAACGAAATCAGCGAGCGTTTGAACCCTGACGTGTAAAGACGTTTTTGGCCAATAGCGCAGCCCGTTTTCGATCACCAGCCCAGCCAGTCAAGCTCGATTTAACGCAAAGTTAATCCTGCCCAAATTAACCTGCCGCTTGCCCAAGCCTGCCTTGGCTCCCTAGAATCGTCCTTACCGCAAGGCAGTCCATCGAAAACAAGAACAAAATTCCAAGGAGGATTCTATGAACAGCCCCTCAGGACTAGGTCTACGTCTTTTATTGTTAGTCTTGCTATTGCCACTGGCGGCATATGCCCAAACCCAAATCACCTCTGGCGTCATTCAAGGCACGCTGGCGGATGAGCGCGGTGCCGTCATCGCGGGTGCAACCGTCGAAGTCAAAAATCTTGATACCAACCTGGCCAAAACCCTGACCTCAGACGAAGGTGGGCGCTTTGTCTTTTTGCAATTGCAACCGGGTCGTTACACGCTGACCGCTTCGACGCAAGGGTATGCCACAGTCGAACAACAAAACATTTCGCTGACTGTCGGCCAGACCGTCACGCTGAATTTGAGCATGAAGGTTTCTGCCGTGCAGGAACGCGTGACCATCACCGCCGCGCCGACAATTGACGTCGTCAAAACCGAATCGAGCACGACGCTCAACGAAACCGCCATCAGCCGCACGCCCATCTTGGGCCGCAAGTTTGAAGACCTGTTGACCCTGACGCCCGGCGTCAGCATCACGCAAGGGCCGGATGGCGACGAAATCAACTTCAACGGCCAACGCGGCATTTTCAACAACGTCAGTTTGGACGGCGGCGATTACAACAA
>JAEUQO010000420.1 GCA_016789605.1 Acidobacteriota bacterium
TTGCAACGGCACTGCTGCTGGTCGCAGCCAGCGGCTTCATCGCTCAATCTTCACCTTCGGCACGGCGTACGCTCGACATTTTCTATGTTGATGTCGAAGGCGGCGCAGCAACTCTCATCGTCACGCCTGCGGGCGAATCCATTCTGGTGGATGCAGGCTGGCCAGGTTTTGATGGGCGCGACCCCAAACGTATTGAAGTCGCGCTGAAAGAGGCAGGCATCACGACCATTGATCATCTGGTAATGACGCACTACCACGTGGATCATTTCGGCGGCATTCCCGAATTGGCGCGCCGCGTCAAGGTCAATAATTTCTATGATCACGGCCCGATGGAATCGTTGCAGGAAGACCCGGGCTTCGCCACGAAAAACGCTGCCTATCAAGCCGTCACCCAAGGCAAATCCATCACGCTCAAACCCGGCAGTTCCATCAAACTGAAACAAACGCCCGGCACGCCGCCGATTTACCTGCAATGTCTGGCCTCGGCCACAGAAGTCATTCCCAGCAAAGCAATGGCCGGAAAACCCAACGCCGCCTGTGCAACCGCGACGATGAAAGACGAAGACAAATCTGACAACGCACGCAGCGTCGTGTTGCTGTTGCGCTATGGCGCTTTTGAATTTCTGGACACAGGCGATCTGACCTGGAACATCGAACACAAACTGGTTTGTCCGCAAAATCTGATCGGCGAAATAGACCTGTTTCAAGTCGGCCATCACGGCACCAATTCCAGCAACAGCCCGGCTCTGTTACAAAGCATCAAACCAACCGTTGCCATCATGAATAACGGCGCACGCAAAGGCGGTCATCCTGACGTGGTCAAAACCGTGCGCGAGACGACGACCATCAAGGATTTCTGGGCCGTTCATCGCAACATCAACAGCAAGGATGAACAGAATGCCGCGCCGGATTTCACCGCCAATCTGGAAGAAAAAAACGACGAAGCGCATATGATCCGTGTGTCGGTTGATGCAGCCAAAAAGAGCTTCACCGTGACCAACGACCGCAATAAGCTAAGCAGGAGCTACGCAATCAAATAACGGCGAACGACTGCAACAGGGGTCTGAGCATGAAAATCCAACTTCTAAAAATTGCGCACGCGCGTTCGGGCGACAAAGGCGACACCGCCAACATCGGCCTGATCGCGCGCAAACCAGAGTTCTATCCGGTTTTGGTTCAGGAAGTGACGGCGGAACGTGTCAAACAGCATTTCACCGGCATTTGCCTGGGAGATGTCGAACGGTACGAATTGCCAAATCTGGCGGCGCTAAACTTTCTGTTGCACGAAAGCCTGGGCGGCGGCGGGACGGTTTCGCTTAAAACAGACCCGCAAGGCAAAACCTTGAGCTCGGCCTTGTTGCGCATGGAAATTGAAGTAGAGGAAGGTTTGCTGAGTTAGGTCTAAAGACACGAAGAGCACGAGAAAACCAATTGGCTGTCTCGTGCTCTTCGTGGTGGAAACTATTCCTTGGCACGAGCCGGAGCCGGGCCTGCTTCCGGAGTCGCAATGGCAATGGCGTTGCTACTGCTTTGCGTATGCTGGCCAAACAATCCGTTGGGGTCTGCCGGTTCCCCCGGCACCAACGCCCCGCCTGATTCTTTGGCAAAGACCAATTTGCCAATCTCCGGTGAATAATCCACGGTCACCAGATCGCCCATGCCAACCTGATTGGTGGCAATCAAATTGGACAACGGATAAACCAAAAAGCGTTCGATGGAGCGTTTCAAATGGCGTGCGCCGTATTTGAAATCAATGCCTTCATCGAGCAAAAACTGTTTGGCGGCTTCCGTGCACTTGAAAACGAACTTGTCACTGGTGCCGCGCATAATGCGTTCCTGCACGGCGCGCAATTCGATTTCCAGAATCTCGCGCAAGTGTTCGTCACGCAAGCTGCGGAAAACAACCACCTTATCAATCCGGTTCATGAATTCCGGCGAGAACTTGCGGCGTGCTGCTTCGAGCGCCGTGCGATAGATTTTTTGGTCTACCTCAGCGTCAATCACGCCCGATTTCGGCGCAAAGCCGATGCCGCCGGAAATCAATTCGCTCATTTCGCGCGCGCCCAGGTTGGACGTCATGATCACAATCGAACGCGAGAAATCCACGCGGCGATTGTCGCCCAACGTCAGCGTCGCTTTATCCAGAATGCCGAGCAACAACTGCCACAGCGAATCGCTCGCCTTTTCGATTTCGTCAAACAGCACCAAACTGAGTTTGGTCGAATCCGAATGCGAACGATCCAGGTTTTCCTGGGTCAACATTGGCGACGTTTCGCGGTGTCCCAGGTAACCCGGAGGCGAGCCGATCAGTTTGGCGATTTCGTGCGAGTGCTGAAATTCGGCGCAATCAATTTTGGTGACCAGATTGGGGTCGCCAAACAGGACTTCGGCAGCGGCTTCGACCACACGCGTTTTGCCGGAACCGGTCGGTCCCAGAAAAAGCATTGTGCCGATCGGACGTCCCGGATGCGCCAGACCAGCCAAGTAAATTTGATAGAGGCCGGTGATACGCCGTACGGCGCGATCCTGGCCCACAATCAACGCAGAAAGCTTGTCCTCGAATTCCTGGGCAAGCGGACTTTTCAAATCAGGGTTTAAGTATGATGTACTGGTCGCTGTTTTTTGTGCGCTATTAGTCATCGGCTTTGTCTCCTCTGTGCGGTATCACACCACAGGATTGTTGACAGGTTATTTGCCACAATCGAAGACGAAATCCTTTCTTGCTGCAAATTGCTTCTGCGATATTTCATCCCCTTGCGCCCCCGCCGCATTCTCCTTAGGTTCTCGGAACGATCGGCCCTGCTTGGCTTGCGCGTCTGGTCTTATTCGTCCTGACTGAATACGGGGGTTGTTGGTTGGTTGAGAGCATCCCTTAACAGCGCGGTCTGACACGAGGGTCTTGCTTGCCGCCTCAAGGTAGCGTTCCGGCTCGCAAATTACTGGCGATAATGTAGAGCGTATTGACCTTTAGAGTGCCGGCAGAATGCTGGTGTTTGATGTCTGTCCAAATCCTGTTCCAAGCAAAACTTTCCTGCAAATCCACGGCTGTGGGGAGCGTTTTATCAACCGAAACGCATCATACTCAAACCTCCGTCACCTTGCAATCACCCCCAAATCATCGCCTGCTGAGCAGGTTGCAACGCTGCAATGAACGCTGTTGCCTGGGGTCAAGTTCGACTATTCTTTCTTTTTAACGAACCTGCGCTTGGACGGCGGCTGACGTCGCGGCAACAAAGGATTGCACCAACTGCCCAACGCCGGTAATCGCAGTTCCCACCACAACGGCATATGCGCCACAAGCGAATGCCTGGCGCAATTGTTCCGGCGACGCAACGCCGCCTTCGCAAATGATCGGCACGGTAAGTCGCGTCGCCAATCGTTCTAACAACGCCAAGGCCGGCAAGGCTGTGCCGCGCGTTTCCGCCGTGTAACCGCACAATGTCGTGGCGACAATGTCTGCGCCGCAATCCGCCGCCAGCAAACCTTCTTCAAACGTCGCGACATCTGCCATCACAGGCAACCGCAATTCCGATTGCACCCGGCGCATCAAGGTCGCCAGAATTTCTCCGCCCGGTCGCAACCGTTGTGTGGCGTCGAGCGCAATGATGTCTGCGCCGCTTTCGGCCAACCGTTCCGCCGCTGAAAACGTCGGCGTGATATACACCTCAGACTCAGGCGTCACAATTTTGGCGATGCCGATGATCGGAACGGTGACGCGTTCACGGGTAGCGGCGACATGTTCGGCGGAATTGATGCGCACTCCGACGGCGCCGTTTTGTTCGGCAGCCAAAGCCAGTGCCGCAATGATGTTTGGGTCTGCCAGCGGGGAGTCGGCAGGCGCCTGACACGAAACTACCAACCCGCCTCGCAACCGTTCAACGTTGGTCGTGTTCATATCTGCGCTTGCGTCTCCGAAATCTGCGTCAAAAGCTTGGGCGTGGTTTTTCTGCCAGCTTGCCGATACGCCAGCAACAACGCACCGACTTCAGGTCCAAATTGTGGCGGTACGACCTGCACACGCGGCAGCGTTTCCTGCACCAGTTCCGCGAAAACCCGCAACACTCTGCGGCTGTTGAAAACCCCTCCGCCAAAAGAAACCGGGACGGTTTTTTTGCTTTGTTCCAACCCGAGTTTGAACACCACGGAAATCGCCATCTCTGCCAGATTTTCTGCGGCCACTTCCAGAATTTCCTGACTGGCGTCATCTTTGCGGTCGGCCAATTGGCTGACCTTGGTGGCAAAAGAAGCCAGCCGATCACGGGTCAACACACCGGCATAAACGTCTTCGGCAATCGCTTTCAGACTGTCGCGCTTGAAATACTTGAGCAAAGCAGGCGTGAGCAGGTGTTCCTGTCCGCGGTCTTCACAGTGCAGCGCAACCGTGAGGGCATCTACGGCAATGGCAAAAGCGCTGCCTTCGTCTCCGAACAGATATCCGTGACCACCAATGCGCGCAAACTTGCCGTCGCGCGTTTCACCGCAAGCCACCGAACCGGTTCCCGCCAGCACAATCACACCTTCCTTACCGGCCAGCGCACCGGCCAAAGCGCCTGGCGCATCGTGGCCGACCACCAGATGTTCTGCGCGCAACAGTTCGTTGACGATGTCCACCTTGTCTTCCGGTTCGCCGGTCATCGCCAGATATGCGCTGGCAAACGGAACGTCGCGAATGGATTTGCCACGCAACAACCCAGCCGCTGCCAGCGCCTCGCTGACCGATTTGGTGACAGCGGTAACGAGTCGTTCGCGTCCGCCGGGTTCACGCGTGTGATTGGAGGGACCAGCACCGCCACGTCCCAAAATTCGCCCCTGTGTATCGGCGACCAGCGCTGTAGTGTGGCTTTGGCCGCCGTCTATACCTAAAAAATATTGCTTCATGAAATCGTTCGTTCACCTTTCGCCAGACGCTGTAACAAGACCTGATAAAGCAACGGAGAAAACGGCAAGGCCGTCAGCGCGCGGGCAAAGGCGTGCGCGGCCAACTCTTCTCTTTGTGTTACCGGGCGTCGTTCGAGCAAATGATAAAGTTCGTGTGCGATTGCGACATCCGCCAGACAATCAGACGTAAACCAGCAGCGCATCTGTTCCTCGGCCCAATGCGGCATCAGGTTCGCCAGCGCATCAATGGCTGTCAGATTGAGCCGAATTTGCGCTGGCCGTTGCGTACATTCAGCCAGATAAATGACCTTGCCGTCGGCCACTTGCCAGCGATCGTGCACGACCGCGATGCCGTATGCTTCCGCCAGCGCTGCCGGTGTTCGTTCTCCCCATTGCGCGCGTATATGCTGCGCGCTGCGGCGTACGTTGCGGCACAGTTCCGCAATCACCGGCTCCTCCCATTCGCAATGACTTTTGTAGAGGATTTCGTCTGCGTCGGCATAACGCCGCAACAACTCGGTCAGCGAGGTGAAATCTTGCGCGGCGGTGAAATTCATACTGCTATTGGGTTAGTTCTTTGGGGCGCTCTTCAAACTTCTTCGGATTGACTTGCTGGTTCAATTCCAACTCGGTCGTGGTCAGCTCTTCGACCAATTCACGGTTGAGCAAAATTGTGATGCGCTGCGGCAACATCAATCCGTCAACCAATTTGTGCTCCGACAACACCCAGCGCAGTTCCATTCGCTGGGGCGGCTTGCTGCGCGCCTGGGTTTCCCGGCGTGCACGCGCATACGTTTCGCGAACAAAGCGGCGGTCAAAACTGCCTGTTTCGACATAGACCGGCACGCGCGGCGATATCACGGCCACAGCAACCAGCGCCACGGGCAAATGACTGTTGGCGTCGAGCAGCAACAAGGCGCTGAAATCTTCCGGCCCGTCGACGTTCAGCGCATCCACTTTGCCCAGATCAATGTCATAGGTGCCGTGATAGGTGATCTGCAGGGGCATGGAGGGCAGTTCGCGCAATAACCAGCCCAGCGAATAAAACGCCAATTGATGCCGCGCGTTTTGCGATTGGCGTTCCAGGTTGCGTTCAAAGTCGTTGACGTCAATCACCCGCTGTTCACGCCCCAACGGACGCGCTGGCAACGCCGGATTTCGCCAGGCTTCGCGCCCATTCACGGTTTCAGCGTAGGAATAAGAAAAGCCACGCCAGTCGCGCGATTTCACCCGCCGCCGAAACTTGTCTGGCAACAAAAAATCCATCTCGATTTTGCCAGACAGGCTTTCTTGTTTCTCGACCACTTTGGTCGGCGATTGCACGCTGACGTATTTGAATTCGCGGCGCAACTTCAACTTGGCCGAAAGCGATTGCAATCGTTGCAACGCATCCACGCCGACGGCTTTGCGCGCCAGTGCCAGCAATTCGCGCGCACGCGCGATACTCGCGTCGTCCTTTCGCGGCGTAACGGAGGGCACAGGCATAGGCGTAACCGGCGGCGCGGTCACTTGCGCCCTCGCCGCACCCACCAGTGTCAGGCAAAATCCGAGCATCAACGCCAAGCGCTTTGGTAGCGACCAGAATGTTGCGGAACCCGGCGTGTCCATCATAACAACAACTGTTAAAACCGTTTGGGACAGGCGACGACGACTAATTTGGTAGCCGGGGCGAGCGAACGCAATTCCACTTCGGTCAAAGCCAGAACTTGCGTCAAATCCGCCAATCCCGAAAAGTTCGCGATGCGCGCACCGTACAAAATAAAGATGTCAGGGATCGCCCGCCCGGCATCGCCATAATCCGTCAAGGATTCTACGGCGTGTTCGAGTGCGCTCTGAATCTCAGTCAGCGTGGTTTCTAAGACCAACGCCTCGCCACGTTGTAACCGAACGACGCCGGTTCGATCAACCACGCGCAGCATTTGCCGCACAGAACGAAATAGTCCGAAAAACGATTTTGTCTGCTGACTGCCTGTAAAAACCAAATGTGAAGCCGTCTCAGCAACCAGTTGTACGTCCCCAGGCGAAAGCCGCATCGAACGCGCGACAGCATCCCGGCAATGCTCAAATCCAGCTTCGGCTTCCTGTTCGTCACGCCGCCGCAACTCTGTTGTGCCCATCGCCGTGGCGCGCACCAGATTACGGCGTTTGTCTACCTCCACCTGCACTTCAATGCTGTCGGCCACAGCTCCGGCAGCAATGGCGGCTTCGGCGGCTTCGCGGCGGACATTCAAAATGTCTTCGGGCGAAGGGTCAACGATGTTGCGTTCAACGGTGTCGCGCACCATCGCCATCGCCACGCCAATCGGCGAAATCACTTCGGCGTTGCGCGCAATGCGATGCTGCAACCCCATCAGCTTCGCCGTGAACGGAACCAGCGACGCCGCGCCGCCGCCGCCGCCGACCAGCACCACTTGATCGCGCGATAATTGATATTCGGTGATCAATTCTTCTATGGTCGCGGCAATTTTGCGACAGGCAAAGTTCAACACGGCTTCAGCGCCTTGCTTTGCCGCGTGTTCGCCACATTCCGCCGTTAATTTCTCAAACCCGATTCTGGCGGATTCCGCGTTGCCGTAAGCAAAATGTTCCGGCCTGACCAAGCCAAGCAGATTGGCGGCACAAGTCGTCGTCAAAGCATAGCGCTTGCCGCTTGTCCCGCGAATCACCACGTGATCCGCCGCGTCACTGGGCGTCGGCTGAATGAATTCGACCGTTCCGCCAAGCAACTCTTCCGGTTCGGCAAAGCAAACGTAACCAAGCCCGGCGATGTGTGCGCTGCGCGGGCCGACATCCGGTATGGCAAAGTCAGGATCAATTCCCGTCGCACGAATCATACTGCCCCCGCCCACGCCCAACGTTCGCACGTCCAGGGTGTTCAGATACATTCGATGGCCGTTTAACCGCGCAGGCCGCGTTGCCGGATTGCCGTCGCGAATGACGGAAATGTCTGCGCTCGTGCCGCCGACTTCGATGAACACGCCATCCGAAACTCGTTCGTGCATTAACGCGCCTGCAATTCCGGCAGCCGGGCCGGAAAGCATGGTCAGAATCGGGCGGCGATGGACTTCCGCCACGCTCATCACGCCGCCGTCCGAACGCATAATCATCAATGGCGCGCGAATGCCTGTGTCTTTCACACAGCTTTCAGTCATTTCGGCGGTTTCGATCATCTTCGGCAAAATCGCAGCGTTGATGACCGCCGTCCGCGTCCGCACGCGAAGCCCGTACAAACTGCTGACTTCGTGGCCGCTCGTCGCCAGCAGGCCTTTGGCCCTGGCTCTTTCGGCAATGAATTCTTCACGCGTAGTGTCGTCCACGCCGAAAGCTTCGCTGGCCACGATGACACGCACGCCTTTTTCAGCCAGCGATTGAATCGCCTGTTCAATGTGCGCATCGGCTGCGCCGTTCACTGCGCGCACAAACGCCTGATGCGTGCGCAGGCTTTTGCTCGCCGTCAACGCAATCGGCGGAACCTGCGTTGCGCGCTTGGCCAGCCAGCTTTCCGGGCTGAACGCGGCCCCACCGCCAATGCCGATGACGCCGACCTCGGCCACGTCGCCTTCGAGCAAGGCGTTCGTAGCCTGCGTCGTGCTGTGCGCGATGAAAGCCACGTCTTCAGCGCGCAAATTGAACTCCGTCATTGCGCGTTCCAGCGCTGTGACGATACCCAGCGCCACGCCTTCTTTCGCCGCGTGGGATGTTGGCAGTTTTAACTGCCCGACCAGTTCGTGACTGTTACCATCAATCACGACCACATCGGTGAAGGTTCCGCCTACGTCTATGCCAATGCGAACTTTCATTTTTTGAGTGCGGCGTGAAGCGCCGCTTTCCCATCCTTGGGCTTGCCTGATAACTTTGCGGAAAAGCGTCGCTTCACGCCGCACTCCATAGGCTTCGCCGATTTTCAGGTTTCAATGATTGGGGATCGCGTTTTGCACAAACGCCGTCACATCCTGCTTCAATTTCGCCAGCGACTTCACGTCTATGTACATCATGTGCCCGGCTTCGTAATACGCGGTCTTGATGTTCGGCTTCAGCGAAGCATCCAGATTCATGTGATCTAGCGTGTACTCGGCAGCAAAATACGGCGTCGCCATATCGTAATAGCCATACGCCACAAAAACTTTCATAAACGGATTTTTTGCGAACGCACTTTTCAGCGCCACGCTCGTGTCCACGTAGCTGTTGTCCGATCCCCAGTTCCAGGGAGAAGTGAAGCCGCCGCCCAGAATGTGATAAACCGCGTCGCTCTTGTAGCCAAGTTCGCGCCGGACGTAATCGTTGAAGGCTGCGGTGTAAGGCGGACGAATCGCCGACATGCTCGGATCGAAATCCGGGCGCTCGCCCGCCGCGTTGGCATCAATGCCTTTGAAACGGCTGTCCAAACGGCCTGTGGTGCGGCGTTCGGCGCGCAACAATTCCTTGTTGAATTTGCCCAGATCAACGCGCAGATCGCAGTCTTCAATAAACTGTTTGCTCAGGCCTGTGTAACGCGCCAGATGCTCGACCGCTTTCTGTCGCTCTGCCGGAGTCATCCGCGCGGATTTCGCCAGCGCCACGGCGTAATCACTGATCGCCCAGCGTTCGGCTTCGTCCAGCACTTTGCGCAACGGCAGCTTTTGCAAATCTGCCGGCAGCTTTTTGTGATACCAGGCCGTGGCCGCGTACGAAGGCAGCATCAGCACAAACGGCGTGTCATTGCCGTTGGCAAACAGCAGCGTTTGAAAATTCATGACCGTGGAAATCAACAGCACGCCGTTGAACGCAATGCCGCGATCCACCAGCAAACCTGACAAGCCTGATGCCCGCGTCGTGCCGTAACTTTCGCCGACCAGAAACAGCGGCGACGCCCAGCGTTCATTGCGCGTCAGATACATCCGAATGAATTCGCCCACCGAATCCAGATCGCCATTCAGCCCCAGAAACTTGGCCGCCAGTTCAGGCCGCGTTGCCCGGCTGTAGCCCGTGCCGACCGGATCAATGAATACGAGATCGGTTTGGTCGAGCCAGGTGTGTTCGTTCGGAACCAGTTCGTAAGGCGCAGCGGGCAACCATCCGTCGTCCTGCATCTTCACGCGCTTCGGCCCCAGCGCCCCCAGATGCAGCCACACCGAAGACGATCCCGGCCCGCCGTTGAACGAAAACATCAGCGGGCGTTTGGCCGGGTCTGAAGTTCCATCAAGTGTGTAGGCCATGAAAAACATCTGCGCTTCGGTGTCGCCGGTTTGCGTGTTTTTGATCGGCATCAAGCCTGTTGTCACGGTGTATTTCAAAGTTTTGTCACCAAGCTTGAGTTCGTGTTTGGTGACGACGGGCGGAACTTCGGGAACAGGCGGCGGCGCGGGCGTTGTTGCCGGGGCCGTCGTCGGCGCGGTTGGCGTCTGGGGTGGACGCTGTTGCGCAGATGCCGGATTGAGCATCAAAAGCAAAACGAGTGAGCACAGAAAGGATTTGAACATGGGGAAGCCTCTTTGGAGCGCGGACGTCCCGTCCGCAACTGAATTCGTGAGCAAGCTTTTGCTGGAGCGCGGACGGGACGTCCGCGCTCCAGTCATTTCAAATACAGCCAGGCGCCAACAATCAAACCGCCCAAACAAACAGCGACTTTGAAGAGTAAGGTTTGCCGTGTGATTTCTTCGACGCGCATGCCGACGTAATTGGCAATCCAGACGTTATGTGTGTTGGTCGGGTCGCAGGCAGTCTGGACTTGCACAACGCTCATCAACGCAGCCAGCAAAGCCAGCGGCGGCATCAGGCCTAACACGCTGATCAGCGAATACACGCCAATGCCGATGCCATAAGGATTCAGCGGGCCGCGATACAATGACAAGGGAGACAGCAATCCGAAAAACAATACATACACCAGCGGCGAGCGGAAATTAACCGCTTCAATCATTGGCCGCAAAGACGCCTGCACGGCAGGCAGCGTCGTCGCGTTGAGCAACATGCCAATGCCGATCATCAGAATGACTGCCGGTGCAACGTCTTCCAAACCTTTGACGGCGGCGCTGGAAAGTTGTTTGACCAGTTCGCGCGGTCGCGTCATCAGCACGCCCAGAATTGCGCCCGCGAAAAACGACGGCACGACATGCCATTTCAATCCGATATGCAGAGCCAGCGGCAGCAGCGGAACCAGCATTGCGATCAATGGCGCGCTGCGTTTCGCGGCCTTTTCTTCTTCTACCGCCACGGCCCACGCGCCATAAGCACTCATCCGCCGCGAAGCGATGACCAGAAACACAACGATGGCGGCAGCATCAATCACGGCCAGCGTTGCGGCGTAGCCCTTGATCGCCTGCGGATCGAGATTGAGCGTCTTTTGATAAAAGCCCCAGGTCGCAATGTTGAAGATAAAGCCTAATCCATAAGCCAGCAGAAACAGCACGCCCGCCAGCTTTCGCGGCACGCCAATGCTCATCATAATCGGCAATGCCAGCCCGCCGACCATAATGATTGCGCCCAGGCCATACAGCGCCGTAAACAGCAGCGAAATCGCCGCCATCAACGTCACCGCCACGATCATCGGTTTGTCGCCGCCGAATTCCGCCGCGCGTTTGATGATGCCTTCGGCAATGCCGGTTTGCATCACCACACGCCCCAGCATCGCGCCGGCAAAAACCATCATGTAGGCTTCGGCCAAGCGCGTCGCGCCCGCCGCAACCACTTGATTCAGGATTTGCGAAAGCGGCGTTTGGACAACCGCAGCAATGACAATCGCCATCGCTGGAACCGCCAAAATGGCAGGCATTCGCCGCGAAATCATCAGGGCGGCAAAGATGA
>JAEUQO010000425.1 GCA_016789605.1 Acidobacteriota bacterium
GCAAAGCGCGGCGCTGACCGTCAGCAAACAGAATCTGAACACGCTCGAATGGGGCGCGCTGTATTTGTCTGAAACAAGCGAAGTCGAATTGCCGCGCCGGTTGCGGTTGGAACCGCTGATGAAATTCGGGCTGGGAGCGGCGGCCAAGGAACCGCAGTTCCGTAAGTTTTCCCTGCGCGGGAATTTTCACCAGATGCTGCCTCGGCGCTGGGAATTGGATGTCAGCGGCGTGGTCGCGCAAGCCAGCGAAAACACGCCGCTGGTCGAACTTCCATCTTTTGGCGGCGAAGACGTCGTGCGCGGATTTCGCCGGGATGACGCCCTGGGGCGTCGCCTGTGGAGTTTGCAAAATGAACTCTGGCTGCCGTTGCCACTCAACAAGGAAACGCAAAACAGCGTCAAACGTCTGTTGCGCGAAAAAGTGAAGCTGGCCCCGTTTGTTGATGTCGGCGGTGTGTATGAGACGCGCACTTCTACGCCGGGCACTCGTGCCGGTGTCGGCGCGGGGTTGCGCATTATTTATAACCCCATCGTTTTCAAAGTGGATTACGCCTACGGCTTTGGCGCGGCAGGGACAGGCGGCAGCCGGGGCAAATTCTATTTCACGATCACAACCAATCTGCCGTTTTGAGAACGGCAGAACGGGGCAATTGCGCTGCAATGCGCACAGGAGGAATCAATATGGCGGGGCTGGATTTGAAGAAGGGAAATCAACTGTTTACGGCAGAGCCGAGCGGCACGGTAACGCAAAATGGCGCAGCCGTCGGCACCTGGACGACGAACGCCAAAAACCAGATCGTGTTGACCAAAACCGACAATAGTCAGGTGAGTTTTGATGTGGTCTGGCAATTCAATGCAGACAATCATCTGGTGGCGTCGAGCGGCGCTGGGCAGTTCGATTTCAACACCGTGGCAGACAATCGCGTCTTTTACCAGTTGCGCGATGACGTTCTGCAAGTTCAGCCCTTACAAGGCCGCACCTTTCTTTTTGAATTGCAGGGAGATTGGACGTTAAAGCCTGACCATAATCTGGCCTTTACCATCAACGGGCAGGAATCAGTGATCAGCGGCTTTGTCGGCGATCAGAGCAGCCGCTTCATCTTTCATTTTGCGGACAAAAAGAAACCGCTCAACATTTCGTTGTTGGGGTTTAAGGGGGCCTGGGACCCAAAGCCGGAACAGGATGCCGATGGGCGTGTGTTTCTCAAATTCAATTACCAGCGCCGCAATCGGCCTGATGGCACATTCCGTTTACCACAGGGCATCGGCTTTAACACGACGACCAACCAGTTGCTCTATGAATACAAAAAAGACGGCCAGGTGCGGCGCATCCAGTTTGTCGGCGCCTTGCTGATCAATGAAAACTTCCAGATCACCTATGGCTTGGAGCGGCAAACGTCTTCGGACGGAACGCAGATGGTGGGCAGCACGACGTTTGTCTTCAATGCGATTTACAACAAAAAGAATTTCACCGGAAGCCTGGATTTGGCGCTGACCAAACCATCCGGCGGCGCGGGCGCAACGACTTTCAGCATCAGCGGCAATTTCACCGCCGTACGCGGAAATGTGACCTTGCGCGCCGGGTTCACCTATCGGCAAACGACAGCCGCCGGACCGTTAGGCCCACAAATGGTACGCACCTTCGGATTTAACACGCAGTTGGTGCATAAGAATGGCAAGGTTCAGGTGGTCTTTTTAACTACAAATGCCGCGACCAAATCCATTGAGTTGTCCATTGGCGCTGACATTCGCTTGGGCGATGCGAACATTGATAGCTCGCTCAATTTGAAACTGGAAAACGGTCAGGTGGTCGGCGTGAAGTTCATGCTGGGCGTCACGATCTGATCCGATCAAGCAGCAACGGAGCGCCTCAGGATGTTGATAACATCACATCTTGCGGCGCTTCGGGCGGCGAAAAAAATATGGCAATTGGTTGTAATGTTTTTCGATTCTGATCAGTTTCATTTGGATGCGAAAGCGCGCGCCCAACAGACAAGCGCCGCCGATCGCAAGCAGGGTTCTCACTCAACCCAAAGATGACGCGCACAGACAAATAGAATAGAGAAATCAACAATGGTGCGGCCTCGACCGGCTGCACAATCGTCTCCCCGCCAGTCTCATTCACAAATTACTCACGCTCTTTTGGCGCTGCATGAAGCAGGTGCCACACACGCTACGATCTATTTTCGGCGGAACGCCTGCAAGGCTTCATTTTCTACCGTTGTCGGAGGAATTTTGTTAGTCTTGCGCCCCGTATGAACCTGCCGAACACGTTACTAGAAGTCAAAAATTTGCGGACCTACTTTGCCACCGCACGTGGCGAAGTTCGTTCAGTGGACGATGTTTCGTTTTCGCTGGCGCAAGGCGAAACGCTCAGCTTGGTTGGCGAATCAGGCTGCGGCAAATCGGTCACGGCGCTGTCGCTGTTACGTTTGGTGACGCCTCCGGGACGCATTGTCGGCGGCGAAATCCGCTTTGCCGGGCGCGACTTGCTGACGTTGAGCGAAGCCGAAATGCGCACCATACGCGGCGATGACATCGCCATGATCTTTCAAGACCCGATGACGTCGCTGAACCCGGTCTATACCGTGGGCGAGCAAATTGCGGAGGCGATCCGCTTGCACCGCAAAGTTGGGCGCAACGAGGCCTGGCAACAGGCGATTGAGGGGATGCGCGATGTGGCCATTCCCGCACCCGACGTGCGCGCCAAAAACTATCCGCACGAACTTTCTGGCGGAATGCGGCAACGGGTGATGATCGCGATGGCGCTGGCTTGCAATCCGAAGTTGCTGATCGCCGACGAACCCACCACTGCGCTGGACGTCACGATTCAGGCGCAAATTCTGGATTTGCTGACTGAATTGCGCGAGAAACACAACCTGGCGTTGTTGTTGATTACGCACGATTTGGGCGTCGTGGCAGAGACCTCTGATCGTGTTGCCGTGATGTATGCCGGGAAAATTGTGGAGCAGGCTTCTGCGCGCGAATTGTTTCGCCATCCACGGCACCCATATACCGAAGGTCTGTTGCGCGCCGTGCCTCGGTTGGACGAAACGGGCGAGGCAAAAAAACGACGCTTGCATACGATCGAAGGCGTGGTGCCGAATCCGCTGGAGTTGCCGCCGGGATGTCGCTTTGCTCCGCGTTGCGTGCACGCACAGGCTGTTTGTCGCCACGGGGAGATGGCTTTGACGGAAGTTTCCGCTGGCCACCACACACGCTGTGTTCGGTCAGCCGAAATATATGTTTGATACAAGAATATCAGGCCTTCAAACACGAAAAACGGCGACCTAACCTTTAACGCAAACACTACGAAATAGAAGCTTTTTGAATCGTTTGGAAAGATAACCTGAAGGGTTAACCGTTAACTGTTGATAAGCACGCGTCTGACTGAAAGAAATCGTTTGCCCGTGCGGGAACTTTTGCTAGTATGCGCGCGCATTCCACAAATCGCCCCATTCCACGACGCTGCGGAGCAAACATGCAGATCAAGAAGCAGGCAAAGGTCTATGACGTTGTCGTCATTGGGTCCGGCGCGTCCGGCGGCCTTGCTGCGTGGAATTTGACGAGACAGGGAGTCAACGTTCTGTTGCTCGATGCGGGCGGAAAGTTTGATCGGTCGTCTTTTTGGACGCACGTTTTGCCATATGAAGCGCGTGAACGGCGCGCTCGTGGCGAACAGCCGCCGCAGTTTTATCTGGATGAAAAAGAACAGCCCTATTTGACGCCTCCGGGAAAACCGTTTCAGTTGATTCGCGTCTGGGGCGTTGGCGGTAAAACGAATGTCTGGGGGCGTGTTTCGCTGCGGTATTCGGATGTTGATTTCAAGGTCAACGATGGGTATGGAACACCCTGGCCCTTTGAATACAAAGATATCAAGCCTTATTACGATCGTGTTGACCAGTTGATCGGTGTCAACGGCGGTGACGAAGACCTGGATGTTTTGCCGGGCAGCAAATTTCATTTGCCGCCGCCGCGTCCACGTTGTGGCGAGCAGTTGCTCAAACGAGCGGCAGCCAATGTTGGGTTGCAAGTCGTGCCGGGACGCCGCGCCGTTTTGACGCGCAATCACAACGGCTGGCCTGCCTGTCACTATTGCGGGCGTTGCGGTGCCGGCTGTGATACCGGAAGTTTTTTCAATACCGCCGATCACTTGCTGCCGAACGCGTTCAAAACCGGCAGGCTTGAGATTCGTCAGCAGGCAGTTGTCGCGCGCATCCTGGCAGACAAAGAAGGTCGCGCCAGTGGCGTGCAATACTTTGACCGGAAGACAAAAAAAGAGTATCAAGTACGCGCACGAGTTGTAATCCTGGGTGCTTCGGCAATTGACTCAACACGAATCCTACTAAACTCGAAATCCGAGATCTTCCCCCATGGCATCGGAAATACCTCGGGTGTGATTGGCAAGTATCTATGCGAACAGGTGCGCTTTCACGTACGCGCATTTCTGCCGCAACTGTACGGTCAACCCACCACCAACGATGATGGCATCGGCGGCGAGCATATTTATCTGCCGCGCTTCAATCATCGTGATGGACGCACGCGCGATTACGCGCGTGGGTTTGGCATGCAGTTTTGGGGCATCGGCTGTCAGGCAGGAGCCGGTTGGGCCAAAGGTTTGCCGGGCTTTGGCGCTGATTACAAGCGCCAGATTAAACGGCACTACCCGGCTTGGGTGGAATTACATCCTTATGGAGAGGTTGCACCCGTCGCCGAAAATCGCGTCGAAATTGATGAAACCAGGCGCGATGCATATGACGTCCCTCTACCGAGAATCGTCTTTCAGTACGGGACGAACGAGATGAAGATGCTCAACGAGATGTACGACACGGTTGAGCAGATACTACAAGCAGCAAAAGCGGAGATCTTTGAATTGAAACGCGGCACATACGACAGTCCCGGCAGCGCCATTCACGAACACGGCACTTGCCGCATGGGCACTGATCCCCACACTTCAGCGCTCAACGGATTTTGTCAGATGCACGCGGTCAAGAATCTTTTCGTCGTTGATGGAAGCGCGTTTCCTTCGGCGACAGAGAAAAATCCGACCCTCACGATCCTCGCGCTCGCCTGGCGAGCGACTGATTACTTAATCTCTGAAATGAAGAAAGGAGACTTGTAGTTGCCAGCAATCGGAATCAATGGTCAGTTGCTTAGTCCCCTAATGAACCCTACCTCACCGACCACTGACAACTGATAAGTAGTTATGACCGATGGAAAAGCAATGGCTCTTTACAATATCGCGGATCTTGGCTTACCTGATTTGCCGGTTCTATTTCCGCATTGAATATGTTGGTGCAGATCGAGTTCCGACAGATCGTCCCGTGATCGTTGCCCCGAATCACGTAAGCTATCTGGATCCTGTCTGGGTTTCGCTCCCGATCAAACGTCCCCTGCGCTATATGGCTTGGGACCAGATGATGAGGTTACCCCTGCTTGGCTCGTTGATGCGCGCCTATGGCGCTTTTCCGGTCAGCCTTGAAAAAGGCGATCGCACAGCTTTACGTCTTTCTTTAGAACAGTTACGCCGTGGCGGTGGGCTGGTGTTATTCCCCGAAGGCGCCCGCACCCGTGACGGTCACTTGAAGTCTTTCAAACCTGGTGTCATTCGGCTGGCCCTTGATACAAATGCTCCCATCGTGCCAGTCACAATCATTGGCGGTTATGAAGCCTATGCGCCACGCTATTGGTTTCCGCGCCCGTACAAGCTGAAGGTCATTTATCACGACCCGATCGAACTTCGCCCACCGTCTGAGCATGCAGAAATGAAGCGGTATATGCAGGAACAGTCGGTGCGCTTGCAGAAAATTGTTGCGTCTGCCTTGCCGGTTGAAGCCTGGCCTTTACAGGGTCAGCAAGTCATCGGCGCGTAACTTCTAGTTTTTGTTGATGGAATTTTTCGACTACCCCCCTAGCCCAGAGGGGAGCCGTGTGCTAAATTGTCGCCCTTCTTTTGGACAGGTCAAAGAAGACGGTCATAAAAGTTGGTAGCCAGGGCGGCGTAGCTCAGTTGGTTAGAGCGAGGGATTCATAACCCCTAGGTCACTGGTTCGAGTCCAGTCGCCGCCACCAATGAATTCAAAATCAAAAGGGAGGCCATTTGGCCTCCCTTTTGATTTTGTGCTGCCCCGCTCAACGGTCATTGCGCCAGGCCGATTTGTCGCAACAGTTCGGCGAACCGTGGATCGGTATGTAACGGGGTAAAAAGCGGATCTACACGCAACGCCAACACGTGATCAGAGCGCTCTTCGACCGCTTGGCGAATGGCGGCAAAGGCTTGTTCTTTGCGGCCAAGCGCCGTGTAAATTCGTGCCAGATAAAATGGCGAAACGCGGCGTTCGCGCGCTGCCAGTTCCAGTTTGCTCAGAATTTGTTCTGCTTCGGCGCGGTCTCCTGCCGCAACGGCGATATAGGCCAATGTCGTCAGATGCGTATCGTGTTGTTGTAACGCGAGCGCTTTGCGGATTTCCTGCAACGCCTCTGTTGTTTTCCCCAACTCTTTCAACGCCAGCGCTTTAGTTCTATAAGCCCAGTTATAGTTGGGGTTGAGTTCCAGCGTATGGTTGCTTTGTTCGATTGCGCGCGGGTATTGACGGGCCAGGTAATAGACTTTGGCCAGAATATCGCTGGCAGGGGCTGAAAGTGGATCCAGCGTAAGCGCGCGTTGGGCTTGAATAATCGCTTCCGGGATGCGTTCCTGGCGGATCAACAGTTCCGCATAGTCGCTATAAGTGATCGGCAAGTTCGAATTGAGAGACAGCGCACGTTTGAATTCGCTTTCGGCTCCGGCGGCATCCCAATCGCGCAGCCATTTGATCATCGCCAGCGAGTGGTGCGCTTCTGCGAGAGAATCATCCAGAGCCAACGCGCGGCGTACCGCAGCCTCCGCCTTGGGCATGGCTTCGCTTGGCAGCAGGTATTGGCTGGAAAAATCGGCGTAGACGTCAGAAATGCCAACGTAAGCCAGCGCGTAATTGGGATCAAGCGCGATGGCTTGATTGAAAAAAGAAAGCGCCTTCAGGCCTGTTTCTTTGGTGAATTGCAGATGGTAGTAACGGCCCTTGAGGTAAAGCTGATACGCGGCGACATTGTCTGTTTGACGTCGAACTGTCGCAGGCGTTTCTCCGCGCAATTTCAAGCGCAAGGCATCAGCGATTTCACGCGCGATTTCTTCCTGCACAAGCAAGAGGTCAGAAAGCGGGCGGTTGTATTGTGCGCCCCACAGCCGCGCCCCATCCTTGGCATCCACCAATTCAACGGAAACCGTTAGTCGTTCGCCAACCTGCATCACTTGCCCGGTCATTACTGCGCGGACATTGAGCGCAGCGCCAATTTGGCGCGGGTCAACGTTACGCCCTTTGTATGTGAAAACCGTGCTTCGCGCGATCACGCGCAGCCCCGGCAGTTGCGAAAGATTGTTGATGATCGTTTCGGTGATGCCATCGGACAGGTATTCCATTTGTGGGTCATTGGTCGCATTGGTAAAGGGAAGCACTGCGATCAAATCTACCGGCTGGCCATCAATTGCTGTAGGAACAGGTTGTGCAGAATCGCGCCTGGCCCAGAAATATCCACCACTGACCAGCAACAATGCGCCTAGAACCCAGACCAGCGCGCGCCAGCGAATGGGCAAACCGAACAACAGCCGACTGATGGTAGAGGTCTGACGAACTGCGACCGCTCCTGTGACAGACTTGGGCCGCTGTGGTTGTGGCGTGGTTGCGCGCCCTACTGACAGATTGAGCGTTGGTCGAGCGTCGGCTTGCGGATTTTTATTGAGTTGGTTTCGTTCCTGCACACTCAGCTTTTGCTGAAGCTGTTTTAGTTCGTTGAGCAACTCTTGCGTCCGGGAATAACGCTGGTCGCGTTCCTTGGCCAAGGCGCGGCTGACAATTGCGTCCAATTCGCGGGGCAATGGCGGATTGAGTTCGCACACCGATGGCGGGTCGTATTTCAAAACTGCTGCTACCACGTCGCTTGAACTGGCTCCGTTGAAGGGAACGTGGCCGACCAACATTTCATACAGAACTACGCCGAGGCTGAAAATATCCGAGCGCGCATCTACTTCCCAGGCGCGCGCCTGTTCAGGAGACATATAATTGACGGTGCCCAGCACAATGCCTGATTGTGTTTTGAGCGAGGCAAATTCGCGATCAAACGCCATCGTCGTGGGCACGCGTTCGCTCAATTTGGCCAGACCAAAATCCAGCACTTTCACATATCCGTCAGGCCGCACCATAATGTTTTCGGGCTTGATGTCGCGGTGGATGACGCCAGCTTGATGCGCGGCCGCCAAGGCGCTGGCCACTTGAATCGTAATCTCAAGCGCCATTCCCAAATCCAATTCGTTGTTGATCAGCAGTGTGCGCAGCGTGCGTCCTTCGACAAATTCTGCTGCAATGAATTGCGTGTTTTCGTGCTGGCTGATCTCGTAAATGGTCAGGATGTTAGGGTGATTGAGGGCGCTGGCGGTGCGGGCTTCGCGTTGAAAGCGGCGCACCCGGTCTGGGTCTTGCGTAAATCGTACAGGCAGCATTTTCAAGGCCACGTGCCGCCCCAGACGTGTGTCGCGGGCTTGATAAACCTCGCCCATTCCGCCGTGGCCAATTGCCTGCAGGATTTGGTAGTGATTGATCATTTGGCCGGCGCGTTCGATTTGCTCTGTCGCAAGCAGATCGGCAGCAATGGCTGCAGGCGGCGCTTCAAGGAAGGTTTCCAGGTTGGGTTGAAAATGCAACAGCGATTCGACTTCGTGTCGCAAGTTTTCATCCGAGCCACAGGCTTGAGCTAAAAAGGCGTCACGTTCGCCCGGCGCAAGCGGCATTGCGGCTGCGAGAATTTGTTCAATCTGTTGCCAACGTTCGGGTGTCATCACCTTGTCTCAGGTGTTGAGGGATGGCGGCAGTAAGGCCAAGCGAGATCAGGTTGCTTCCTGACTCATTGCTCGCAACAACCACATTTTGGCCATGTTCCAGTCGCGCACGACAGTGACGGTTGAAATCCCCAATACTTCCGCCGTCTCTTCGACGCTCAAACCGCCGAAATATCGCAATTCAACAACGCGGCTTTTTCGCAGGTCAATACGGGCCAAGTCGTTCAGTGCATCGTCCAGCGCCACCAGTTCGTAGGCGCGTTCTTCCACGACTTCAGCAGCTTCTTCCAGCGACACCTTGAGCGCACCGCCACCTCGTTTGGCGTAATTTCGTGTGCGGGCGTGATCCACCAGAATGCGGCGCATTGCCTGGGCGGCGGCTCCGAAAAAATGCGCGCGGTTTTGCCAATCCACGGCGTCGTAATCCACCAGTTTCAGGTACGCTTCATGAACCAGCGCCGAGGTTTGCAGCGTGTGGTTGCGCCGCTCTCCGCGCAGGTAATAATCCGCCATCCGGCGCAATTCGTCGTAAACCAGCGGCATCAATTGATCCATCGCCGCCTGATTGCCGTTGCGCCAGTCCCGTAGCAGTTGCGTGACTTCTTTGGGTGTGGAGGACATGTGTCTCCCCTTTCCTACGACCAGTGTTAACGGTCACCGCAGAAATATACTATCTTGCCCAGTGGCTCAAGCGCCGGTTGCTATTCTTGTTGGGAAATCCTCTGCCAGTGGGAGGGGCGAAAAAATCGCCGAAAATTTTTTGAGTTTCCCGGGAACTTTTTCCGGGCTGCGGCGTGTAAGCGCACAAATACGGTGATCACCGCTACGACGTATAGTGAGGATACAGCGTAGCACCACATTGGTCACCAGCATCCTTCCGTAAGAAGTTCGCATAATGGCTTAGTGGTGAGTGAGGCACCACTAAGCCATTCGCTTTTTAGGCTCAGCAACTGCATCCCCTGGATTGGTCTGGACACGCAAACATTTCATCCCAACTCATCTGATGTTTTCGGGGCTTTCGAATTGAGCTAAAGGCTGCCTGACTGCTCACGGAACTTTGCCCAGAATTGTTGCCGAACATGGAGCGCAGGGATTGCTGCGCACAGAATTTTTCAGAAGAAATATTTCTGCACCGTCTGGGAACTTTTGCCGGGGGCTGGCGTGTAAGCGCCCAAGTGAGGTGATCGGGCTGCTGAATATAGTGAGGATATTCAATAGCCGCAAACGATCCAAAAGCATTTCTAGTGTGAGAAACGCATGTAGGCCCAAGGTGAGTGAGGCACCTTGGGCCTCTCTCCTTTTCGGGCTCTGTCTTTCACGATTAGTCTCAGCTTCCTTTTTTCTACGCACCACGAACGAGGTTAAGGCTGCAGCATCCCTCGAAGCGGCGTTCTGGAAATTCTGTAAATTAGCAACGGTCTTTTGGGAACTTTCTATTGGGTGCGGCGTTTAAGGGCACAAGTAAGATCGGTGCTGTTAAATATAGTGAGGATATTTAGCAGCGACAAAACGATCCAAAAGCATTTCTATTGTGTGAGAAACGCAAGTAGGCACAAGGAGAGTGATGCACCGTGGGCCTCTCTCTTTTTCAGGCTCAGCTTTTCCTTTTCTTTCCTTCGTGAATCTTGTTTCGTCCGTTGATTCGCACGAACCGAGTTTTCGGTGCTGAACGCCAGCAAATGTTGCCAGGGAAAATTCATCAAAGAAATCTTTTTCCCTTTTGGGAACTTTCTATTGGGTGCGGCGTTTAAGGGCACAAGTAAGATCGGTGCTGTTAGATATAGTGAGGATATTTAGCAGCGACAAAACGATCCAAAAGCATTTCTAGTGTGTGAGAAACGCAAGTAGGCCCAAGGTGAGTGAGGCACCTTGGGCCTCTCTCCTTTTCGGGCTCAGCTTTTCCTTTTCGTAAGCCAGTTCGTCGTATTGCAGCACCGGAAGCGGCATTATATAGTCCGGCCATTGTCCAGAAGCTTTCGACTACAAAGTACCGCGCATCGCGCTCAATAGAAGACGTGCTAACGCAAACGCAGGATCGTTTTTCTGCGATTTCGTTCCAGGGGATGGCGTCGGACCAACAATCCGGTGCAAGAGCCCAGCCCAATAACATGGCAGAACAAAATCTGGTTGAAATCGAGGGATTGAAGAAACATTTTCCCGCTGCCCACAAACAAGTTGTGCGTGCGGTGGATGGGGTGAGCTTTACCATTCGGCGCGGAGAAACGTTCGGGCTGGTGGGCGAGTCTGGGTGTGGCAAAACGACCATCGGTCGTTGTTTGTTGCGATTGATCGAACCAACTGGCGGCGCCATACGTTTTGCGGGGCGGGACCTGTTATCTGTCGGGCGCGTGGAATTGCGTGATTTGCGTCGGCAGATGCAAATCATTTTTCAAGACCCATATTCGTCACTCAATCCGCGTCTGAAAGTCGGCACCATTATCAGCGAGCCGCTGGAAATTCATGGCGTTGGTGATAAACAAGCGCGTAAAGAACGAGTGGCCGAATTGCTGCGCGTCGTCGGACTGGACCCGGATTACGCCAATCGCTATCCGCATCAATTTAGCGGTGGACAGCGACAGCGAATCGGCATTGCTCGTGCGCTGGCTTTGCAGCCGGATTTTATCGTGGCCGATGAACCGGTTTCAGCGCTTGACGTTTCTGTACAAGCGCAAGTCGTCAATTTGTTGCAGGATTTGCAGGAACAGTTTGGGCTGACCTATTTGTTTATTTCTCACGGACTGGCGGTGGTCAAACACATTTCAACGCGCGTTGGGGTGATGTATCTAGGCAAGCTGGTGGAATTGGCGCCTGCCGAAGAGATTTATTCCCATCCGCTTCATCCTTATACACAGGCGTTGTTGGCTGCCATTCCATCCCCAGAGCCGGACTTGCCCAAGCCTGCCGTGCCGCGTTTGGGCGGAGACGTGCCTAATCCGATCGCGCCGCCGCCAGGGTGTCGGTTTCACACGCGTTGCCCACACGCGATGGACCGTTGTCGCCGCGAAGCGCCTGCATTTTCTGAAGTCGCACCAGGTCATTTTGCCGCCTGCTTTTTGCATCATTCGGTGGCGACTCCTTCGATCTAGCGGTATCACAGACATCATCAAGCTTGTATCAGTTGTACTTATCAACTCGGACGCCTGTCAGGCCCCAATAGCCCCCAAGGAGGATCTAATGAGTTCGGAATTGAGCTACTCTAGTGCAAATGATGCCCCGGTGGTCGAACCTAAACCGCAAAGTTTTTTCAGCCGCTGGTTAGGTGTGTATTTTTCGCCGGGCGAAACGTTTCAGGAAATCGGGCAAGCACCGCGTTTGCTCGCACCAATGTTGGTGCTGATGTTGATCGGTTCTTTGGGCGGGTATTTGATGATTGAGCGCATCGGTGTGCGACAGTTTTTCAGCGCCGGATTTGAACAAGCCGTTGCCAACAATCAGATGACGCAAGAAGACGCCGATAAACAACTCGACGCCATGACCAACGGTGTCGTTGGAACCATCACAAAATATTCGTTTCCGCTGGTCGGCCTTTTGCAACCGTTGGTTATGGGATTAGTGCTGGCCGGGTTGGGCAAACTCATCACGACGCTGATGGGCGGCGAAAACAAATTTAAGCCGCTCTATTCAGTGACGCTATTTGCTCTGCTGGCGATTTCCGTGATTCAGACAGCGTTATTGCTGATTGTCATTTACTTAAAGCCCGTGTCGGAACTGGATATCAACAATCTGGTTGGTTCCAATTTGGCGGCCTTGCTGAGCATGATCGTTGGCAAGGATGGCCTGCCAAAATTCATTATGACGTTGGGTCGCTGGCTTGACGTATTTTTGATCTGGTTGATTGCGCTGCTCGCCATCGGATATGGCGCGGTTTCCAAGCGCATCAAAACCGGTACGTTTGCCACCGGTCTGGGCTTGGTGTTTGGCATTTTTGCATTGCTCGCGGCAGGTTGGGCGGCGTTGCGCGGCTGATTTTTGACGCCGCAGGTTGGCAAGCATGACCAACGAAGAGATCGCCACTGTCTTTCGTCGCCTGGCGAACTTGCTGGAATTGCGCGGCGAAAACCCCTTCAAACTACGCGCTTATCGCACCGCCGCCGACACCATCGAAGACTGTGCCACGCCACTGGCAGAGATGGTGTCGGCGGGTGGTGTGGCGCGGTTACGAGAACTGCCCGGCATTGGCGACGCCATCAGCAAAAAGATTCTCGACCTGCTGGAAACCGGCACGTTCAAGCTTTATGACGACATCAGGCGCGAGATTCCCGAAAGTGTGCTTGACCTGCTACAAGTCGAAGGCCTCGGTTTCAAAACCCTTCAGCTTCTTTACGAGCGATTTCACCTGACCAACCTGCCTGATTTTGCCAAATTCGTCGCGGGCGGCGGACTCGATAGCGTGCCGCTGATGGGCGAAAAATCCCAGGCGCGTTTGCGCGCGTCCCTGGCCAAATTGTTGGAAGATTCCGGCGCTGAATTGCGCTGAGAATTTGGCTTTTTCTCATTCTGCAAAAATCTGAACCGCTCTCCGAAATCTCGAATTTTCAGCCGTTTCCAATTCTCGCCGATTGCCGTTAAAGCATTGTTTCCGCACCGGTTACCTCGTTGACCGCGCTGGCGCAGCGCTTGCCAAGAAGAGGGTGCCCCAAACGTAACAAAGATCGTGATGATTTCTCGAAATCTGGAGGCGACAAGGGGCAAATGCTGGTCGCCAAAGAGGTCGAAAATCTGCACTTGAGACACGACAATTGTTTCAAAAGGAGAAGTGGTAAATGTTCTTTCAACGATTGATTTTGGCCGCCTTGCTTTTTACGGCCTGCGCCGGATTTCATTCTGTTGCTTTTGCGCAATCGGATACGCCCAAGGTTGAAGTCGGCGTGCATTTCACGTCGCTGCGTCTGAGCGAATTTGAGAAAAACGACCCGGGCGTCGGCGCGCGCGTGACTTTTAACCTGAACAAAAATATCGCGCTCGAAGGCGAATTCAATTTCCTGCCGCGTGAACAGACCAACATCAGCGGCGATCGCAAACAAGGTTTGTTTGGCGTCAAAGCCGGTTGGCGCAACGATCGCTTTGGCGTGTTTGGCAAAGCGCGCCCGGGTTTCATTCATTTCAGCCGCACGGCGCTGCCGGTCGCGTGTGTCGCCACTGATCCGCCGCCGTTGAGCTGCACCGTCGGTGGGACGACGCCTTTCGCGTTTGATCTGGGCGGCGTGCTGGAATTTTATCCGTCGCAACATACCGTCGTACGGTTTGATGCGGGCGACACGATGATCCGGTACGAGCGGTTGCGCTTTACGGGACGCGAACATTTTGTCAGTCACAATCCGCAATTCAGCATCGGCGTCGGTTATCGTTTCTAACTGGTAAGCCGCGCCTATTACCGCGCCACAACGGCAGCCGCAAATTGCGTTTGCTGTTGTGGCGCTTGTTATTTGGCCCACGACACGCGCTCGTTGCCGTGACTTGCCCCTCGCTAGACAACGCTTACACGCGCACATACAATGCGGCTCGGACACATAATTCGTTGTATTACCCTTCATCAAAAATCAAGAATCACTGAAAGCACTCTGCGCAAAAGCCCTGCGCGTGAGAAAGGAATGTCTGTATGTGGAGTCAACGGCGAGCAGCAACTAGGCAACCGGTTTACGATGTCATCATTGTTGGTTCTGGCGCGGCAGGCGGCACAGCAGCCTGGAATCTGGTGCAGGCGGGGTTGAAAGTCGCGATGCTGGATGCCGGAGCATTGCGCAGCGAAGAAGATTTTCCGTATCACCAGACCTTTCCTTACGAAGACCCTTATCGCGGTTTCAAAACACCGCTCGATCGCAGCGAAGAGTACTGGAAAAAATATTCCATCACTGGCAGCACCAAAGACGAACCATACACCACGCCGGAAAAAATGCCCTACGAATGGTTTCGCGCGCGCAATGTCGGCGGACGCACCATCTATTGGGGACGGTTCTGCAATCGTTTCAATGAAGCCGATTTCAAGATGGGATCGCGCGATGGCGGCAGTTTGGATTGGCCGATCGAATACAAAGACCTCGCGCCGTATTACGACAAAGCCGAAATCTTCATGGGGGTTTGCGGCGCCAAAGAGAACCATCCCGATTTGCCGGATAGCGACAACTATTTGCCGCCCGTGGCGTTGAAATGCCCGGATCATTTGCTGAAACGCGCCGCCGAAAAACTCGGCATTCGTGCGATTCGCGCACGCCGCGCGCATTTGACGGTGAAATACAACGGCTATGCGCCGTGTCACTATTGCGGCGAATGCCCGGATGGCTGCGAAACGCATTCGTTCTACAACTCGGCGTTTCGTCAGGTCGTGCCGCTGATGAAAAAGTATCCCAAGACGTTCACGCTGATTCCGGATGCGATGGCGCACAAGATCAACGTCAACGCCAAGGGCCTGGCCAGCGGCGTCAGTTACATTGACAAAGCCACGGGACGCACGCGCGAAGTCAAAGGCCGCGTGGTTGTGGCCGCCTGCGGTACGCTTGAAACAACGCGGTTGTTGTTGTTGTCGAACATCGCCAATTCCAGCGGCCAGGTCGGCAAGAACTTCCTCGAACACATGGACGCCACCGCCCAGGCGTATTTGCCGGACCTGAGCTTTTTCACGCGCGAAGCGGGCGACGGCGTCGGTGGTTCGCACATCATCATTCCCTGGTTTGGCTATTTCCGCCCGGATGAAAAACGTGATTTCCTGCGCGGCTTCCAGATCGAACCGTCCAATCGCAATCCGATGAATCCGGTCAAAAATCCCAAGCGCATTGCCGGGTTCGGACCGAATTTCAAACGCGAAGTGCGTCGCTGGGTCGGCACGCGTGTGCGTCTGGCTGCGCATGGCGAAATGCTGCCGAGCAAAGACAAATTCGTCGAACTCGATCCGGCGGTGAAAGACAAATGGGGCATTCCGGTGCTGAAGATCACCCAGCCCTGGAGCGATAACGACCGGAACATGTTCAAGTATTTGCGCCGCACCTATGAAGAGATTTTGACCACCGCCAAAGGCGTTGACATTCAGTTGCCCAAGGAACCGGATGTCGCCGGTCACTCGATTCACGAAATGGGCACGGTGCATATGGGCAAAGACGCCAAAACGTCCGTGCTCAACCCTTTCAACCAGTCATGGGATGTGAAAAACCTGTTTGTGCTGGATGCCGCAGCATTCGCTTCGGGAACGCACAAAAATCCGACGCTGACGATTATGGCGCTGAGCTGGCGCGCGACGGATTACATGCTGGATGAAATGAAGAAAGGAAATCTGTAGGAACTCAAAGGGCAAAAGCAAAAAGCAAAAGGCAAACATAGACGCGCGCCATTGCCGCCCTTTGCCTTTTGCTTTTTTACTTTTGCCTTTTGCCTTTTGCCTTTATGAAGCGTTGGCTCCCCTTGGCGGTTTGCGTCCTGCACTGCCTCACTCTGATTTACCTTGCCCGCCAGCATCCGTTTGGCACCTTTGCCACTGAAACGGATTTCTATCACTTTTATGCGCCCGACGCGGAACGCATTGCCGCCGGGCAATTTCCACAAAACACCTTTCAGGGGCCGGGATATCCCGCAACGCTGGCGCTGCTGGGCAAACTGACCGGCTTGGGTCACGATTTGTTCACGCTGGCCAAATGGCTTTCGGTCGTATGTGCGGTTGCCTGCGGCTGGCTGACGTTTGTGCTGTTTGCGCGGCTGTTCGGATTTTGGGTTGGCGTGGGCGCACAACTGCTGCTGATCGCCAGCGGCGAATTCCCGCAATTTTCGCTGAATGCCGCCACCGACGTATTCTTTTTGTTGTTGTGTTTGGCGGCGCTGGTGGCGTTTCTGGGTGAACGGCTGACCGTGCGCGGGCGCGTTGCGGCAACTGCCGCCTTGACCGGCGCAGCCTATGTCACGCGTTACAACGGATTGTTTTTGCTGGCGGCGTTTGTCCTGGGAATTTTGTTGCTGGATGTCTTTGCGCAATCGTGGCGCGTGCGCGGGCAACTGACGGCATTATTTGTCGCCGTGTTTTTGTTGACGGCTTCGCCCTGGTTGATCGCCAATTACCGTCAGCACGGATCGCCGCTTTACAACACCAACTATCTGAACCTGGCCACGGAGTTCTATCCCGAACTGGTCAAAGGCAAAACCAATCAGGACGCGACGCGTTTGCTGGCCGAACGCTTTCATTCGTTTGGCGATGTGTTGCGGCACGATCCGGCGACCTTGCTCAAACGCTATCCGGAAAATTTGTGGGAAAGTTTGCGCCGTAGCGCCAACGATACGCTGGCCAATCGTTGGGTGACGTGGCTGGCCTGGCTGGGCATTTTGCTCGCGCTCTGGGTCAAACGTTCAAGTGCGGTGCTGGTCGTTTTGCTGGCGGCGGCGCTCTATCTGTTGTTGATGGGGCTGAACCATTGGGAAACGCGCTATTACTTTTTCCTGTTGGCGGTATATGCGGGCTTTGCGGTGTTTGCCGTGGCGCAAACGTTTGCCTGGTTGCGTGCACGCGGTTGGTTGTTGCAACCCGCATTTGCCATTTTGCCTGCAGCCGTTGTCGCGTTGTTGCTGATTTTGACTCTGACGCAAGCGCGCCAATACGTGCGAGAGTTTTTGGACAGCCATCCGCAAGAGATTTTGCTGGCGCGCGATTACCTGCAACGCGCGGGCATCAACGGCAAACGCATTGTCGCGCGTAAACCGCACTTGCCGTATTTGAGCCACAATGAATGGGTGTTCTTTCCCCAGGTGCAAACCCTGGACGAATTGCGCGCCTGGGCCGAAAGCAATCCGGTGGATTATCTGGCCGTCGGCAAACGCGAACTGAAAGAGCGCAAAAAACTCTCTGCGCTTGGCGATCCGCAAAAAGCCCCCGCCTGGTTACAACCCGTCTGGGTTAACGAAGAGCCTCCGCTGATCATTTATCGGCTTGCGCTCCCCGCCAAGTGATTCAGGCCCTGGTCTTGGTTGAAATGCGTCTGCTGGTTCAAGTGCAGGCAAAAAAACGAGGGCAGAAAAAGCGTTGGTCTTTTTCTGCCCTCGTTTTTTGTTGGTGCTTGTTTGGCGCATTCTGCAAACAAAACCGAACCCTAACAGGACTTCTTTTTCGGCACGGCTTTGACGAAGGAACTTTGCCAGTCGTGCCGCAAGCGTTGCATGGC
>JAEUQO010000090.1 GCA_016789605.1 Acidobacteriota bacterium
TCAGAGCTTTCCTCTCCAGAGGCTATGGCCGCAGTAACTTTTCTTGGGCTTCAGTGGCGAGATGATGTTCGCGAAAAAGGGTTAACAAAACTCGCATTTGAAGCAATTGTACGTTCAGTTCTCGCAAACACTAATAGTGAGAACAGAATGGCGCGACAACTTATACGCTCAGAAGTTTGCCGGCTTCTTCCAGGTCATTCTGATATACAAGTTCACGGACTTGTGGACTCAGCACTTCGCCGACTTACTAAGCGTGCTGTTAGACATTGGCAGAGGGAAGACGAATTTTGTCTTTCTCATGAAGAAGTATTACGAGTAACCGATTTCAAAACAAAGGCTGCTCTTGCAGAAAAAGACTTGCTTGACACTATTCGCCTAATCAGCACACAAATCTTATCTGCACATAAAATTCCAGACGACCAAGAGAAGACTCTTACCCAGTGTATTAGGGCAGCAACGGACGCATTTTTGTTCGAACGGAGTCAGGCCTTCGCGATGGCCGTCCAAACCGGGAAATTGGCCGCTTTGGCTGACTCTGAATTTAATGAAGTCCTACTTGCTGAAGCTTCAAAAGCATCCTTGCCGAAAATAGCAAATGTCGATTGGTTAGATGTTCTCCGAATCGGAGTTCGAGAGGTTCTACAGAGCGAGCAGCCTGCAGTTCAAGTACACATGCGGTCACTAGCAGATGCTTACACACTTCTTGCGTTCCTTCGCCAGACTCCTGATGTTCAAGGTGCAGTGGAGAAGATGTTTTCCTATGGTCAGGTCTGGCTTGATGCATCCGTAACGCTTCCTCTTATTGCTGAATCTCTTTCCGATGAACCATCAGGACGTTTCACCCGCATGATCGAGGCAGCAAAAGAGGCGGGACTTAAGCTTTTTGTTACACCGGGCGTAGTTGAGGAAATAGAAAGGCATATGAACCGCGCGCTAACATGTGCCCGTTTAAATCATGGAAATTGGCAAGGTCCCGTCCCATATCTTCTTGAGCGGTATTTGGCGAGCGGGATGTCACCTACTTCTTTTCCCAACTGGCTTCAAAACTTTCGCGGCGATGTAAGACCAGAACAAGATATCGAGGATTATCTAAAGGATGAATTTGGTATTGAACCCCGAAGCTTGGAAGCAGAACGTGACGCTGCCGCATCTGAACTCCGCCATGCGCTTCAGGTCCTTTGGTATGGAACACACAAGCGCCGCCGCGAGCGACATGGAATTCCTCTTGATGAAATGGTAATTACAAGGCTTGTTGAGCATGACGTTGAATGTTATTGCGGCATAACGCAACTGCGGAAGCAAGAGCATTCCTCACCATTTGGATATAGTGCTTGGTGGCTCACAGTTGATCGCCAAGCTTTTGATCTTAAACCCAGGCTTCGTGAAATAATGAAAAGTGAGCCTCCTGATTCACCAGTACTCAGTGCTGATTTTATGGTGAACTATCTAGCATTCGGTCCCGTTCGGAAGAAGATTGGAAAAGCGAAGGAAGCTCATCTTCCTCTGATGATGGAATTAGGTAATGCTCAATATCTCACCCCTGATTTATTGGCTGAGGCTGAGAGGCTCCGTGAAGAAATGAAGGACATGCCAGAACGAGTGATAAGGCGAAAAATTCGAGACTACCTTGATGCGGCGCGACGGAGATTGGGCCCGATTGCTAAAGCTGGAGTTGAGGACCTTTCTGATGAGCTCTTGTAGAGTTTTGCCCCCCGGAGCATTTCGATTCAGTTCCCTGACCGGAAATTGAACAACGAATCTGGGCCTACCTCGGCGGCGTAGCGCGGAAGCACAAAATGACGGCGCTGCAAATCGGCGGCTGTGACGACCACATTCACGCGTTGGTGATGGCTCCCGCGACGATGGCTGTCAGCCAGATTGCGCAATATCTTAAAGGCGATTCGTCGAAATGGATTCACGACGAATTTCCTACGCTTCAGGAGTTTGCCTGGCAAGAAGGCTATGGCGCGTTTACCGTCAGCAAATCGAATTTGGAATCCGTGGCGGCGTACATCCAGAAGCAACGAGCGCACCACCAACACAGAAGTTTTCAAGAAGAATATCTGGAATTGTTGAAAAAGCACGGTGTCGAATACGACGAACGATATGTGTGGGGATAGTGGCAAATGATTCAACCGTCCCGCCGGGACGGAGCTTTTTGCGGATGTGTTTGCAACGTTTGCAGGCCGTAAACGACCTGCCTAAATTCAGCCGTCCCGCTGGGACGGGGAATGCGGGTGGCGCGCTAGCAGGCCGTAAACGACCTGCCTAAATTCAACCGGCTCTACGAGCCGAAGAAAGAAAAATCGTTTTCTGTTAAGAGCAACCATGCTGGGACTTGCTTCGGGACAACTTCATTTATCTTCTTATGAACCGGATTGGCCGCTGCTTTTTCTGGAAGAGCGGGAGCGGCTTTGCGCCGGATTGGGAACGCATGTTCTGGACGTGCAGCATATCGGCAGCACTTCGATTCCGGGGATGCTGGCGAAGCCCATTCTGGACATCGGCGTTGCGGTGGCGAATTTTGACGAAGCCGCCTGCTGCATTCCGCTGATGGAGCGGCTTGGGTACAGCTACAAAGGCGAGAACGGAATTCCGCGTCGTCATTATTTCGTCAAAGGCGAACCGCGCACGCATCATTTGCACATGCTCGAAGTGGCGAGC
Organism: Acidobacteriota bacterium; assembly: GCA_016789605.1. Classification (GTDB taxonomy): domain Bacteria; phylum Acidobacteriota; class Blastocatellia; order RBC074; family RBC074; genus RBC074. The sequence goes on from JAEUQO010000090.1 coordinate 2,665, forward strand.
GAGGAATGGAAGCACCATCTTCTCTTTCGTGACTATCTGCGCGAGAATCCGGAAGTCATGCGTGCGTACGTCGAACTGAAACAACGCTTGGCGGCGCAGTTTGCTGCTGACAGGCAAGCCTATCAAAGCGGCAAGGACAGCTTTATCCAAGCCGTGCTGCTCACTGCAAAAACCGAAGGAGATTAAAACCATGCCCTTGCCCAATATCTTTACCCAGGAAGTTGCGGAAGGAGTGATTGCCCGCATTAACAAGCTGACGCCCCAGAGCCAACCGCAATGGGGCAAAATGAGCGTAGACAAAATGCTGGCGCATTGTTGCGTGGCCTATGAAACGATCTATGAACCGGGCAAACATCCGCGGGCGAATCCGCTTATGCGCTGGTTCTTGCGGTTGTTTGTGAAACCGGTGGTGGCGGGGGAAAAGCCGTTGCGCAAAAACAGTCCGACAGCGCCGTACTTTATCATCGCTGCTGACAAAGACTTTGAAGCCGAAAAAGCGCGGCTGATCGCGTTCATCCGCAAAACGCAGCAACTCGGCGAACAGGCATTTGACGGCAAAGAATCGCTCGGTTTTGGCACGATGACCAAAACCGAATGGAACAATATGTTGTACAAACACCTGGATCATCACCTGACGCAATTCGGCGCGTGAGGCGAGGTTGGTTCTGTCAGGCGGTGTGTTTGCCGAACTGTCTGGCGAATGTGTCAGCGGGTGAAAGCGCCCGCTGACGTTATGAAGTTTGTTTTTTGAGCCAGGATTTTGCGCGCAACAGCATCACGAACGACGCGACAAACCACAGCGCAACAAAGGGGCCCCAATCAATCGAATTGGCTGACACCGGCGGCACGGGGAAATAGCGCAGGTTATAAACCAGCAACAGCGTTCCCAGCAGCATTCCCAATCCGCCGATCACTTTGCCGAACGCCGGATGTTTCAGCATATTGAAGCCAAACCCGATTCCCGCCACGGAAATCAGCACGTCCCACGCGACATCCATCCCCAAATGCACAGAGTTCAAACCGTCCCGGATTTTGGTATACGCCTCTTTTACGTCTGGCTGAGCGGCTTTTTCGATGGTGGCGCGCAACAATTCAAAGATGGATTGTTGCGTGGCCAGCATGATCAGCACGGTGATTCCGCCGCCAATGGCAAAGATCACCGAGATTTGCAGCGACGGGCAGTTGCGATAGGCGGCCAGACAGTAATACAGGCCGATGGCTCCAATGGCCAAAAGCGGACCGAACGCGAGCGCACAGGCCAACGTCAGTTTGTCTGGCAGCGGCGCAAAGGCCGCCAGCAAATACACCGCAACACTGAGCAACCCACAGATACTGCCGACTTTGAGCCAGGATTGGGCCAGCTCTTGATGATTATTCATGGCATTCAGTTCTCCTGTTGGACATGAAACCGCCGCCGCAATAAACACGCTGGCGTGTGCTTTTGCAATCCTGCACGCGACCAATTCAACCTGATTGGTGAGAATTCTTTGCTGGCAGGGCTGTAAATTGTTTAACGATACCCGAGCGCACATCTCAGGTTTCCCCCGTTTGGTTTGCTTCCCAAGGTGGTGCTATGATGCGCCCTTAAACCCACCAGATTAAGTCGTTTGATTGACTAACCGTTGCTCCGAAGTTGGAGCGGATTGCCATGCTTACAGTGCTTACGATTGCCGGCTTCGATCCTTCGGGCGGCGCAGGCGTGTTGGCCGATTGCAAAACTTTTGCCGCGTTTGGGTGTTTTGGCACAGCGGCCATTACTTCGTTGACGGCGCAAAATACCGTCGCGGTGTATGGCGCATATCATCAATCGGCAGAAGTTTTACGCGCCCAACTGACTCCTTTGGTGGAGGATTTTTCTCTGGCGGCGGTCAAAACCGGGATGTTGCCGACGCGGGAAACGATTGAAGAAACTGCCGCGACGATTGAGCGGCACGCATTGCCGCATGTGGTGGTAGACCCGGTGATACGCTCTACCAGCGGATATGATTTGATTGATTCCGTGGCGCTGGCAGCGCTGCGCGAACGGTTGTTGCCCCTGGCTGATGTGATCACGCCGAATATGGCCGAAGCGGAACGATTGACCGGCTTGCCGGTCAAAACCTTGGACGAGATGAAACGCGCGGCGCGCCTGATTCGTGAACAGGCGTTGGCTGGGCGTCGTTCCGATGCTGAGGTGGCGCGGCGCTGTGCCGTGCTGGTCAAAGGCGGACACCTGGACGGTGAAGCCGCCGATGTGCTTGACGACGGAGAAGTGGTGCAGGTGTTTCGCGCGCCGCGCATTGCGACGCGGAATACGCACGGCACCGGCTGTACGTTGTCGGCGGCATTGGCGGCGTTATTGGCGCGCGGATGCAACATTTCTGAAGCCATCACACGCGCCAAAGAGTATTTGGCTGCGGCAATGCTCGCGGCTCCGGATTTGGGGCAGGGAGCAGGGCCATTGAATCATTTTCCGCCGGGCTGGCAAGGGTGAGGAACGCGAGAGCGCAGTAAAGAGAGTTGTTATGGGGAACGTGCCGGATCAGGAACATATCCAGCTAACCGACGCCGAATGGTTGGTTCGGCAATCAGATGAACAGGTGGCGCGCTTTGATCCGCAACGGATCACCGACGCGTTGGTGCGTGAAACCAAACTGGCGCCCGAACTGGCGCAGCAAATCGCGCTGGAAGTGCAGGAACAGATTCAGCGTTCCGGCATTCGCGCGCTGACTGCGCCGCTGATTCGCGGACTGGTGGATGCGCGGTTGCTCGAACACGGATTGTTGGTCGAGCATCGGCGACATTCCCGCCTGGGGGTGCCGCTCTATGACGTGGATAAACTGATCCAGTCGGTGCCGAGCGAACCGACGGCGCTTTACGGACCGGAAGGCACCAGTCTGGCGTTGGCCCAAGCCATCAAACGCGAATACGCGATGCTGGCAGTATTTTCCGAAGCCGTGGCCAATGCGCATCTGGCAGGCGATCTTTACCTGGAAAATCTGGGCGAAATTGACCGGCCCACCACGATGATGGGTTCGATTGATTTCATCAAGCGACAAGGCGTGCGTTTGCCGGGCGGGTTTGCCGGTTCGCGGCCTGCGCGTTATCCGAGCGTGCTGGTGTCGCACTTGGTGACATATACAGCGGCCTTGCAGGGGTATTTCAGCGAAGCGCTGGCCTGGGATTCGGTCAACTTTGCGTTTGCGCCGATGCTGGTCGGCTTGGGGCAACGCGAAATTCGCCAGGTGGCGCAAGGTTTGTTGTTTGAATTGTCCGCGCCTGCCATCGCGCGTGGCGGTCAGCCGGTGCAATGCGATTTGCATCTGGATTGGGATGCGCCCGCCTATTTGCGTGATCTGCCCGCGGTCGGTGTGGGCGGAGACAAGCTCGGCGACAGCTACGGCAAGATGAGCACTGTCGCGCGCGAATTGCTGAAGGCTTTGTTTGAAGTGTATCTCGAAGGCGACGGCCAGGGATTTCATTTCACCGGGCCACGTTTGATTTTGCACCTGACACACAGCGTGCTCGAAAATTCTGACAACCGTGCGTTTCTCGATCTGGTCAGCCGGGTTGCCGCAGAACGCGGCGGCGTGGTGTTGGCATTTGATCGTACGCAGACGGGCGACGGTGAAGATGCCGGAGAATCTTTCCGCGCGCGGTATGGCGTGGGCGCAGAAAAGCTGCAACGTGCGCCGGAAAGCTGGCAATGGCGCACGGCGATGTTCTCTTCCGTGGCGATCAATCTGCCGCGCGTTGGCTATCAGGCCGAAGGCGACCGTCAGTTGCTGTTTGATTTGCTCACGCAACTGCTGGAACTCGCCGCCCAGGCTTCCCTCGAAAAACGCATCTTCCTCGAAAAATTGCTGGCTCGCGGCGAAGCTGGCGCCTTGGCGATGTTGGCCATGCGGCCTGACAAAGAACCGTTTTTGCCGTTGAGCTGGACGGCGCACGCCATCTGCCCCATCGGATTGGCTGAATTGGCCCAGGTCGTGACGGGCACATCCTTGGTGGATTCGCCCGATGCGCTCGCGTTTGCCCAACAAGTCGTCAAACATCTCAACACCGAAGCGGAACGATTGTCGGCCAAACACAAAGTTCGATTTGTGCTGGCCGAATCGCACGATTTGATTGCGCCGCAACGATTGGCGCGGTTGGATGTTGAGCGATATGGCACGGATGCGTTGCGCGTGTTTCCGCGTCAGGATGGCGCGACCGAAAACCCGCAAGATGTGTTTTACACCGGTTCAGTAAAATTGCCGGTGACCAGCACCGTGGACGCCGTCGAAAAAGCCCGGCTCGAAGGCGCGTTGCAAAGTGGTACGTTCTGGGGCGCGGCGACAGATATTTGGTTGGGCGGAAGTCTGCCGCAACCGGCGCAAATTGCCGAACTCATCACCAGAACCTTTCGCGAAACCCAAACCGCCGCCATCAGCTTTGCGCCGGAATTCACGCTGTGCCAGGCCTGTCACACACTGACGCGCGGATTGCAATCGTCTTGCTGGCATTGCGGAGCCGCGCGCGTGGATAACCTGGCCCAAGCCGCCAATCGCTACAGCCGCACTTCAACCTGGCCGCGCTGGAAGCTCACCGAACTGCAAATGCGTAATCGCGCCTTGTTGTGAGCTTGCCCGGTCGTTTCTTTCGCCCTTCTTCTCCCGCCAAGCGATGAAGCCAATTGCTTTGGCGCATCACGCGCATTCATCACTCTTCAAGCCTGGTTTTGTCTGATCGGCTCGGTGTGGTACTTTTGCGATTTCACAAATGCCGCTGATAGCTCGCTATCTGTACTTCGCAAACAACACACTTGAGACGAACTGAGATGAAACGAAATTTTCGACTGCAAAGGTGTAAGGCAGCGTTGGTTGTTTCCAGTGTAGCCTGTGTCTTGTTTTGGGCAGCCAACCTGAGGGCGCAAACGCCTGTTGTCGTCAACGTCACATTGGCCAATGGCGATCACGTTTCCGGGCGCTTTATTGCTGCCAGCGCGGAGCGATTGGAGATCGAAACCACTTACGCGGGACGGTTGAGCCTGCGCACGGCAGAGATCAAAAGCTGGCAAGCCAGTGATGAAACGCAGCGACAAGTCATTGCATCAGCATTGACCGTGCGCACCAAACCCACTGGCGCAGAAGTCAAAAAAGTGGAAGTGAAAAAGGCTGTGGCCACAACCGGACGCGTGACCAAAACCGATCCGTGGCAGCGTTCGGTGAATCTCGCCTATACGCTGACGCGCGGAAACGTCAATGCCAGCGACTTGAATGCGGCGTTTGGCATCACTCGCAAACGCGCCAGCAGCCGCACGGTTTACAGCGCATTGGGCCGATATGGCGTGCGCAACGGAACCCAGGTGGCGCATTTGCTGACCACGCTGTTGCGCTATGAACGCACGCTGGACAAAGTCCCGGCCTTTACTGAAACCGCCTTTGAAATTGACCGCATCAAAAAACTGGATTACCGCTTCAGCGAAAGCGTCGGGTTGAGCTATCCCTTGCTCAAACGCGATGCGCAAACGCTGAGTTTTGATTTTGGTACCGGTGTGACCCGCGAAGTTTTCAGCACGGGCGTCGAGCGCACAACGGCTTCCAGTCTGTTGCGCGCCGCCGCCACGCAAAAACTCAACAACAAAGCGCAATTAAGCCAACAACTGACTTTTTCTTCTGATCTGTTTAAACCGGCTGAATATCGTATGCAGACGGATGTTTCGTTGACGATGCCGATCACCAAGTTTGTGGCGCTCAAACTGACCGGCTTCAATCGTTACGACAACCGCCCGCAACGGAACGTCAAACAGAATGATTTTTCCTTGCTGACGGGGTTCAGCTTCAATTTCTGAACAGCACATACTTAAATCACCTGAAACGATGCCCAAACGAACTGACATCCGCAAAATTCTGATCATTGGCTCCGGCCCGATTGTCATCGGCCAGGCCTGCGAATTTGATTATTCCGGCACGCAAGCTTGCCGCGCTCTGAAACAGGAAGGGTTCGAAGTCATCCTGGTCAACTCCAATCCGGCGACGATTATGACCGACCCGGAATTGGCTGACCGCACGTATGTCGAACCGCTGACTGTGGAGGCCGTGACCGCCATCATCGAACGCGAACGCCCGGACGCATTGTTGCCCACCGTCGGCGGACAAACTGCGCTGAACCTGACCGTCAAACTGGCGGAAGGCGGCATTCTGAAACAGTTCGGCGTGGAACTGATCGGCGCAAAACTGGATGCCATCAAAGTTGGCGAAGATCGTCTGCTGTTCAAACAGGCAATGGACGAAATCGGGCTGCAAATGCCCAAGGCGCGGTTCTGCCACAACATGCAGGAAGCGATGGGCGCCGCCGAGGAAATCAGTTTTCCGATTATCATTCGCCCCAGTTTCACCTTGGGCGGCACGGGCGGCGGCATCGCCTATAACTACGAAGAATTTGAAGAGATTTGCGAACGCGGACTGACCGCCAGTCCGATCAGCGAAATCCTGGTCGAAGAATCCATCATCGGCTGGAAAGAATACGAGCTGGAAGTGATGCGCGACCTGAACGACAACGTCGTCATCATCTGCTCGATTGAAAATTTCGATGCGATGGGCGTGCACACGGGCGATTCGATTACCGTGGCTCCGGCGCAAACGTTGACCGACCGCGAATATCAGTTGATGCGCGATGCGGCGATGAAGATCATCCGCCGGGTCGGCGTCGAAACCGGCGGCTCGAACATTCAGTTTTCGGTCAATCCGCGCAACGGCGAATTGCGTGTCATCGAAATGAATCCGCGCGTGTCGCGTTCGTCGGCGCTGGCGTCAAAAGCCACGGGCTTCCCGATTGCCAAAATCGCCGCCAAGCTGGCAGTCGGTTACACACTGGACGAAATTCCGAACGACATCACCAAGAAAACGCCTGCGTCGTTTGAGCCGACGATTGATTACGTCGTGGTCAAAATTCCGAAATGGGCGTTTGAAAAATTCCCGGGCAGCGACGATGTGCTCGGCACACAAATGAAATCCGTCGGCGAAGTAATGGCCATCGGTCGCACATTCAAAGAAGCGTTTTTGAAAGGCGTGCGTTCGCTGGAACGCCGCAACTCGCCTTATGTCGGATATGTGGATGATGAAACGTTGCGGCGCAAATTGATCATTCCAAATTCGGAGCGCATTCACTATCTGCACGCCGCTTTTGAACGTGGTTGGACGAGCGACGAAGTTTACGAATTGACGGGCATTGATCCCTGGTTTCTGTCGCAACTGCGCCAGGTTGTGGATACGCAACAAGCATTGAAACAGGAAGACCTGGCTTCGTTGTCAGGGGCGCAATTGCGCGCAGCCAAACGCATGGGCTTTTCGGATGCGCGCATCGCCGATTTGGTCAGCGCTTCGGAAGATCAGGTGCGCGCCAAACGCAAAGCCGAAGGCATCGTACCGGTTTACAAACGCGTTGATACTTGCGGCGCTGAATTCGAATCCTTTACGCCTTACTTGTACTCAACCTACGAAACCGAATGCGAAGCCGCGCCGAGCGACAGAAAGAAGATCATGATTCTTGGCTCTGGCCCGAACCGCATCGGGCAGGGCATCGAATTTGACTACTGCTGCTGTCATGCGGCATTTGCGCTCAAGGAAGACGATTACGAGACGATCATGGTGAACTGCAACCCTGAAACCGTCTCGACCGATTACGACACCGCAGACCGGTTGTATTTCGAACCGCTGACGTTTGAAGACGTTATGCATGTTGTTGAACTGGAACGTCCGGTCGGTGTGATTGTGCAATTTGGCGGGCAAACGCCGCTGAATTTGGCGATGCGGTTGCATAACGCGGGCGTGCCGATCATCGGAACCTCGCCGGAATCCATTGACCTGGCCGAAGATCGAAAACGATTCGGCAAGCTGCTGGCTGATTTGAACATTCCGCAGCCGGTCAACGGCACGGCGGTGACGGTCGAAGAGGCCAAACGCGTCGCCGCAGGCATTGGCTATCCAGTATTGGTGCGACCCAGCTATGTGCTGGGCGGACGCGCGATGATGATCGTGTATGACGAACAGAGCCTCGAACAATACATGAAAAATGCCGTCGAGGCTTCGCCGGAAAAGCCGGTACTGATCGATCGCTTTCTGGAAGATGCCTTTGAAGTGGACGTGGACGCGCTGGCCGACGGCGAACAATGCGTGATCGCCGGGATTCAGGAGCACATCGAAGAGGCTGGCATCCATTCTGGTGATTCTTCGTGCGTGTTGCCACCCTATATGGTCAAGCCGGAACATCTGGACACAATGCGCAAATATACCCGCCAACTGGCCAAAGCCTTGGAAGTGCGTGGGTTGATGAACATCCAGTTTGCCATCAAGGATGACATCGTTTTTGTGCTTGAGGTCAACCCGCGCGCTTCGCGTACGGTGCCTTTTGTCTCGAAAGCGACCGGCGTGCCGCTGGCCAAAATCGCTGCGCGGTTGATGACGGGCCGTAAATTGAGCGAGTTCAACTTGCCAGAAGAACTGCCAGTGAGCAGTTTCTTTATCAAAGAGCCGGTGTTTCCGTTTGTGAAATTCCCTGGTGTTGACCCGGTGCTTGGCCCCGAAATGCGCTCGACCGGCGAGGTGATGGGGATGGCAGACAGTTTCGGGATGGCATTTGCCAAAGCGCAAATGGGAGCTAATGCCAGTTTGCCTGTGGCGGGCACGGCCTTTATCAGTGTGAACGACAACGACAAGAAAAACGCCGTGCGTATAGCCAAGCGGTTGCACGAACTTGGCTTCCGTATTATTGCCACGCGCGGCACGGCCAGTTATCTGAACGAATCCGGTGTTCCGACAGAACGTGTTTTCAAGGTCAATGAAGGACGGCCTAACGTGGTGGATTTGATCAAGAGTGACGAGATTGATTTGATCGTCAACACGCCACTGGGTCGGGCTTCGTTTTATGACGAGCGCGCCATTCGCCGAGCGGCGATGCAATACAACGTCGTTACCTTTACGACGTTGACTGGTGCAAACGCTGCCGCCAGCGCGATTGCCGCTATGCGGCAGGAAGGCAAATTGAGCGTGTGTAGCTTGCAAGAACACCACGCCTAAATTGCGTAATACACGTTGGCGCAAGCCGAAAAAGGCAAAGGCCGAAGCTGTATTGTTATAGCTCCGGCCTTTGCCTTTTAGCGACGAACCAGACTTGCCACAAAAGAAAAGGGCCACACCGTATTGGTGTGACCCTCATCTTGATCAATTGATCTTGTTGCTTCGCTATTAGCAGCTCGGCGGGAAAACCGGGATCACATAGCCATCGCTGGCGGTCAAGGTCAAGTGATGCAGGTTATGACCACCGTTGAATGCGTTGGCTTGCGCGCCCGCGTTGGCGTTCAAGTTGATCATCGCGCCCGAGATGGCGATCGCGGATTGCGAGTAA
>JAEUQO010000426.1 GCA_016789605.1 Acidobacteriota bacterium
GTGCAACGCGAACAGTTGCAACAACGCCAGCGCGAATTGGAACGCGCCACCACGCACATTCGCGTTGTCGAACAGGAAATCGCCCAGGCTGAAACCGAGCGGCAGGAATTCGAGGGCAAATTACAGCACGCCACCGCGCAAACCGGCGACGCCGAACAAGCGCGCACCACAGCCGAACAACAAGTCGAAGTCATTCAGGCCGAACTGGCCGAGATGCGCCGCGCCGCCGAACAACGCGGCCAGGAATTGTCGCGCCGTCGCGCAGAATTCGCCGCCAAGACCGAACGCCGACGCGGTTGGCAAAACGATATTCGCCGCCTGGAAAACGAAGCCAACGATTTGAACAGTCGGCTGAATCGCAGCCGTTTGGAAGCCATCGAAGCGGACGACAAAACGCAAACGATGCAAACCACGCTGTACAACACAGCGCTGCAATTGGAAGAGCTGACCGAACAACAGCAGTTTCGCGCGTCAGAACTGGAAGAGCGTTCGGGAGCGCTGGCCAGCGCGCGGCAACAAGTCGAGGCCATTGAGCAGGACTTGCGCGCTGCACGCGAAGGCGCGACGCAAGCACGTGAATTGCGCGCGCAGAAAGAAATCGAACAGGCGCGCCTGTCCAGCAATCTGGATCACCTGATTCAAGCTTGCCACGCGGAACTGGGCGAGAACATCGTCGAAGTCTGTGAACGGTTGGCGCAAAGCCAGGCCGCAGCCGAAGCCGCACAAGCCGAAGCGGAAGCGGGCGAAGCCGCAACGGAAGTTCCAATCGAAGTTGCCGAAGCTGTCGGCGTCGTGGAAGCACCGCACGAAGTCTCTGCCGAAGCCGCAGACGACGAAGACGCTGAACTGGATGACGAAAGGGCAATGTCTTTCTGGCAGGTGCCCGAAGATTTCGACCTGGAGGTCGCCAAAACACGGCTGGATGAATTGCGCGCCAAGATCGAAGCGCTCGGCCCGGTCAACATGATGGCGCTCGAAGAACTGACCGAAATCGAAGAGCGGTTCCATTTCCTGACCACGCAAAAAGCCGACATCGAAAAAGCTATCGCCGACACGCAATCGGCCATCGCTGAAATCAAAAAGCGTTCGCGCGAACGGTTCACCGATGCGTTTTACGCCATCAACACCAACTTCAAACAAATGTTCCAGGAACTGTTTGGCGGCGGTCAGGGCGAAATGCGCTTGATTGATGAAACCGACGTGCTCGAAAGCGGCATTGAAATCATCGCGCAACCGCCCGGCAAACGGCTGCAAAACGTGTTGCTGCTCTCTGGCGGTGAAAAGGCAATGACGGCCATGGCGCTGGTGCTGGCGATTTTCAAATATCGCCCCAGCCCCTTCTGTTTGCTGGACGAAGTAGATGCGCCGTTGGACGAAATAAACATCGGACGTTTTGCCGACAAAGTGCTGGAAATGAGCAACAACACGCAGTTCATGGTCATCACGCACAGCAAACGCACCATGGAAGCAGCGCGCACGCTGTATGGCGTGACGATGGAAGACCCCGGCGTGTCAAAACTCATCTCTGTCCGGCTTTCCTAATTCCAAAAATCACGATTGAGACTTCGTTGGCCACAGAGTTGCCCGCAACTCTGTGGCCTTACTTTGGAGACATCAGACATGCCTACGACCCTGCACGATCCCCATGCGTTGCGCACGACATTTCACAGCGCCCTGGATTTCGCCCAACAACAAGTCAAATCGCTGTTGCAGAAATACCCCGCCGACTATTACCCGATGTACACCGTGGGCGGAAAATTCGGCCTCGACCGCAAACGCTGGACGCATTGGTGTGATGGTTTTTATCCCGGTGTGATGTTCATTCTCGCCAAACGCACCGGCGAACAGGAATGGCTGGATAAAGCGATTTCATACGCCAAACCGCTTGAACCGCGCCAATACGACCGCGCGGTACACGATCTGGGCTTTCTGTTCTTTTCCACGCATTTACGCTGGCTGGACCTGGGCGGCCCGGCAGAACACATCGAACCGCTGCTCATTCAGGCAGGCAAAACCATGGCCATGCGGTTTATGGAAAACGGCCAGTATCTGCGCTCGTTTGTCGAACCGGCTTCGCTGTTCATAGACATTATGATGAACGTCGGCACCATCTTTTACGCCGGGTTGAAAACCGGCGATGCGCATTTGCTCGACATCGCCACACGTCACTGTCTGACGACGCGCCGCACCTTGGTGCGTGGCGACGGTTCGACTTCACACGAAGCGATGTTCGACCTGGAAAGCGGCGAATGCCAGCGCCAATCCACACATCAAGGCTATCGCGGCGATTCCTGCTGGAGCCGTGGCCTGGCGTGGTCGCTCTATGGCTTTACGCGTTCCTATCTGCAATCCCGCCGCGCAGAGTTTCTGGAAACCGCACAACTCAACGCCGATTATTATCTGGAAAATACGCCCGCTGACGGCATCACGCCCTGGGACTATGACGCGCCGCTGACTGGCCCGCTGGCGCGCACACAAGTTGATACTTCGGCGTGCGCAATTGCGGCCTCTGGCCTGCTGGATTTGGCCAATGCGACCACTGACCCGACCAAAGCCCGTGCGTATCGCGATTTTGCCTTCACATCATTGCAAACCCTGACGCAAAAATACCTGGGCAACCTGACGCCCGGTTTTGAAGGCATTCTCAACGGCGGCGTGTATCACATTCACAAAAACCTGGGCGTACACGAAGCCGTGCTTTTCGGCGAGTATTTCTTTGTCGAAGCACTCGACAAGGCGTTGACGGCGCTTGACCAAAATCCGACATCGCCAAACCTGAAACCCTATCCCGAAACATCGTTGCCTGCCTGGGCCAAACAATGGGCTGACGGCCCGACCGAAGAGGACCTGCCCGCGCCGGAGGCTGCGCAATGAGCCAGCGTCCAGTTTCAGTTGTGACGGGAGCCGGGCGCGGCATCGGACGCGGCATTGCCATCGAATTGGCCAAACTCGGCCACGCCGTCGCCATCAATTACGCGGGCAATGCCGCTGCCGCTGACGAGTGTTTGCAATTGGTGCGCGCAGCGGGCGGCGATGGCTTCACCGTGCGAGCCGACGTCGCCTCTGCCGCAGACCGTACGCGGCTGCTGACCGAAGTCCTGGCCGCGTATGGCCGCATTGATTTGCTGGTCAACAACGCGGGCGTCGCGCCCAGCGTGCGCGCAGACCTGCTCGAAGCCAGCGAAGAATCCTTTGACCGATTGATCAATATCAATCTCAAAGGCCCGTACTTTCTCACGCAAGCGGTCGCGCGTCAGATGATTCAGCAGGTGCAATCCGGCCCCGAAACCGCGTTTGGACGCCCGCGAATTGTAACCATCACCTCCATTTCGGCGTATACGGCCTCGGTCAATCGCGGCGATTACTGCGTCGCCAAAGCCGGACTGGGCATGATGACCGCGCTGTTTGCTGCGCGGCTGGCAGAATACGGCATCAATGTTTACGAGATTCGTCCCGGCGTGATTGCGACCGATATGACCGCCGGTGTGCAGGAAAAATACGACAAGCTGATCGAACAAGGAGCGTGGCCGATTCGCCGTTGGGGACAACCTGACGACATTGGTCGCGCTGTCGCCGCCATCGCACGCGGCGAGCTGCCGTTTTCGACCGGCGAAGTCATCAACGTAGACGGCGGATTTCACCTGCGCACGCTCTAAATCGTAACAGCCGTCATCAGAACACGCGACGCTGAAACATTTCGCTGAATCTTGGCGTCCTGACTTTATCGTGTACCAATGTCGCGTGTTCTGCTTTAGCAATTGACAGGTGTCTTTCACGGCAGGATGATGCGTCGTCACCCTGTTTTCCCATTTCCAATCTCTTCGGCGGCTTGCTGCCGCCGCTCGTCAAAAAGGAGCGTAGGATGAAACGATTCTCTCTTCTCCTCGTACTGACCATTGCGTTCAGCCTGCTTTCCGCTCAATGGACCAACAATTCACAAGCTGCCCGTTCGGCCTCGCCGATGACGGCTGACTTGAAAGAAGGCAAACTGGAACTCAAATCCGTTGGCCCGTTGGCGTTTGGTCCTGAAGGCGTACTGTTTATTGCCGACCCCAAAGCTGCGTCCATCGTGGCGGTGGCGACTGGCGACATCAAAGCGGGCACCAGCGGCAAACTGCTCAAGGTAGAAGCCATCAACCAAAAAATCGCGGCCTTGCTGGGCACCAGCGCCGATCAGATTCTGATCGAAGACCTCGCGATCAATCCGATTTCCCACAACGCCTATCTGTCGGTTTCGCGCGGACGCGGCCCCGAAGCCGTGCCCGTGCTGGTGCGCGTCAAAACCGATGGCAATCTGGAACTCGTGTCGCTCGAAAAAGTGAAATTCTCACGCGCTGATTTGCCTGACGCTCCGGCTGACAAATTGGTCGGCCAGGGCAACCGCCAGAGCAATCCGCGCCAGGAATCCATCACCGATTTGGCGTTTCTGGATGGTCGCGTGTTTATCGCGGGGTTGGCCAACGAAGAGTTCGCTTCGACCTTGCGCGCGGTTCCCTATCCCTTCAAAACCGTTTCGGGCGCGACCAGCGTCGAGATTTATCACGGCGCACACGGACGATTTGAAACCCGCGCGCCAGTGCGCACCTTTGCGCCGTTCAAAATCGGCAAGGAAGATCATTTGCTGGCGGCGTACACTTGCACACCATTGGTGCAATTCCCCATCAGCGATTTGAAACCGGGCGCGCAAATCAAAGGCAAAACCATTGCCGAGCTTGGCAACCGCAATCGTCCGCTGGATATGATCGTCTATCAGGCAGAAGGCAAAACCTATTTGCTGATGGCCAACAGCAGCCGGGGCGTGATGAAAATCACCACCGACAACATCGCCAGCGCCGAAGGCATCACTGCGCCAGTGCCGGACAAAAAAGGCCTGACCTATCAAACCGTCGAAAACTGGACCGGCGTGGATCAGTTGGATCGCTTTGACGGAAAACACGCCACGGTCGTGCGTCGTACCGAAGGCGGCGCGCTGAACCTGGAAACGCTACCGTTGCCTTAACCTGCTTCGCATGCGTAGCCAAATCACCAAAGGGCAATCGCTCGTCATCGTGAAAACGCGCGTCGGCGTCTATCGCAGCGTGTTTCTCTTTGCGGGTATTGCCCTTTGGTTTTGCGTTTTCGCGCCCAATCTTTTCGCCCAAACTTCACCCAACCTGAACTGGAAAACGACCGCAGGCGAGCGGGCGGTGTTGGAAGTTCACGGGCTGAGCCGGGCAACGTTGCGCCAACTCGAAACCGCACGCTGGACGATTGCCCGCTGGCAACGATTGCTCTCCGTGTTTGCCGGCGAAACCAGTGCCGCGCTGCCGCCGATGCTGGGCGCGTATCACATTGCCAACGATGTCTTGCAGTTTGTGCCGCAATTCCCGCTGGAACCGGGCATTGTGTATCAGGCTGTCTTTCGCCCCGCCAATCTGCCCGGAACCGCGCGCAGACAAACGCCTGCGCTCACAGCAGCGTTCCAACTGACGCCGCGCAACACAACACCCACAACGTTTGTGACACAGGTTTATCCCAGCGCAGACGAACTGCCGGAAAACCTGCTGAAGTTCTATCTGCATTTCTCTGCCCCGATGCGCCGGGGCGGCATTTACAACTACATTGAGTTGCGCGACGAAACCGGCAAACAGGTCGAGCTGCCGTTTTTGGAAATTGACGAAGAGCTTTGGGATCCAACCCTGACCAGATTGACGCTTTTCATTGATCCGGGCCGTATCAAACGCGGCGTCAAACCGCTGGAAGAAATCGGTCCTTCACTCGAAGCAGGCAAACGCTATTCGTTAGTCATCAAAGCGGACTGGCGCGACGGTGCGGGCAATCCGCTCAAAAGCGAGTTTCAAAAATCCTTTCGCGTTGGGTCGCCAGACCGCACGCCGCCCGATCCCGCAGTCTGGCAGCTGACAGCTCCGGCAGCCGCAGCGCGCGAAGCGCTAACGCTTGTTTTCTCTGAAGCCATGGATCAAGCCCTGGCCCAACGCGTCATCACCGTTCACCACCAATCGGGCGCGCCTGTTGCGGGCACGGTGCGGCTGGAAGATCGCGAACAACGCTGGGTCTTTACACCGGATGCAATCTGGCAAGCGGGCGCGTATGAACTGCGCATCCAAACCACCATCGAAGACCTGGCGGGGAACAACATCGGCAAACCGTTTGAAGTGGATTTGTTCGAAGGCATCGAACGCAAGCTGACCACCCAAAGCGTCAAATTGTCGTTCACGATTCGCTAAAGAAAGCAGCACCGCGTCACGGAATTCTGTGACAGATGGGCGCGTGCGTTCGTCCTACAAACGACACCGAAGTTCCAACCGCAATCGCGTTTGAACTCTATTCACAACTTCCCGCCTGGGGAGATTTCAACAAGGAGAGCGTTCTATGAAGAAGAGAGTCCTGCTTCTTTCTGTTTGTTTTGTGTTTGCCGCATTGTCACTGGCCTGGGCCGCCGCCGATGTTTCTGGCAAATGGACGGCGCAAGTTCCCGGTCGCGGCGGACAAACGCGCGAAACCACTTTCACCTTCAAAGTCGAAGGCGACAAATTGACCGGCACTGTGTCAGGGATGCAAGGAGACAATCCGATCTCTGACGGCAAAGTTGACGGCGACAAGATTTCCTTCACACAGGCGCTAAGTTTCAACGGAAACGAAGTCAAGTTGATTTACAAAGGCGTCGTTTCTGGCGATGAAATCAAAATGACGCGCACGCGCGAAGGCGGCGACCAACCCGGTCAGGAATTCGTCGCCAAACGCGTCAAATAACAGTTGTTGTTTGCCAACTACTTCGCCACAGCAGAAACGCGCCGCCAGCGTCGCTCTGTTGTGGCGAAACTGTTTTACCTTGCCCAGGCACGGCTTCCGGTGACCGTTATGCTCACAACACCGCCCAATCCCAATTACTACACGCCAGAACACGAACAGTTTCGTCAAACCATGCGCACCTTTGTCGCGCGCGAAATCGCGCCTTTCGTCAACGAATGGGACGAAGCCGAAGAATTTCCGCGCGCGTTGTATCGCAAAGCTGCCGCCATTGGCTTGCTCGGTCTCGGCTATCCCGAAACATACGGCGGCACGCCCGCGGATGTGTTTTATTCGTTGATCGCCTCGGATGAATTGGCGCGCGCTGGCAGCGGAGGCGTGTTGGCGTCGTTGTTGTCGCACAGCATTGCCGCACCACCGATCTTGCACGCAGGCAGCGCCGAACTGAAAGCACGTGTGTTGCCCGCGGTTCTGGCGGGCGAAAAAATCGCCGCTCTTGCCATCACCGAACCGTCAGGCGGATCAGATGTCGCCTCGCTCAAAACAACCGCGCGACGACAAGGCGATTTCTATCTGGTCAACGGCGAAAAAACCTTTATCACTTCTGGCCTGCGCGCCGATTTCTTTACCGTCGCCGTGCGCACCAACCCCGACGACAAAAGCGCGGGCGGCGTTTCCCTGCTGCTGATCGAACGTGACACGCCCGGTTTCACACGCACGCCGCTGAAAAAGATGGGCTGGTGGGCATCCGACACGGCGCACTTGTATTTCGAGCAATGCCGCGTGCCGGTCAACAACTTGATTGGCGAAGAGAATCAGGGGTTTCGACTGATCATGCGCAATTTCAACAGCGAACGATTAGGCATGGCAGCGGGCGCCTGCGGCTTTGCCAACGTCTGTCTGGAAGACGCGCTGAACTGGGCGCGCACGCGTCACACCTTTGGTCAGCCATTGATCGAACGACAGGTCATTCGCCACAAACTGGTAGATATGACCATGAAAATCGAAGCCACGCGCAGCTTGCTCGAAGACCTGGCCTGGCGTGTCGAACATCGCCTGGGCGACCCCGGCTTGCTGGTCGCGCAAACCTGTATGCTCAAAAACTTCGCCACGCAAACCATGCAATTTTGCGCCGACCAGGCAGTGCAAATTCTTGGCGGGATGGGCTATATGCGCGGTGAACGCGTCGAGCGCATCTATCGCGAAGTCAAAGTGAATATGATCGGCGGCGGCGCAGAAGAAATCATGAAAGATTTGGCTGCTCGCCAACTGAAGTGGTGATTCAAATCCCTTTCCTTCATTGGCCCCGTGTTTTATCTTCCTTGCGCAACAAACCTACAACCTTCTATCAGGAGAATTTATGCAATCGGAAAGCTGTGACATCGGGCTGATTGGGCTGGCTGTGATGGGACAAAATCTGGTCCTGAATATGAATGACCACGGATACCGCGTGGCGGTGTTCAATCGCACCGTGTCAAAAGTGGATGAATTTCTGCAAAACGAAGCAGCAGGCACGCAAATCGTCGGCACGCATTCGATGGCGGAACTGGCGCAGGTGCTGAAAAAACCGCGCCGCGTCATGTTGATGGTCAAAGCGGGCGACACCGTAGACCAAATGATCGAAAGCCTGTTGCCGCATTTGGAAGCAGGCGACATCGTTATTGATGGAGGCAATTCGCATTACCCTGACAGCAACCGGCGCACCAAGGCGCTTGCCGAAAAAGGCATCCTTTTCATCGGCACCGGCGTATCCGGCGGCGAAGAAGGTGCGCGTTTCGGCCCGTCAATCATGCCGGGCGGCAATCCCGCCGCGTGGCCGCACGTCAAAGACATCTTCCAGTCCATTTCCGCCAAAGTCGAAGACGGCTCTCCCTGTTGCGACTGGGTCGGCGAAACCGGCGCCGGACATTACGTCAAGATGATTCACAACGGCATCGAATACGGCGACATGCAGTTGATCTGCGAAGCCTATCAGTTGCTGAAAGAAGGTCTTTCGCTCAGCGCGGACGAATTGCACGACGTGTTTGCCGATTGGAACAAAGGCGAACTGGACAGCTATCTGATCGAAATCACCAGCGAAATCTTTGCCAAGAAAGATGACGACGGCGCTCCGCTGGTAGACAAAATTCTCGACACCGCCGGGCAAAAAGGCACTGGCAAATGGACGGGCATCAGTTCGCTGGATTTGGGCGTGCCGGTGACGTTGATCGGCGAAGCCGTCTATGCGCGCTGCCTTTCGGCAATGAAAGACGAACGTGTCGTCGCATCAAAAGTGCTGACCGGCCCGCAACACGGCAGCGCAGAAGATCGCGCCGCGTTTATCGAAGACGTACGCCGCGCGCTGTATTGCTCCAAAGTCATTTCCTACGCGCAGGGATATATGCTGATGCGCGAAGCCGCCAAGGAACAAGGCTGGGATTTGAACTTCGGCGGCATTGCCTTGATGTGGCGCGGCGGCTGCATCATCCGCAGCCAGTTCCTGGGCAAGATCAAGGAAGCGTTTGACAAGAACCCGCAACTGACGAACCTGTTGCTCGACGATTTCTTTAGCCGCACGTTGAATGAATATCAGGCTTCGTGGCGACGCGCGCTCATCAAAGCCATCGAGTATGGCGTGCCGACTCCGGCCTTTTCGACGGCGCTGGCCTTCTTTGACGGGTACCGCACGGAACGTTTGCCCGCAAATCTGCTGCAAGCGCAACGCGACTTTTTCGGCGCGCACACGTACGAACGCGTAGACAAACCGCGCGGCGAATTCTTCCACACCAACTGGACCGGACGCGGCGGACGCGTTTCGTCTTCCACTTACAACGTTTAAGCCAAACAGGCGTTGACCTGTCTGAAAAAAGAGGGACAGCTTTTTCGGCTATCCCTCTTTTTGTTTGAAGTGAGTTTCTCGCCGCCCGTTTCAGGTTACGGTTGCGTTTCCAGCAGCGCCTGCAAGGCCCAGGCCGTCGTTGACATCATCTGCGCATAACTATCGCCGCCTGACGGACGCGTTGTCGCCGGCCAACTGCCATCGTCGTTTTGTTGCGCCAACAAAAATGCACGCCCACGTTTGATGCTTTCCGCGCCGTCTGTCTGTTGACGTAACGAAGCAAGCGCCAACAACGCCAGCGCCGTGTCAAACACTTCGGGCGGAGCATCAGCATACGGCCCCCAACCGCCGTCACGGGTTTGTGCGCGTTGCAACAACTGCAAACACGCTTTCCGCTTGCTGGAATCCTTTTCAGCCGCGTCAGTGCCAAACGCCAAGAACCACGTCGCTGCGGCTGACACATTAACGGTTTTCATTTCCTGCAACCATTGCCGCGCGCGCTGGGCTGAACTCTTACCCTCTGGCAAATTCGCTGCCTGCAACACGCGCCAAGCCATCCAGGTTGCCAACGGCGTTCCCCACGTGGCAGGCGAACCAACCGTATTTCCTGCATCAATTTTCCAGCTTCCGTCGCGTTCCTGATCGGCAATCAGTTTGCGCGCAGCTTCAGATACAGGCGCCACATCGCGCACCAAACCGGCTTCGACTGCCGACAACAACGACGCAGCGAATTGCACATTCGCCAACCGTTTGTCGCTGAATCCCGGATCGCCTTTGTTGTCGTCCCAACGTTTCGGCTCGCGCAGCCAGTTGGTTGTGGCAGTCAGCACTTCCGCAGGCACAGTCTTTCCCTTACGCGTTGCCAGATACAATGCGCGCGCGCCATCGCCGTTGTTGTGGCAAGAAAAACAACCGTTTTGTGGTAACCAGGCGGGCACTTCACGCGTAAGAAACCGCAGCGCACGCGCTTCGGCGCTGTCCACTGGTTTTGGCGTTTGAAACGACAGCGCGGGCAATGCAACTCGCAAGGCAATGACGTATACTGCGCCCGTCAACACAGTGCGCAGTATCCATCGTTTTTCCCAACAAACAGAGGGTCGTACATTTTTCATCAGAACATCCCTGGTGAAAGTGTTTATGCGGAGAATCACGGTTCTCGCCAATTACACAGGTCACTTGAAAGGAATGCAAAACAAAATGAAAGCCTCTCGCACATTGTGCCTGCTCGTTGGTTTTCTGTTCGCAACGGCATCAGTTTGGGCGCAACCGCCCGCCCAACCGCAAGAAAGTTACCCCGCCAGTCCCGATTCGCAACCGCAGCCGGGCGTTCCCAAAGGTGAAACGCTCAAATTCACCTTTGAGAATTCAAAAGTCTTCCCAGGCACCTGGCGCGAATATTGGGTCTACATTCCGGCGCAATACACGCCAGACAAACCTGCCTGTGTATACGTCAACCAGGACGGCGTGCAATGGAATGCGCCGGTTGTGTTCGACAATCTGATTCACAAAAAAGAAATGCCCATCACCATCGGCGTGTTTGTCATGCACGGCCGGGTGCGCGCGGCAGATGACAAAACCGCGCTGGATCGTTTCAACCGCAGCTTTGAATACGACGGCTTGGGCGACAACTATGCGCGCTTTTTGCTGGAAGAATTGCTGCCCGATGTCGAAACCAAAAAAGCCAGCGACGGGCGTCCGATTCGCCTGTCAAAAAATGGCAATGACCGCGCGATCGGTGGCTCGTCATCCGGTGCGATTGCGGCGTTCACTGCCGCCTGGGAACGCCCGGATGCATTCAGCCGCGTTTTCAGCACCATTGGCACGTATGTCGGATTGCGCGGCGGAGACCGCTATCACACGCTGGTGCGCAAATACGAACCGAAAGCCTTGCGCATCTTCCTGCAAGACGGCGCGAATGATTTGAACATTTACGGCGGCGATTGGTGGATGGCCAATCAAACGCTGGAACGCGCGTTGACGTTTGCGGGCTATGACCTCACCCACGTCTGGGGCGAAGGCGCACACAACGGACGACACGGCACGGCGATCTTCCCTGACGCAATGCGCTGGTTGTGGAAAGGCTGGCCCGAACCAGTCAAAGCCGGGAAATCCAAAAACAACATGCTTGAAGCGTTGCTGTTGCCCGACGAAGGCTGGCAATTGGTTGGCGAAGGTTACCGGTTTAGCGAAGGCCCCGCCGCCAATGCCAAGGGCGAAGTCTTTTTCACCGACGGCTCGAACAACAAAATCTACAAAGTCAGTTTGGACGGCAAAGTCACCGAATGGGTCAGCAACTCCAACCGCGCGGGCGGCATGGCATTTGGACCTGACGGGCGGTTGTATGCGGCGAATGGCTTGCAACAGATTGTTGCCTATGACGCGGCAGGCAAACCGACCGTCATTGCTGAAGGCATTCGCGGCAACGACCTGGTCGTTGCCAACAACGGTAACATCTATGTCACCGAACCGAATGTGCCCGGCCCTGACGCCAGCCAAATCTGGTTGGTCAAACCCAACGGCGAAAAGAAAGTCGTGGATACCGGGTTGCGCTATGCCAACGGCATCACGTTGTCACCGGATCAAACGCTGCTGTATGTGGCCGATTACCGCTCGCACTGGGTATACAGCTATCAACTGCAAGCTGACGGCACGCCGCAATACAAACAGCAGTATTACTGGTTACACGTCGCCGACACGCTCGACAGCAGCCAGGCCGACGGTATTCGCGTTGACCGCGAGGGACGCTTGTATGTGACCTCGAAACTTGGTTTGCAAATCTGCGATCAAGCGGGCCGCGTCAACGCCATCATTCCGACTCCGAATGGCCGGTTGTCGAATCTGACGTTTGGCGGCGAAAACAACGACACGATCTTTGCCACCTGCGCTGACAAAGTCTACAAACGCAAATTGAAGGCTAAAGGCGCGCACGCCTGGGACGCGCCCAACAAACCCGCGCCGCCGCGGCTATAAAGCGCTCTCATCGTTTTGTGAAAGGAGAGTTTCAATGAAACGCAGAACTGTTTTGGGAGGTTTGGTCGGCGCCACGGCTGCCAGTGTCAGTACACCAAATCTCAACACATCGGCTGCGCCCACAGTCGCCGCCGAAATCCCTAAACGAACGTTTGGCAAAACCGGCGTCAAACTGTCAGTCATCGGCTTGGCCAGCGGGCGCTTTCATCTAACCGGCTCTGATGAAAACGCCATTGCGCTGACGCGCCGCGCCTATGAACTCGGCATCAACTATTTCGACACGGCGCATTCATACTGGCGCGGTCATTCAGAAGAAGTGTACGGACAAGCCATGAAAGGTTTTCGCAAACAAATCTTTCTGACGACCAAAAGCAACAAACGTTCACGCAAGGAAGCCGAAGAAGAATTGCACGCCTCCCTGAAAGCGCTGCAAACCGACTACCTGGATTTGTGGCAGGTGCACGAAGTCGCCCGGCTGGATGAAGTCGAAAAAATCTTTGCACCGGGCGGCGCGCTTGAAGCCTTTGTCGCAGCCAAGAAAGCGGGCAAATGCCGCTTCATTGGCTTCACCGGCCACACCGACCCCGAAGTGCATCTGGCGTTGCTCAAAGGCTTCGCTGAGTGGGACACGATTTTGATGCCGTTGCACATCGCCGACCCGCTGTATCTGAGTTTTGAAAAACAAGTGCTACCCGTCGCCATCGCACGCGGCATGGGAATTCAAGGCATGAAAAATTTCGGCAACGCCAAATTGCTGCAACAGTTCAGCGTCGCCGAATGTCTGAATTACGTGCTCAGCTTGCCGATTCATTGTACCGCCATCGGTTGCACGACCATCGGTCAACTGGAAGACGACGTACGCGTAGCGCAAAGTTTCAAACCGCTCAATCAGGAGCAAATGGCGGCGCTGACCAAACGGGCTGAGCGTTTGAAAGGTCCGCTGCTCGAAGACTGGAAGAAAAACATCGAACCCAAAATCAGCCTGCTTGATCGTCCTCGTTATGACGGCGGCTGATTTCACACAAGCGTTTGTGCCCCGCCAGAGGAGTTTTGCCTATGTATAAACAAGGGAGCGCAACGCTGCTTGTCGGTCTCTGGTTGTGTTGCGGCGTCTTTGCTCAGTCTGCCTGGGCAAAGACGCTGTATGTCGCCCCCAACGGCAATGACGCCAACAGTGGCGGTTTGACTTCGCCGCTGGCGACGCCAAACCGCGCGCTCAGCCTGGCCGCGCCCGGCGACACCATCAGCCTGCGCGGCGGACGTTACCAACTCGGCAAAACACTTTACCTGGACAAAGCCAACCTGACGTTGACGTCTTATCCCAATGAAACGGCCGTACTGATTGCCACGACTGCCGACGCCGCCAACCTGGGCAACGTTGTTTACATCGTCGCCAACCGCGTCACCTTGCAAGGATTGGAAATTCAGGGCGGGCATTATTACGGACTCAAAGTCGAAGCCAATCTCGGCACAGTCGTGCGCAATTGCCGCATCCTGGGCAGCGGACGCGACAACATCAAGATGTCGAATGCGGATGAAATGCTGATCGAAGGCTGTGAGATTGGGCCGTCGGGTTTGCGCGACAGCTCCAACGCCGAAGGCATTGATTCCGTCGGCGGACGCGCCACGGTCGTGCGCGGCTGTTACATCCACGACACGGCAACCGCAGGCTTGTATTTGAAAGGCGGCGCGGCGGATTGTGTCGTGGAAAACAATCGCGTCGAACGCACCGGCGCGGCAGGCATTCTGATGGGACAAGACACCGACCCGGAATTCATGCGCAACGGCACCCCCTATGAAGCGCTCAATTGCATCGTGCGCAACAACATCGTCACGCAAACCGCAGGCGCGGGCGTTGGCGCCTATTCCGGCTCAAACATCTGGTTTGAAAACAACACGCTTTACGACGTGGCGCGCACCTATCACGCGGGCTTGTACGTCGTCAGCAACACGCGCCACGTAGCTTCGCGCTTGATCCTGTTCAAAAACAACATCGTCGTGATGAACAGCACGCGCCCGGTCTTTTTCGTCATCAATTTGGCCGACGCGCTGCAATCCGACTACAACCTCTTTTTCAAACCGTCAGGCGTGTATGGGTTTTGGCGCGAATCTGCCGCAGCGACAAATTACTGGCCCAGCCTGAAGCAATGGCAGCTCGGCTTGAAGGTGGATCAGCACTCTACGATCAATGATCCGCAGTTGCTGCCCGCCATGAATTACAAACCTGCGCCTGGCAGCCCTGCGATTGACTGCGGCGAAACGCTGGCAGACGTGCCCCGCGATTTTGCAGGCATCCCTCGCCCACAAGGCCGCGCCTATGACATCGGCGCGCACGAATTCCCCGTCACACAACCGCAAAAACCGCCCGTCCAACCACGTCCTCCGCGCGCGCCCAAACAGCGCGCCAGAAACTAATGCCTGCGCCCGGCGAAACCGCCACAGATCAATCACAAACATTTCCCAGCCCGCAAAGAGTCAGATCGCAACCCGCTAGAAATTGCTGGAACTCTTTTCGCCTCTGACGTCCATACTGGTTGTGAGGCGCAGCAAAATCGAGTGATGGATCGAGTGATGGCTGACTGTTGAACTGGCAATGAAATTAACCGCAACTCCCAGCGACGAAGCCCTGCTTCGGCAAATGATGGCCGGAGACGCGAACGCATTTGAGCAGCTTTATGACCGGCGGCAGGCTGGTATCTATCAATATGCATTGCGTATGAGCGGGTCTCACACGTTGGCAGAAGACGTGGTGCAGGATGTGTTTATCGAATTCCTGCGCGACGCGAATTTGTTTGACTCGTCACGGGGAACGGTTGTCGGGTATTTGTTTGGGATGGCGCGCCATAGGGTCTTGCGCCGACTGGCGCGAGAGCGAAAGTATGTTTCGCTGATAGCTGAGGAGCAAAAAGAAGAAATGAGATCGTCAGGCGTGCCGGATGGGTTCGTTGCTGAAACCGATCCGCTGACCGACATTGAACGCAGTGAAACCGTTGAGGCAGTTCGGCAAGCGGTATTGCGTTTGCCAGAGCATTACCGCGAAGTTGTCGTGCTGTGCAGTTTGCACGAGATGAGTTACGAACAGGCATCCGAAATCATCGGTTGTCCGGTCGGCACGGTTCGTTCACGGTTGAGTCGCGCCAGAATCATGCTGATCGAAAAACTGCAATTGTTGCGACTTACAGGCGTTGCGTTCGCCCAATCGGCGCGCACCAGGAGCGAAGTATGACCTGTCAGGAATTTGAACAACTGGTTGCTGAACTGAGCACAGACCGTCTGGCTTCGGCGAGAACGCGCGTGGTGGCGTTGGCACATACTGCTTCGTGCGAATTGTGTAGCGCCCGGCTAATCGCCGAAAAGAAATTGAACATTGGTTTGTCGGCCTTGGCTGAAAACAGTAACCGCGAACAGGCTCCGATCCGTTTGAAACAATCCTTGCGCGCAGAGTTTGAAGCCCGACACGCTACCAAATCCCGCGAATCCATTGCGCCAGGTGTAGCCCGATTCACTGTGCAACACAGCCGTTGGGCGAAAGTCAGGCGTCTGTGGACTTGGGAGCTTTTCACCGCCGACCGCCGCTGGCAGGCGGCGGCAGCAGTGGCAATCGTGATCATATTTGCTGTTGCGGTATCAGTTTGGCGAAGCCGGGAAACACCCGAACAGTCTGCGTTTCTGATTGTCTCACCGTCACCTGAAGTAACTGAAACGCCTGCGCCGTCTAAGGACATTGCTCCCCGACTGGCGGCCAATGATGCGCCACGCGTAGTCGTAAAACCGAAACAAGCAGTCAGACCGCGTCGTCAATCACCGAGTCAAGCAGACAAAAACGATTTGGCGACCAATTACATTCCGTTGAGCTTCGCGGCAGGTTCGACCATATCAAATGAAAGCGTGGTAGTCCGCGTAAATGTTCCGCGTACGACTTTGATTGCAATGGGATTGCCGCTGAGCGTCGAGCGCGGCAATGAGATGCTCAAAGCGGATTTGAGAGTTGGGCTGGATGGCGTGCCCTTGGCCATTCGATTGGTTCGACAGTGAAGGAGTCAAGATGATCAAAAGAGCTTTCATGGTAGGGATCGTTGTTCTTACGCTGTTGGCTGTTGCCAGCGCTCAGCCAGACAGGCAGGGCGGCTCTTCAACCGGCGGACAAGGTCGCCCATTTGGCCCCCCGCCCGGCGTTGATGTGCTGTTATCGGAGATTCGTTTTGGTGGAAAGATTGTCAAAGGCGCTCCCTATTCGGCTTCGATTGTCACAGAAAACATCCAGGTGTTGCCGGACGGAACCAAAATCAGTAACAAAGGTGAAGGCAGGTTTTTCCGCGACAGCGAAGGCCGCACGCGATTGGAACGAACGCTGGCCATTGCCGGACCATTTGTGATCAGTGGCGAAGCTCCAAAGGTAGTCTTTATCTACGATCCGGTTATCAGCGTGAATTACCTGCTTGATGAGGGAAATCGTCTTGCGCGCAAATTTGCCCCACCAGGCGCACCGTCTACGGGGCAGGCCTCACCGAGCAGTGGGCAAGAGAAAACCGAATTGCTTGGCAAACAAACCATCGAAGGTGTTGAAGCCGATGGTATTCGTACAACGGTAACGATTCCTGTCGGACAGATCGGCAATGATCGCCCGATTGAAATCGCATCCGAACGCTGGGAGGCAACTGAATTGAAAGTCGTCGTGTTGAGCAAACACAAAGACCCTCGATTGGGCGAAGTCATCTACAAACTGACGAACATTCAGCGCAACGAACAACCCAAGTCGCTGTTTGAAGTGCCAGCGGGTTACAGAATCATCGAAGGTGGTCCGATGGGCGGCCCACCAATGAGAGGCGGCAGACGGCCTGGCGTTTTTTGAAGTTCTGACAAGAGAAGAACAAGCTTGCGTTCACGCCGAGCATTGAGACGCGCAATCAATCCTCCCTCAATTTTGATTGATTGTGTGGTTCAGCGTTCGGCGTTTTTGTTTTTCGCTCCCGGCACTCATTACGATTTGTAGCGCTACTTCTGACCGCCGCAAAAAAAAAGCTTTGGCATTCGTGGAACTCAAACTCAGGGTCATTGCCATTGCCAACGAAAGGCGAAAACAACTGAGAGTAACAATCATCTTTGGTAAAGGTGCGTGGGCACGCTCTCAGACAAAGTCATCAACCTATAACATCGAAGGAGACAGAGATGAAGAAAAGCAAGCTGAGTTTGCGAGCCATCCTGATGGCCGTGTTGACGTTGGCCGTGGTGGTTGCCACCTCGCAGATTTCGTTCGCACAGCGTCCGGGCGGTGGTGGGCCGCCAGTCGGCGGGCAGCCGGATGTGCTTGCCGGATTGAAGCATGCGCTTGCAGACGCTGGCGCGGCTGATTTAAGCACGCAGCAGGAAGAGCAGTTGAAAGCGCTGATTACACAAGCACGCAATTCGGCTGGCGCTCCGCAAAACAGCGACGCGGTGATGGATGCTCGCAAAACATACGAGGCAGCAGTGCTGGCAGGCAATACCGCAGCCGCAAACGCTGCGGCCCAAATCATCGCCAACGCCATTGCTGCGGGCATTACAGAAGGGCTTCAGAATAAAGCGGGCTTCGATGTTCAGGCGCTGGCGACTCTGAAAAGCAATCAGCAACAGTACAACGCCTTGCTGGCGCGATTCGGCTCAAAGGGAGTGTTCCATCTCGTTGATTCGTTGGTTGGCGGCCCTGGCGGTGGTCGTCCGTTCGGAGCCGGAAACCCGAACGGCCAAGGCGGCCCTCTGATGGGAGGCGGTCGTCCTGGAGGATTTGGCGGTGGGCGTCCGGGGATTCCAACGCGGCCATAAAGATTCAATCTGCAAGTTTCACATCACCTCAAATTTTCTCTCAACAATACCGAACACAAACCGCTACCGATCTGCGAAGCCGTTGATCGAGATCAAGGAAGAATTAGCTTCTGGGGCGGTTGTGTGTTCAATCAAGCAGGATAAGGAGAACAAATGAAAAGTCTGACGTGGAAACTGTTCCTGAGTTTGACAATGGCGCTGCTGTTCGTGGCTGCCGCTCAAGTGGAAACCTTTGCGCAACGCGGTGGCGGGCAGCGACCGCCGAACGCCCAGCGAGGCCAGCGACCACCTGAAGCCCAACAAGGCCAGCGGCCCAATCGTGAAAACTCGCCGTATGCGGACAAATGGAAAAACGGTCAGCGACGGCCCGAAGGCGCTAGAGGCAATGGTCGCCCTCAAGGAACATTCCCGCGCAACTAAGCTAACCAGGCTAGCCAGTTGAGCAGGAATGCTGATTCTGTGACCGATGATTGATCGCAATTCACGGGAATGAAGGGGGCGGGAATCATCGGTCACGGATTTCTCGACTACGCCGTTCAACGGCAAAACAGAATAAGCATGAACACCAATCGAACCATCAAAATCGCACTGACAAGCTTGCTGCTGGCGTTTATCGCCGCTGGGCATCCTTCGGCAAATGTGTTGGAAAACAACGTAAACTGTTCTTATTCAAAAACGAGAGCCAAAACCCAGGAGAATCACCAGACCAGCGAATTGACAGCACGAATTGTCGAACGACTGGCTCCGACAGCGGCGAAAAAAAGTCGAATCGCGGTTGGCGCTGTCGCTGACGGCACAATTGATCGCCATCTGTTCGACGCGATGGCTGCGGCCAGAGTCGTGCCCGCGCAAAACTGCACCGACGCGGAATTCATTCGCCGCGCGACGCTTGACCTGACCGGGCGCATTCCCACGCCAGAGCGGGTCGAAGCCTTTTTGAACGACGCCGCTACCGACAAACGTGCAAGACTGGTGGATGAATTGCTGGCCAAGCCGGAGTGGGTGGACAAATGGACCATGTTTTTCGGCGGCCTGTTCAGGAACTTTTCCAATCCGGGTTTCACGCCCGCGCGCGGCGCGGGCAGTCGCGACGCCTTCAACAAATGGATTCGGGAATCGCTCAGCACAGGCAAGCCTTACAATCAATGGCCTGTGGAGCTGCTGACGGCGATTGGTGAAGACAGCACCAAACAAGGTGAGTTGAATTGGCTGACCGGCACGCTGACCTTCGCTTCGTTGCGCGTGGGTGTGTTGCAGGAAACCTACGACCAACAAGCGTTGTTCGCGGCGGATAATTTTCTGGGCGTCAGCCACATGGACTGCATTTTATGCCACGACGGCGCTAGACATCTGGACGAAATCAGTTTGTGGGGACGCAACGCCACGCGGGCCGAGGCTTGGGGGCTGGCTTCGTTCTTTTCACGAACCGATGTTGTTCAAGCTGGCGGGGGAACAGGCGGCGGGCCGGGCGGCGGTGGACAACCTCAACAAGCCGCTGCATATGCCGTGCGTGAAGACACGGCGCGTACCAATCGCGATTACTTTTTGGATGGTGTGACTCTGGGCAATCGCCCGGCGCGCAACCCAATCGAGGGCAAGAATGAAATCGCACCGCGTTACCCTTTCAGCGGCAAGCCGGCTGTGGCGGGCGAACGCTATCGCGTTACGTTGGCGAAAGAAATCAGCAATGACAAACTGCTGGCCATTGCCATCGTCAATCGCATCTGGAAAGAGTTTTTCGTGTTGGGTTTGGTTGAGCCGGTCAACGAGCTTGATCCGGCGCGGCTTGATCCTGATAACCCGCCGCCTGCGCCCTGGGCGTTACAAGCATCGCATCCACGTTTGCTGGCCGATCTGGCCAAAGAATTCGCTGCCGCCAAATATGATCTGAAATGGTTGATGCGGCGGATCGCCAATTCGCGCGCTTACCAGTTATCGGCGCGTTACGAAGCCAATTGGAATTCGGAATGGGACAAGCTGTACGCACGCAAACTGGTGCGGCGAATGTGGGCAGAAGAAGTACACGACGCCATAACCCAATCCAGCGGCATTCTACCGGCTTACAAAATTGGCGAATTACCAACGATCAATTACGCAATGCTGTTTCCCGAAACTTTCGGAATGCCAGTCGCCACGATTCAATTTGGCGCTATGGGAGTTCCGATCCCTGCAACGGGACCGCCCGATCCGTTGGCACACGTGACGATGTTTCTGGATAGCTTCTTGCGTGGCGACAACAGCGCCAGCCGACGCAGCGGCGAAGTCCGCCTCAATCAAGCGCTGGAATTGTTCAACAACAAATTCGTGCTCGACCGCGTGAAAGCCACCCAGGCTGACGGCATCATCGCCCAAAGCCTAAACCTGACGGACGAACAACTGGTCAACAAATTCTTTTACGCCGTACTGTCGCGGTTACCTTCGGACACGGAAAAAAGTTTGGCGCTGGCGAACCTGAAAAAAGGCGTGCGCACGGAACAGGCTGAAAATCTGCTGTGGGCGCTCTACAACAAAGCGGATTTCCTCTACAACTACTGAAACTTTTCCCGCGAAGACACACCAACGAGAACACGAAAAGGAAGAGTCGGAGAGAAAACCTGCACTCTCTCGCGCTCTTTTTCTCTCTCTCCTTCGTGTAGCCTCGTGGGAGAAAACAGGATTGCTATGAACAACACGGAAAAATTCTATCGCTTCCTTAAACGCAACCCGCACGCACACTCACCGTTTTTCCGGCGTCCGCACCTGGATCGCCGCGCTTTTTTCAAAGTCGCCGGAGCGGGATTGACGGGCTCATTTATGGTTTTGGCGGGCAGCCGTGCGTTCGCATCTGAAACTGCAGCGCAAGCACAGGTCATAACCAGGAGCACCGCAAAAAACGTTATCTTCCTGATGCTGGATGGCGGCCCAAGCCAGATGGATACGTTCGATTTGAAGATCGTGCCCGGCATCACTCGAACCGACGTGTTGCAACCGGAACGAATCAGCGGCGTGATGTGGCCGGTTGGCTTAATGCCGAAACTGGCGACACAGCTTGGAGACATTGCCATCATTCGTTCCATGCGTTCGTGGGCGTTGGTGCATGAAATTGGTCGCGAATGGTTACAGATCGGTCGCAACCCAAACGCCAAAGAAGCCGGGATCGCTCCGCATATTGGCAGCATCGTCGCACTGGAAAAAGAATTTGAGCGTTTGCCGAATCAAGTGTTTCCGGCTTTTGTCGCGCTGAACGCCGAAGGGGCCAATGGCCCAGGGTATTTTTCTGGCCGTTTTGCCCCATTCAAGGTTTCACCAACGAAAGATGGTTTGACGAACGTTACCCATTCCGATGGCGCGGCGCGATTCAATGAGCGCTATGCTCAGCTTCAGATGTTGGATGAACCGATCAAGGGAACCGCCGCTACGCCTTCGCCGCTTGGCCGAGCGACGGGTGATTTGCGCGAATTTTACGAGGCAGCCAACAAGCTGGTTCACAACGATGCAGTCAGCCGAGCCTTCAGCTTTGCCAAAGAAGACAGCGACCGTTATGGCGCGAGCAGTTTTGGTGATGCCTGCTTGGTGGCCAAACAGATTCTCGCGGCACAGCAAGGAACTCGTTTCATTCAAATCAACTTCGGCACTTGGGATCACCACCGCAATCTGTACACCAGCTTGCCAGCAATGGCTCGGCCTTTTGACAACGGAGTGTCGGCTTTGATTGCTGACTTGAAAGCGGCAGGAATGTTTAACGAAACATTGATTGTTGCTGGCGGAGAATTTGGCCGCTCACCAGAAGTCAATTCGCAGGCAGGGCGCGACCATTACCTGCAACAATCGTTTTTGTTGCTGGGCGGCGGAGTTCGCGGCGGAATCATCGGGCAGACGAATGATCTCGCGGCCTTCACCATTGATCCCGGTTGGGCGCGCAACCGCGACGTTCGCATCGAAGATATCGAAGCGACCATTTTGTCAGCCCTGGGAATCAACTGGACGACGATTCGCCGAGACGACCCGCTGGGCATAGGCTTCCCCTACATCCCATTTGCCCAGGATGACATATACGGCCCGGTCAATGAGCTGTGGGAGCGAAGAATCGCGCCAGGATTCCCCATTCAGCGCGATAGTGGCAGAAAAATTTCGTAGTAGGTGCATTCACCCAACAAACAAAATCCGTGACCGTTCGCTCACTTCCATTCAAATGCTTGAAAGAAGTCAGCGCGCAGTCACGGACGCCAATTCACAATCAGCCAACCGTAGGCTAACTCACCCCCGACTCTTTGATTTCCAGTGTTCCCGCTTCGGCGTCCAGCGTTGCTGTTACGCCCAACGGCAAGGTGAGTTGGTCTTCGACGTGGCCAATGGTCAGCCCCGAAAGCACGGGCACTTTCAGGTTGCCTAACAGCGCGTCCAACACTTCGCCCAGCGAAAACCCCGCCGCCACAAACGGTTTGTAATCATTCGGCGCACATCCGACGCAATCACCAAACACGATTCCGGCGGCTTGCTCCAACTTCCCTGCCAGGCGCAACTGCGTCAGCATGCGATCTATGCGATACGGCTCTTCGCCAATATCTTCCAGAAACAGAATCGCGCCGCGCGTGTCTATTTCGTACGGCGTGCCCATCAGCGTCGAAATCAGCGTGAGGTTTCCGCCGACCAAACGCCCTGTCGCCTTCCCCGGGCGAATCGTTCGCAACAGGTATTTGGGCCGCAACGAATTTGCCTCGGGCGGATTGGTCACCGTCCCAATCGGAGCCGCTTCAAAAACAGCTTTGCGAAAATGCGTTTGGGTGTATCCGGTCAGCGCCGAAAACACATTCGGGCCGTGAAAGGTCACCAGCCCTGTTCGTTTGTGAATCGCCAGATGCAACGCCGTAATGTCGCTGTATCCGGTAAAGACTTTCGGATTGCGCCGAATCAAATCGTAATCAATGCCGTCCAGCAATTGCGGCGCACCGTATCCGCCCTGAATGGGAAAGACTCCTTTGACTTCCGGGTCGCGAAACATCGCGTGCAAATCGTCCAGACGTTCCTGCACCGGATTGCCGAAATACCCTGATTTCTGGCCGATGTGCTTTCCCCACTTCACGCGCAAGCCGAAGTGTTTGATCGTGCGTTCGACCAGCGCCAGCCGGTCAGGATTCGTCGCCGGCGTCGCGGGTGTAATCACACCAACCAGATCACCGGGTTTCAAACGCGGCGGGCGAATCAGTGGCACATTCGTTTGCGTTTCAGCGGTACGTGTAAACACCGCCGCCGCCAACCCGGCAACAGCGCCGACAACAGCGGTTGAGACAAAGTTTCTTCTGTTCATTTGAGAGAGGATCAACTTGAACTGCTCCAGCCGACTTCCGGAAATGACAAAGCTTCGACTTACGCCTGGTGAAGATTTGCGTTAGCGATACGACGCGACAGCCATAGCAGGTATGCACCGACAACAAAATCCACCGAGAAACAGAACACGGGATACCAACGAGGGACACCAGCGTTTGTGATCAACTGACTATGCACCAGGTCGTACAGCCCGTGAAGTATCCAGAAGGCACCGACCACTACCGCTGACTGACGGACGCTCACAAATACGAAGACCAACCCCGCGACAACAAACGGAGCACCATAGATCATCTCTTTGACACCCACCGCTTGCTCACCAACACGTAGAGCAAAGGATGCGTACAAGCCAGGCAGAACGAGCAGGCCCAATGAATACACCCAATGCTGCCCACGAATGATCCGTGCCAAAACTATCGTCAGAACACCTACCGCGACACCAATCAGGGCTTCAATCAAAACGTTCTCCTTCATTTAGACACATAACATCGAGTTGGCCGGGCCACCGCCCTTCGCAATGGGTTGATTGAAAAAGGCGGCGGCTCCGGTTCAACGACAGTCGGGCATTGATATAGTGGCAATCCCTAGGCGACCTCAAATTCCACATTATCTGGTTTCATTCGCGCCTCTATCCACTCTGCGACACTTTCAAAGATTTCCGTGTGTGGCCATGTAGATTCACATTCTGAGCCACCATAGGTTAGATGAACAACTGCAAGCCTTTCGCCTGATCCAACTATCCGATAGAGAACCTCATCGCAATCTATTCTTCTCCCAATCGCCGTCACCTTGATCTTGTAGAGCAGATGGTCGGCAGCCAGTTCTCTTTTTAGTTCGGCTTCGAACCTGCCCCGTTCGTGAAGCTCTAGCGGCTTCCAGGGTGGCAGCCATTGAATTGTTTCGATATCCATCAAGACGCCCCCCCCCTTCACCAATTGCCGTGAATTCATTGCCGCCAAGGCCGCCAAAAATGAGCGTTAGGTCGGTTTGTTGTGATAACACATCATTTTTTGATCTGGCCAGTAAGAAATGATT
>JAEUQO010000124.1 GCA_016789605.1 Acidobacteriota bacterium
GGAGCGGCTGAATCTGGCCCAGGTTGGTCTGCGATGAAGCGGGATTTCCGCAGAGAATTTCTACCACTACATTTTTGACTCAGGAGGAGCGAGGCTCGATGTTACGACAAACGTCACCACAAATCGCGCGGCAAATTGAGGAGGAAGATCATCCTGTATTTGGCGTGCATTCTTATCGCGAACCAGCTGTATTTCGCTATTTAACGCTGTTGCTATTCGGATTGGTTATTCTGGCCGGACAGGCAAATGCGCAAACTGCCGGGCGTATCAGCGGAACGGTGCTGGATTCATCGCAAGCGGTGATTCCCGGTGCTGTCATTACCGCGCAGAACCTGGCCAATGGCCAGCAACGTCAAGCAACCAGCGATGCGCAAGGCCGCTATGTGATCGTTAACGTGGCCGTCGGCAAATACAAAGTGGTTGTCGAAAAAACGGGATTTCAGGCGCAATCTCGCCCGGAAGTACAGGTTGGTGTGGCGGCTTCGGTGACGCTGGATTTTACGTTGCAGGCCGGTCAGGTAAACGTCGTGGTCGAAGTGACGGGCGAAAACTCCACCCTGGAAGCTTCCCAAACCAGCGGCGGCATCATGAACAACCAATCGCTGGTGACGTTGCCGATCAACGGACGCGATTATGCGCGTTTCAGTTTGCTGGTGCCCGGCGCTGTCGCACGCAGCAATTTCATTGCTGATCTTTCTTTCAACGGATTGCACACGGTGCACAACCAGTTTCAGATTGACGGCATTGACGCTTCGCGCGTGGATCAGCCTTACATGGCCAACGGCTTTGAACGCGGTGCGCGATTGCTGACGGGCAGTCTCGACACGATTGCGGAATTTCGTGTGCAGACCAGCAACTACAATGCGGAATACGGACGCGCGTCTGGTTCTTACATCAACGTCGCCACCAAATCGGGGGGGAACCAGATTCATTTCTCGCTCTTTGAGTACTTTCGTAACTCGGCGCTCGACGCGCGCAACTTTTTTGCCAACACCGGCACGAAACCGCCGTTTCGCTTCAACGATTTTGGCGGCAACATCGGCGGGCCGATTATCAAAGACAAGACGTTTTACTTTGTGAACTACGAAGGTTCGCGGCAGCGCGTGGGGATTACCGGCACGGGCACTGTTCCCAGCGAAGAGTTGCGCCAGCAAGCGCTGGCCAAATCGCCCACGCTGAAACCGATTTTAGACATGTTCCCGCGCGGCACCTCACGCACGTCGAATGCGCTGGTGGACAATTACGCGACGACGCAAACCTCGCAGATTCGCGAAGATACGGCGAGCGCCAAAGTGGACCACAATTTCTCGGAACGTGATTCGGCTTATGTGCGGGTAAACGTCAACGATACGCACACGTTCGGCCCGCTGTTTGGCGTCACGCCCAGCGCCTTGGGCCTTTTCGATTTCCAAAACATTCCCATTCGTACGTCAAATGTCGCCATTCGTTATCAACACATCTTTTCGCCGAAGCTCGTAAATGAATTCCTGACCGGGTTTCAGCGTTGGGGCAGCCGCATCATCTCTGATGCGCCTTATCCGTTAGTGACAATCACCGGATTGACGGCTTCGCCCGGTACGCGTGGCCGCACGATTTCGAACAACACGGTGATTCAGTGGAGCGACACGATGAGTTACACCGAAGGCGCGCACACCCTGAAATGGGGCGGGGCCGTGCATCGGTTCCGCATCAATCGTCGCAACATTGACACGTCGAGCATCACCTATACCTCGCTCACCGATTTCATTAACAACAGCATTGCGTCGGCCAGTTATACGGTGGGGAATCCGGGCAGCGGCACACGAGCGACCCAGCTTGGCGTGTTTTTGCAAGATACCTGGCGGGCGCGCACCGGGCTGACCATTGATTATGGATTGCGGTATGACGTGGCGACGCCGCCATATGACCCGCAAGATCGCGCGCAAACTTTTGACACGCGCACGGGAGATTTGGCTGCGCCGGGTACGCCGTTTTTCCGTACCAACACGGGCAATTTCGGGCCGCGTTTAGGCATTGCCTGGCAACCAGACAGCAAGACGATCGTGCGCACCGGATACGGCATTTTCTGGCAGGCGTATCCGGTGGGATTCGGTTCCTATTCGGTGCCGACGAATAACATTCCCGGCAACACAACCTTGTTGCGGCAACAGATCCCGACGTTGGCCTATCCGTTGGAACCGTTCCTCTCGCAAGGCACGCGTCCGTTGCCAACGGTCGCCGGATTCGACTGGATCAAACGCGACATTTACACGCAACAGTGGAATCTGACGATTGCCCGCGAATTGACCCGGAACGATGCCATTCAGATCGCGTATTTGGGCAACCACGGGTTGAATTTGCGACGCAATCTGAACATCAACTTCTTTGATCCGGCGCTGGGGCGTCGTCCCAACACCAAATTCACCAACATCAACATCGAAACCGCGACGGGGCAGAACATCTATCACGCGTTGCAGCTTTCGTTTAAGCGTCGGTTCAGTTCAGGCTTGCAATACGACGTGAATTACACCTGGGCGCACGCGATTGATGATGTGCAAGATCAAGGGCTGTTTTCCGCCCAACCGCAAGACAATCGCAACCTGCGGGCAGAACGCGGCAATTCGAGCGGCGACATTCGCCACGCGTTGAATTTCAACGTGCTGTATGGGGTGCCGCTCGGCGCAGGTCATCGCTTGCTGGGCAATGCCAAAGGCGTTGCGGGCGTGTTTGTGAACGGTTGGAAAATTGCGGCGCTAGGCATTCTGCGCACCGGCATCGCCAATTCGGTTTTTATCGGCACCAACACTTTCGGCAACG
Organism: Acidobacteriota bacterium; assembly: GCA_016789605.1. Taxonomy (GTDB): domain Bacteria; phylum Acidobacteriota; class Blastocatellia; order RBC074; family RBC074; genus RBC074. The sequence goes on from JAEUQO010000124.1 coordinate 2,797, forward strand.
GCAATTTCACCAATCAGCGGCCCAACGCGGTGGCGGGCGTCAGTCCCTATGCGACGAATCAAACGCCGGAAAACTGGTTGAATCCGGCGGCGTTCAGTTTGCCCGCAACCGGGACGTTCGGAAATCTGGGACGCAATACCATCTTTGGCCCCGGCTTCCAGCAGATTGATTTTTCGTTGCTCAAAGACTTCAAGTTGGGCGAACGCGGAAAACTGGAATACCGGGCTGAGTTTTTCAACATCTTCAACCATCCGAATTTCGACCAGCCGAACACAACGTTTGGCACGCCGAATTTCGGAAAAATCTTCAACACCTTTGGACGTACGCTGGGATTAGGCACGTCGCGCCAGATTCAAATGGCGCTGCGGTTGTCGTTCTAGGCGATACGCCACAAGAAGAATTCTCAGCGTCCGCCGTTGTCATAGATTTATCCTGTGACAACGGCGGATGCGCTTTGGTCAGTTGCTGTGCTGGCGTGGGGCGACTCACAAATTCCGCGCACTGACCAGTGGCTGGTAAAAACCGCTTTGCGCAGGAAGTTGCCATTGGATGTCGGCAAATCCGGCACGTGTCAGGATGGCGCTCAGCTCGTGACGTTGCAAGGCGCGAAAACGCGAGACGTGATGTGTGGTCTGGATGCCCGCCTGCGTTTCGTGCACGAAGTATTGATGGATGGCATACGAACGTCCGTCACCTGCCCAGTCCCAAATCTGAAAGACGATGCGTCGGCCATCTTTATCGTCAAAGACCTGGGGCATCGTCCCGCGCGGTTTTTGTTGCATTTGCGTGCCTCGTTGGCCCGGTAACCCCGGATCAGCGGTTCCGGCATCAGTTGGGTTGAGTAGCCGGTCATAATCTCGAATGCTGGCCAGTAACAATCCGCCGGGTTTGAGGCGCGCTCGCATCTGGCAGGCGGCCAAGTATAATTCGTCATCTTCCTGTAGATGAGACAGCGAATTGTCACCGCAAAGCACAATATCGAAGGTGTCACTGACTTTGTTTGCCAGTGCACGGAAATCCACGACATCAAAGGTCAGATTGACGCCGAAAGCAGAGGCTTCCTGGCGCGCTCTGGCCACTGCGCCGGGGCTTAGATCGGTCGCGTGAACGCGGTACCCTTGTTTGGCTAAACCGATTGCCTGTGTACCAATACCGCACGCACAATCAAGAACGGATGGCATCGGTGTCCCCAAATTTGCTTGGCCCAAATGCGACTGGATGATGCGGGCAAGTGTTTCGCCCTGACGTGTGACTTCTTCAGTCCAGTCGGCAAACATTAAATGGTACTCGCCGGCCAACTGATCATAAAACTGCAGTACAGTGCTTTCCACAGAACCTCCTGGTCTGGATTTGTTGCTTAATTCGCTGTTCAAGCGCAGCATTTGCCTTGAAACCCGTTTTGAACGATCACGACGGTTATGGATGAAAATTTCAATGATAATAGTTACGTCAGATTGTCATTCACATGTGTGGAAAATGTATCAATAAGTGATTGAATAGAGAACACTTGAGTGACATTTTGTCTTGCTCTGAGACGTAGCATACGTTATAGTCTTCGCCGTCCTCCCCAGGGCAGAAAAATAAGTAACGAAATAACGCGAAATAGTATCGCGATACAAAGAGTAACAAAGACTTAAAGGTACCTGTGCAGTACCTAATAACGTTACTTGTTTTTCCCTTCAAAACAACTGCAATTGCCATTGTCTAGAAATACAAAAGGCTTAGCCGACCCTATTAAGACCAATCACTGGTATGTATCAGATGCGATTTCGTACGATCGGAGAACTCAACCGGTGGTAGTGTGTTGATGTTACCGATAATGGCATAAGTAGTCCTGTCAGCGGGATTGTCCACAGAATAGCCCCACGTCCAGCAACCTCTTTCACGTTATCACTGGGTGCCGAAAGGCATTGCGGGAAAGGGTTACATTCCGCAAGCTGCCTCGTCATGAGGTTTCCTTTAGGGTTTTGCAGTGGGAAGAGGTGCGCCTACGGATGTTCGTTGAATAAGGTCGCGAATACCGCGTGGCTGCAGAATTCCAAAATTGAGCAAACACACACAGGTTGAATTGCGTGGAAAGGGAACAACGACATGTCTAACGTATTGATTGCCGGAGCAGGCCCGGCAGGTTTAACAGCGGCCTACGAACTTTCAAAGCTAGGATTGAACCCCACCGTTTTAGAGGCCGACGATCAGGTCGGTGGATTATCGCGCACGGTCAATTATCGCGGATATCGCTTTGATATTGGCGGCCATCGCTTCTTTTCCAAAGTGCCGTTGATCAATCAGCTTTGGGAAGAAATGCTGCGCGAAGATTTTCTGGTACGCCCACGCCTGTCACGTATTTATTATCGGCAAAAATATTTTGATTATCCGCTCAAAGCCGCCAATGCGTTGGCAGGATTGGGTCCTATTGAGGCGATGCTGATTGGGCTGAGCTATACCAAAGCCCGTATGTTTCCTCAGGCCGACGAAACGAATTTTGAGCAGTGGGTGGTCAACCGGTTTGGCGAGCGGCTCTACGAAATCTTCTTCAAAACCTACACGGAAAAGGTTTGGGGCATTCCCTGCAACGAAATCTCTGCCGATTGGGCCGCACAGCGCATCAAGAATCTGTCGTTGCGCGAAGCGATCAAGAACGCCTTGTTTGGCTCTGGCCGGGCAGCAGATGGACAAGTGATCACAACTTTGATTGACCAGTTCAACTATCCGCGGTTTGGGCCGGGGCAGATGTGGGAGCGCTGCAAGGATTTGTTGGCGTCACGCGGGCACGAAACGGTGCAAGGCGTCAAAGTCGAGCGCTTGCGCCATCGCCACGGCAAAGTTGAATGTATGTACGGAACTAGTAGCAATGGTGAAACCGTTGAACTGGGCGCCGATCATTTCATCTCGACGATGCCATTACGCGAATTGATTCTGGCGCTTGATCCGCCGCCGCCTGAGAAAGTGCTGCAGGCGGCCAATTACCTGCGCTATCGCGATTACCTGACCGTTGTGTTGATGGTCAAACGCGAAGAAATCTTCCCCGACAACTGGATTTACATTCACGCGCCCGAAGTCAAAATGGGCCGCATCCAGAATTACAAGAACTGGAGCCCGGTGATGGTGCCGGATTCGTCGCGCACGTCGTTGGGGCTGGAATACTTCCTTTGGGAAAAAGACGAGGAATGGGAGTGGTCACAAGACCGCTTGATCAAACTGGGCATTGAAGAATGCACACGCATCGGCTTGATCGAACCCAGCGAAGTCGAAGACGGCACAGTTGTCCGCATGAAGAAAGCGTATCCGGTGTATGATCAACATTACACGGAAAGTGTGGACATTATCCGCAATTACCTGGAAACTTTCGCGAACCTGCAAACGGTTGGTCGCAACGGATTGCACCGGTACAACAATCAAGACCATTCGATGCTCACGGCGGTCTATGCCGCGCGCAACATCGTGGGCGAGAAAAATGATGTTTGGTCGGTAAACACCGAGATGGAGTATCACGAGGAAGTTCGCCAAAGCAGTACGAAAGGCGATCGGCTAACCCCGCAGCGCGTGGCTCCACCAGAAACTGCGGAGAAGGTGATCGAAGCGGCGTTTGCCAAGCTTGACCCCCTGGCGATGGGCGTTGCGCTCGGCGTCGTAGCTTCATTGGTGCTGTTTTGGGCGACAACCGTCTTATTGCTCAAAGGCGGTCCTGTGGTAGGACCGACTCTGGGGCTACTGGATAACTTCTTCCTGGGATATAGCGTGACCTGGTCGGGCGCATTTTGGGGACTGGCACAAGCAGCGTTCGGCGGATTTGCGCTGGGCTTCCTGTTTGCCTGGTTACGGAACTGGAGTCTGACCGCATACGCGTTCCTGGTTCAACGCTCTGCCGAAGCCAAAGAGCGGGGCGACTTATTGGATAAAGTATAGGTATGGCACACAAGAATCGTGAGACCGAAACTCTGAGCAAAGCCGTAGCAAGAATCCAGGCAGGCGTCCTGGCAATCACTTGCGGGTTGATCTGTGGGTTGGGACTGTTTGCAATGACCGCCTGGTTGTTGGTCAAGGGAGGCTCGCAAGTCGGACAGCATTTACAGCTACTCGGCAATTACTTCATCGGGTATTCGGTCAGTTGGCTAGGAAGCGTGGTTGGATTGATTTACGGCTCCTTGTTTGGCGGCTTGATCGGTTGGGGGATTGGTCGAGTCTATAACTGGGTCGTAACGCTTCGCCAAGGTCCGGAAGCGTGACAAGGCGTGGTCTGAGTTTTGGCCCCGACTCAGCCACAGCCTCCCAAAGGTGGCAGTCAGCATGAAAGTGGCAAACACGGACGCACAGGCCGCGTCAGTCATTGAGAAAACGCAATCAGCACCGACGCTTTCCGTCGTGGTGCCGGTTTATAACTCCAATGCATTTTTGCAGCGGTGTTTGGCCGATTTGGCGACGTCAACCTATGACGATTATGAAGTGATCGTCATAGACGACGGTTCAACAGAGCCGGTCGCTCCGTTGGCCGCGCAATACGCTTGCCGGTATGTGCGCATTGATGGCCCCAGTGGACCTGCCCGGGCGCGCAATCACGGCGCAACCCTGGCGCGCGGAACCTATCTGGTGTTCATTGACGCAGACGTTTGCGTGCATCCGGATACATTGGAGCGGTTTGCCGCCGTGTTTGCCGCTGATCCGACGCTGGCCGCCGTCATTGGTTCTTACGACGATACTCCCGCCGAACCCAACTTCCTTTCCCAATACAAAAACCTCTTTCATCATTACGTGCATCAGGCCAGTGATGGCCCGATCAACACGTTCTGGAGCGGCTGCGGCGCAATGCGGCGCGATCTGTTTCTGGCCTTTGGCGGTTTTGATCAGGAGCGTTATCGCCGTCCTGCCATCGAAGACATCGAGCTTGGAACCTGGGTCAGCGCGGCGGGGCATCGCATCATCCTGGATAGCACAATCAAGGGAAAGCATCTAAAACGCTGGACGCTGTCAAATTTGCTCAAGACAGACATTTTTGACCGCGGCGTCCCGTGGACGCGGCTGATGTTGCGTGCGGGCGCGGCTGCCAACACGCTGAACGTCAAACCGACGCAGCGGCTGAGCGTTGTGTTGGTGTATCTGGCGCTGCTCTGTTTGCTGGCGGCGATTTTCTGGCCGGTGGCGGCGCTCGGTGGTTTGGCGCTGGTGGGCATTGTCATCGCAATCAATTTCGATTTTTACCGCTATTTTGCGGTGCGTCGTGGCTGGTGGTTTGCGCTGCGCTCGTTGCCGCCACACTTGCTTTATTTCATCTACTGCGGATTTTGTGTTCTGTGGGGGACCTTGACGCATTTTCTGGCGCGCGAAGCGCCCGCCAAGCCCCTGAGCAACCGCGCACTGGGCAAATAGCTCGCTGCGCCAATCATTAACATCAATGTCTACGCCGAAATTAGCTATTGTCATTGCCTCTTGTGTTGGCCCGCCGTTTATCACGCGCTGTCTGAAGTCGCTGGCAGCGCAGGTGCAAAACACAGAGATTGAAGTCATTGTCGTGGATCGCGCGGGCGGTGACATCGCCGCCGGAATCGTGCGCGATTTTCCCTGGGTGAAATTGATTCGCCGCCCGGCTGGAGAAAGCGTGCCGGATTTGCGGCGACGCGGCATCGAAGCCACCACCGCCGAATACATCGCTATCATTGAAGAGCATTGTGTCGCGCGCGAAGACTGGGTGCCGGTCATTTTGCGTGCAATCCAACAGCCGGTCGCGGCCATTCGCGGCGTGGTGGCAGATGCCAACTATCCGCGTTTGATTGATTGGGCCGTTTATTTCACCGAATACAACGCATATATGCCGCCGTTGCCGCGCGGTACGACGGACGATGTTTGCGCGGCGAATTGCGTTTACCGGCGCGATTTGTTGTTGAAACACCTGCCGGAATCAGGCAGCGGATATTGGGAAGCCAACCTCAACCGTACGTTGTTAGCGGCGGGCGAGACCTTTCTGAGCGAACCCGACCTGGTTGTGTATCACACGGGGCCGTTCGGTTTTCGGTATTACTTGCGCCAACGGTACCTATTTAGCCGTGCGTTTGCCGGAACACGCAGAGCAACCGTTTCAGCCGGTTTCCGGCTGATTTATTTGTTGGTCGCGCCGTTGCTTGCGCCGCTGTTGTGGGCGCGTATGGCTTCGCGGGTGTATAGCAAACGCTATCGTCTCGACAAATTCATCCAGGTGTTGCCGCACATGGTGCCCGTCACGGCGGTGTATGTGTTGGGCGAATGGGTGGGCTTTTTGTTGGGGCCGGGCGACAGCTTGTCAGAGATTGAATAATGAGCCGAGAACTAGAACAGCAATCCGCCGCGCACGAGCCGGATTTGTCCATCATCGTTGCCGTCATCGCGGGCGGGCAAGACGCCATGACAACTTGTCTGACGCAACTGGAACCGCACGTGCGCGGGCGAAATATAGAGTGTTTGGCGCCGTATGACGCACGCTTGGATGGCGTTCCGGCATTGGCTGCGCGCTTTCCCTGGGTGCGATTTATTGATGCGCGCGGTCAGGTAGACGCCAGCAAGTTTGGCGACAGCAGTCGCGAACATCACGACATTTTGCGTGCCATCGGATTGAATCAGGCGCGCGGACGTCTGATCGCTTTATTGGAAGATCACGGCACGCCTTCGCCGGATTGGCTGCCCGCTGTGTTGGAGGCCCATCGCGGTCCCGAAGCCGCCATCGGTGGTGCGGTCGAAAACGGGTTGGATCGTCCATTGAACTGGGCCGTGTATTACTGCGATTTCGGACGCTATCAAAACCCGGTGCCGGAAGGCCCGGCAGAGTTTCTGAGTGATAGCAACGTTTCGTACAAACGCGAGGCTCTGTGGCAGGTCAAAGAGCATTGGCAGAGCGCCTTTCACGAAACATCGGTCAACTGGGAATTGCAACGGCGCGGTGAACGATTGCGGCTGGAACCGCGCATGGTGGTGTATCAAACGCGGCGCGGGCTGCGCTTTTTGCCTGCTTTGCGCGAGCGCTTTGTTTGGGGACGTTCTTTTGCTGGAACGCGCGCCAAGGAAATCAGCGCCGCAAAGCGCCTGATTCTGGCGGTGCTTTCGTTTTTGCTGCCCGCTGTGCTGACGTTGCGCATTGTGCGCCTGACGCTTTCGCGTGGCAGAAATCTGGATCGGTTGGCGTTGGCGTTGCCGCTGATTTTGCTTTTGCAGACGGTCTGGGCGGCAGGTGAACTGGCGGGGTATGTGACTGGCAAAGCGACTTCCGGGCAATTGGAAGCCGATTACTCAGGCGTATAGCCGCGCGGTTCGGGTGGCAGAGCCGGGGAATTTGTCGCTGGAGATGGTTTCACAGTCGGCAAAGACGGTTTATATGGCGAATCCGGAAATCTCAGTTGTCGTGCTTGCGGTTGGTGGCGCGGCGTTGTTGCGCCATTGCCTGACCGCGCTCGTGGCTCAGCTTGATCCGCAAACGCCGGACGCCGTCGAAATCATCGTTCCCTATGACCGTTGGTCGCGGGAAGTTGCCGCACTCGAGCCGGAATTCCCTGCTGTACGTTTTCACTATTACGAAGACCTGGCGCAGGCCGCATTGGCTACGGATCGGGTACAGACTCACCGCCTGTATGAGCGCCGTCGCGCCATCGGGTTGGGGCAATGTCGTGGGCGGTTGGTGGCAATGACCGAAGCGCAGGCAGTGCCCGCAGCAGACTGGTTGACGCAAATTCGCGCCGTACACGAACAAGCGGCTGGCATCATCGGCGGCGCTATCGGGAACCGCGTTGACCGGCCACTCAACTGGGCCTGGTATTACTCGGATTTTGGACGTTACGGTCAGCCGCAGCAGGCAAGTAGTGTTGATTACTTGTCAGACGTAAACATCAGTTACAAACGCGAAGTGCTGGAATCGGTGCGGCAGGTGTGGGCTGAAGCGTATCAGGAAGCGCCGGTGCATTGGGCGTTGAAGGCGGCCGGACATACGTTGTTGCTTGATCCGCGTTTGCTGGTGTTTGAACAGCGCCCGCCAATGACTTTGTGGCGAGCTTTTCGTGAACGCGTGGAATGGGGGCGAATGTTCGCGGAAACCCGTGTGGCTGCGACGCGCTGGTGGCAACGCGTCCTTTTTCTGGCGGGAACGCCGTTGTTGCCTTGGGTTTTGTGGTGGCGAGTCGTGCGCCAATTGCAACCGCGCCAACATACATTCTCGCAGATCGGCAGCATCCTGTTGCTGGTCGGTGGCTTGGGGGTTTGTTGGTCGGTGGGTGAATTGCTGGGCTATCTGGCTGGCCCACCGAATTTCAGTGAGCGGCAGTAACGCCGCGGACTGATGACGAAATGTTGACGATTTTTACCTATCACTCGCTGGATGCCAGCGGTTCGGTGGTGTCGGTTACGCCAGCGGCATTTGCCGACCAAATGGCGTGTCTGGCGCGGTTGGGCTGGCGCGGCATTTCGTTGCGTGAAGCGATTGGCCAGCAACAACAAACCGGGCAGTGGCCGGAACGTTGCGCCGTGCTGACGTTTGATGATGGGTTCGCCAACTTTTTTGACGTCGCTGGTCCGATACTGAATCGGTTTGGTTTTTCGGCGACGGTGTTTTTGATCACCGGTCACGTGGGCGGATTCAACGATTGGGATGCGCCGCCGCCGGGATTGGGCGCACAAGCGATGCTGACCTGGGCGCAAGTGGAAAGATTGGCGGCTGACGGCATCGAGTTTGGTTCACATACGCGCACGCATCCTGATTTGCGTACGCTGACGGCGCAGGACGCTTATGACGAAATCGTCGGCGCACGTTCAGAGCTGGAAGATCGGTTGGGGCAAACGATCAGCACATTTGCATATCCGTTCGGGTATCTGAATGACAACGCGCAACAGATCGTCAAACAGGAATTTCGGGCCGCCTGCACCACCGTATTGCGGCGCGCCAACGGAGATGCGCTGCATAAATTGCCGCGCGTGGACATGTATTACATTCGCTCGGAACAACAGTTTGCCCGCGTGATTGCGGGCGAGTTAGACGGATATCTGGCGTTTCGCCGCTGGGGCCGGTCGGTGCGCGGCGCCTTGCTGCGGAATTAGATAAAGTTTCACTTCGGTGGACGGAATTTGCCACTGAGGCACGGAGACACAGCGGGTGCTGATTTTTCTCTGTGACTCTGTGACTTTGTGGCTAACCCGTACCGCCAACTGAAAACCGATTTAGTTTGGGTCTTTTCAGGAAGAGAGGTTGCAGTTGCTTACACGAGTCGCAAAACACCTACGCTTACAATGGCAAAATCTGGGCATCCCCGACGTTCCCAGCCCGCCGTTCGTCATTCTGTTCATCAATTCGATTTGCAACATGAAATGCGAACACTGCTTTTACTGGCAGAGTTTGAACAAACGAGACGATCTGTCTTTTGACGAAATCGTTTCGCTGTCGCAGCAATTGGGGCCGATTGAGAATCTGAACCTGTCGGGCGGCGAGCCGTTTTTGCGCAAGGAATTCGGAGAAATTTGCCGCCAGTTCATTCGGCAAAACGGCGTCAAGGAAATCTATTGCCCGTCCAACGGCTGGTATACCGACAAGATGGTCACGCAGTTGCGCGAAGCATTGAAAGAGCCTTCGCTGAAATTGTTTGCCGTCGAATTGTCACTGGACGGCATGCCGGAATATCACGACAAATTCCGCGTGGCTCCGGGCGCGTTTGAACGCGCGATGAAAAGTTATGACGCGCTGGCCGAGTTGCAACGCGAAGACCCGCGCTTGCAAATTCATTCCATCTCGACGGCGACCGCCGAGAACATGGACGAAATCCGCCAGTTGACGACGTATCTGTATGACCGCTGCCCGCAGATGGCGCACCACAATCTGGCGCTGATTCGTGGCGACCGGAAAAACCCCTCGCTGCACGGACCGCTGCTGGATGAATATCAGCGGTTGTATGAATACGTGCAACGGTTGTGGGCGCCGCGCGAGCAAAGCCGTTATGGCAGTATCGTTGAACCGATGTTGCAATGGGCAAAGATCAAAACGGCTCAGGAGCAACAACAAGTCGTGCCGTGCCGCGCGGGCGTGTTGAGCGCGGTGATTTATGCCAACGGCAACGTCAGCGTGTGTGAATCGCACAAACCGCTTGGCAATTTGCGGCAACAATCGTTCAAGGAAATCTGGTATTCGGACGAAGCGCGGAAGTTACGCGCCGCGATTAGCGCCAAGGATTGCTATTGCACAAACGAAATCTTTCTCTGGCCCAGCATCACTTTTCAGCCGACGCATCTGGCGCGCGCGATGATGGGCGCCAAGGTTTGGTCGCATCCCAGCCCGCTGACTCCCGCAGAACGCGTGGACTATCAACACACGAGTCCGCGCATCGCCCTGCCGGTCTTGCCCTCAACGCGCAAGTAAGCCCCTGAGCAGTACAAGTCATGAGATTGGTTCGTAATTTTCTTTCCCTGGCGGGTGCAGAGATCGTGAGCAAAGTGGTCACGTTCGCTGCCTTCGCCTATCTGGCGCGCTTTGTCGGGCCGGAAGGGTTCGGCCATCTCGAATACGCAGGCACCGCCTTGTTCTGCGCGACCTTGTTGGTTGAACAAGGCTTCGGGCCATATGGTGCGCGCGAAATCGCCCGCGCACCGCAAGAGACCACGCGACTGGTTGGCGAAATCGTCTGGACGCGCGTGTTGCTCGCGCTGTTGTCGTATGGCTGCATCATTGGCTGGGCATTGGCGCTCAATCGGCAGCCGGTGACAAAGCTTCTGCTGCTTTACGGCGCAAGTCTGCTGGCCACGCCATTGTTGTTACAGTGGGTATTTCAGGGACACGACCGCATGGCGGTGGTGGCGGTGGCGCAAGTGTTGCGGCAAAGCGTTTTTGCCTTTGTGGTTTTTGCGGGCGTGCGCAATGCAGAGCGGTTGTGGTTGGCAGCCGTTGCAGAAATTGCCGCCGTCGGCATTGCCGCCGGATATTGCGTTTGGATGTATGGGCGAGAGTTCGACGGGCTGACCAAAATCCGTGCGCGATTTTCGGGCCGATTGTTCCGCGAAGGCGTACCGATTGGTTTGAGCCAGTTGTTCTGGGTCGTGCGGATTTTTGGCGGCACGTTGATTCTGGGTTCGCTGGCTTCGGCAAGCGAAGTCGGTTTTTTTGCCGGTGCGTTGCGCATTATGGTCGCGGCGCACACGTTTGTTTGGTTGTATTACTTCAATCTGTTGCCGTCGTTGTCGCGTGCCTGGCAACAAGACCACGCGGCGTTTGCCGGTTTGGTGCGGCAATCCTTTCACGGCGTGATCTGGTTGGCGGCGGCGGGCGGATTGTTATGGGCGGTGCTGGCTCCGCCTGCGGTGACGTTGGTTTATGGCGCAGCATTTGCGCCTGCGGGATTGACGTTGCAATTGCTGGCAGGCGTTTGCGTCGCGGCTGCTTTGAGTGGGCATTATCGTTTCGGCCTGATTGCCGCCGGGCGGCAAACCAATGAAATGCTGGTTTCGGTCTGGGGCGCATTGGTTGCCGTGATCGCAATTCCAGTGGGATATCGCTGGTTGGGCTTGCCGGGTGCGGCTGCGGGATTGCTGGCAGCCGAAATCGCCGTTTGGCTGGCAGCCTGGTGGGCGGGACGGCGTTTGTTGCGGCTGACACGGCATAGCTTGTTGTTGTGGCGTCCGTTGCTTGCGGTGGCAGGCACGACCGCGTTGTTGTGGCATTGGGCTTCGTGGGGACTGGTCGGGCGCGCCTTGCTCGCGTTTGGCGCATTGTCCGCTCTCGCGCTGTTACTGGATGGCGAATTGCGCGAACGCGCGCGTTTGTTGCTGGCGACTTTGTACGCGCGCAGTCAGCGCGGATCGTTAGAGGCGGCATAAGCCGAAGAGGCCAGTCGGGAAAAGAACGTTATGATTCTTGGGATTCAACCAGATTTGAATAACGGCGTGTTGCCGAATGCGTCTGCGTTTGACGCACAACCTACACCCTGGCGGTTTTCGGTGCGCAGCATTGCCGTGCGTTTGTTCCTGACTTGCTGGCTGGTGTATGGGCTGCATTTTGCGACCAACATCGTGCGCGAAATTTACCCGGCTTTGGCGTTGGGCGATCATTTTTCCTTCCGGCTGGACGAATACGCCAACTTGCATCCCGACTTGTTCGAGAAGCCTGGCTATGGTTGGCACATCAATAACAATCCGGGCGTTTCGTTTGTCGCGGCTATTCCCTATGCCATTGCCCGCCCAGTGATTGATCGCGTGGTTGCGCGCGTACAGCAACAACGTCTCGCCAGCGGACAAGAGCCGCCTGCCTACAATTCGCCCTGGCCGATGGCGCAAGAGTTTTACAAGACGTCATGGCAGCGCGGCTTTGACATCAAATTCGGGTTGGCGGCGTTGGTGATGCAGTTGTTTTGTATGGCGCCGATTTCGGCACTGGGAGTGGTGGCGATGTTTTATGCGCTGCGCCAGGTGTTTGTTTCAGATCGTGCCGCTTGTTGGTTGGCGCTGTTATATGCGTTTGGTACTCCGGTGTTTTTTCGCACCGGGTATCTGAACCACAACCTGATGCTGGGCCACTTTCTGTTTATGGGCTTTGTCGCGATGTGGAATCCGTCAGGCAGCACGCGCTGGACGACACAAACGCGCTTTTTCCTGGGCGGGCTGACCGGCGGCACAGCGTTCTTTTTTGATAACAGCGGCGCGATTCTGTTGCTGGCGCTGTTTGCGTATGGACTGGCGCAGCGTTGGCGCTTGACGCATTCGCTGACAGACGTTGTGCGACACGGCTGGTGGTATTTTCTGGGCACGTTGGGACCGGTTGGTTTGCTCTGGTTTTATCAATGGAAAAGCTTTGGCCATCCGCTCTATCCCGGACAGCATTGGATGCCCGCAGTGCATTGGAGCGAGCAAGGCTATCAAGGCCTGAGTTTGCCACGCGCAGATTTGTTTTTCTCGCAATTGTTTGATTCTCGCTATGGTTTGTTTGTCAGTTGCCCGCTGCTGTTACTGGCATTGCTTGCGCCGTGGATAAATCGCCAGCGGCAAGGGCGACTGGCGAATTTTGAACTGTGGGCGATGCTCGGCATTTTTGCCGCGCTGTTGTTGTTTTGCAGCGGCGTGCATTATTCGCAATTGCAATTTAATACCGGCGTTCGTTATCTGGCGCCGATCTTTCCGTATTTGTTTATCGCCGCAGCGTTGGTGTTGATGCGCTTGCCCGCAGTCGTCGCCTATTTGATTGCGACGCTGTCCGTCGCAGAGGCTTGGTGCATGGCGATGTATCGCGACGTCGAACGGGGCTTGGGCGTGCTTGATCCGGTCTTGCACGTGTTGCTGGGCGGATTTCAATTGCCGGTGTTGACCACCGTTTCACGATTGAGCGGTCAGTTTGGCGAATTGCTGAGCAATGGCGTTTCACCGTTGCCGCTGTTTGCGCTGATGGGCGTGATTCTGTACGGCATCTGGGCGTCGTTTTCGTGGCCCGCATTTGGTCGTGCGGCAAAACAGGCTGCGCAAGCAGGAGGACAAACAAGTTGAACGGGCAACCGAAAAACAACCAGCAATTGCTCGGCTCAACGAGCCTGTTGGTGTTCGGCGCACTGCTGATGTGTGGCGCGCTGCTTTCCAACAGCGGTTGGGAAACGTTGTTGCTGACCAATACCAGCCGTTCGCTGGGCTGGGGCGCGACGCTTTTTCGTGTGTTGTTGGCAATGCACGGCATCACATTGTTGCTGGCGGGGTGGTGGTGGCGCAAACAACCGGCCACTGATGCTGCACAACCAAAAACGAGCACGCCGACAACCAGTCGCATGGCCTGGCTGATTCTGGCGGGCCTTTGCGTATTGGCCTTGGGCTTGCGGTTATGGCGGCTGAACACCGATTTGTGGCACGACGAAGTGCTGACTTTGGTTGAGTTGGTGCGTTTGCCGATGGGCGAAATCCTGACCAGTTTCCCGTCGCAAAACCAGCACATGCTCTTTTCGGTGTTGGCGCGCTGGTCGTTTGATTTGTTTGGTGAAAGCGCCTGGGCGTTGCGATTGCCCTCGGTGTTGTTTGGCGTCGGCAGTTTGTGGGCGCTGTTTGTGCTGGGACGCCGCTTGCTGGGCGTGCGCGAAGCTTTGCTGGCCTGTGCGTTAATGACGGTTTCGTATCATCACATCTGGTTTTCGCAAAACGCGCGCGGCTATATGGGCTTGCTCTTTTTCACGCTGCTGGCGACCTGGCTTTGGCTGGAAGCGCTGGAGCGCCGTCAATGGCGTTGGTGGGTCGGCTATGCGTTTGCGGTTGCGTTTGGCGCCTGGGTGCATATGACGATGGCGTTTGTGGCGGCGGCGCATGTGCTGTTGTCGCTCAATCAACTTTGGCAACCGGTCGCCGCCAGCAACCGTGACGTCAGCTTTTTGAGGCGCATCAATTGGCAACCGTTGTTGGCGTGGGCGCTGTGCGGAACCTTGACGCTGCAATTGCACGCGCTGGCGCTGCCCGAATTCTTGCAAAGCGGATTGCACGAAGTTTCGCTGGAATCGGAATGGACCAATCCGTTTTGGGTGATCAAGGAAAGTTTGCGCAGCTTGCGCATAGGCTTTTCCGGATTGGTTGTGGTGCTGTGCGGTGGCGGCATGGTTGGCCTGGGCTGGTTAAGTCTGTTGCGCCGCGATGCGCGCGCCGCGTTGTCACTGGTGTTGCCCGCCATTCTGGCAGGCGGCACGATGCTGGCGTTGGGGCACAATCTGTGGCCGCGTTTCTTTTTCTTTTCGATGGGATTTGGCTTGCTGATCGTTGTGCAAGGCGCGCTGGTGTTGCCGCAATTATTGTTGCCGCAACGGCGCGCGCGATTGGCCTGGGCCGTGGGCAGCGCGGCGGTTTGTTTGATCATTGCGGCTTCGGCGGTGACAGTGCCACGCAACTACCGATTGCCGAAACAAAATTTCAGCGGCGCACGCGATTTCGTCGAACAGCAACGCCAACCCGGAGACGCCGTGGTTGCCGTCGGATTGGCGGGGATGGATTACGGGCGTTATTTCGCGCCGCAGTGGTCAGTCGCACAGGATCGTGCGGAACTGGACGCGTTGCGCCAAAAACATACTTCGGTATGGTTGGTGTATACCTTGCCGATTGAAGTCAAAGCTTATCGCCCGGATGTCTGGCAAGCCATCGAACAGGATTTTGAAATCGTGCAGGTATTTCCGGGGACGCTCGGCGGCGGCGAAGTCTTTGTCTGTCGCAATCACGCCGGAAAAGCGTCACTCAATGCTCAGCCACAGGCGGCAGCGTCTGCGCGCAACGCGGCGCAGTAATGCCAGCCTGTGAAAGAAGTGGAAAGGGAAAACATGAATAACGCAGTCAGCATCATCATCCCGGCGTTTAATGAAGCGCAGGCCGTCGGGCCGGTGGTGAAAGAAATTCGCGCTCTGCTGGCGGAACATGGTTTTGACGTTGAAATTTTGGTGATAGACGATGGTTCGACCGATGGCACGGGGCAAGCCGCCCAGGCCGTTGGCGCGCGCGTCTTGCAACATCGGCGCAATCGCGGGTATGGCGCTTCGCTCAAAACGGGCATCACCGCTGCGCGCTATGACACCATCGCGATCATTGACGCTGACGGCACTTACCCGGCGCGCTACCTGCCCGCGATGCTGGCGGAACTGGAGCAAGCCGACATGGTCGTCGGCGCGCGCATCGGCAATGACGTGCACATTCCGCTGGTTCGCCGCCCGGCTAAATATGTGCTGAATCAGCTGGCGAATTACGTGTCGGGAACCGACATTCCTGATTTGAACAGCGGCTTGCGCGCGTTTCGCCGCGACCTGGCGCTGCAATACTTTTCGATTTTGCCCAACCAGTTCAGCTTCACCACCACGATCACGCTGGCGATGTTGTGCGACAACTACGCAGTCAGCTACTTGCCGATTGATTACCGTAAACGCAAAGGCAAATCGAAAATCGTGCCCTGGGACGCAGGCAGTTTCGCCATTCTGATTTTGCGTGTGGCGATGCTCTTCCGTCCGCTACGCGTGTTTGTGCCGATTGCGCTGGTGTGTCTGGTCTACGGCATTGCGAAAATGAGCGTTGATCTGGTGCGCGATCCGAACATTTCGGCGTCGGCGATTTTTGCCTTTGTCAGCGCCTTGATGCTGGTGTTGATTGGTATGTTAGGTGATGCGGTGGCCACGCGACTGGGCAAGTTCAACCCGAACGCGGTCGTCAGCGTGCAACCGCGCGCATATATCGAATTGCAAAACGAAGAGGAGGCGGACGCGGTCAATCTCTACACGTCCGCGCGCAAGTGATATGGAATGGTATCGTTTGTATTTGCTAGTTGGTTTGATCCTGCACAAAGCCGTGTGGGAAATCCTGAAACGGCAACCCGGCCAAAAACAGTCCGCACCCGCACCGGCCAAAACAGAAGCGCCGTCGTTGGGTTTGTTGTTGGTCAAAGGCGTCAAAGTCAGCATTCTGTTGGGGTTGGTCGCGCAAACATTTTTGCCTGAGCTCTTTCCCCTCAGCGCTGCGCCAGAGCAATTACGCCTGGCGGGGTTGGCGCTTTACACAATGGGGTTGGCCACAGCGTTGTTGGGACGTTTGCAACTGGGTTCAAACTGGTCCGACATCGAAACCGCGCAGGTGTTGCGTCGTCAGGCAGTGGTGGCGCGCGGTTTGTACCGCTACATTCGCCATCCGATTTATGTGGGCGATCTGCTACTGCTGGCCGGTTTTGAACTCAGTTTGAATTCCTGGCTGGTGTTGGGTGTGGTGTTGCTGACGCCGGTCGTGTTGTTTAAAGCGGTGCGCGAAGAACGCATGCTGGCGCAAGAGCTGCCCGGCTATGACGCTTATTGTCTGCGCACGAAGCGCTTTATTCCTTTTGTCGTGTAACGAAACAAGTGCGAGCGAATTTGCAAAACGAGCAAACAACAGCGACAGCGCGACCGCCGCGCGTCGCCATTTTAGGAGCAGGGCCGGCAGGACTTGGCGCGGCGTGGCAATTGGCCAAACGCGGCAACGCTTCTGCCGTGGTGTTGGAACAGCGCGACGACGTCGGCGGCAATTCCGGTAGTTTCGAGCTGCACGGCTTGCAGGTGGATTACGGCAGCCATCGGCTGCATCCAGCCTGTGACCCGCACATTATGGCTGACCTGCAATCGTTGCTGGGCAGCGATTTGCTCGACCGGCCACGTCACGGACGCATACGGTTATGCGAGCGCTGGATTCACTTTCCCCTCAAACCGGTTGATCTGGTGTTGGAACTTCCGTGGTCGTTCGGCATTGGTGTGGCGCAGGATGCGTTGCAAAAAGTATTGCCGCGCACAAACGGGCACGGCGCGGAAACTTTTGCCAGCATTCTGGAACGCAGTTTGGGCCGTACGATCTGCCGCGATTTTTACTTTCCCTATGCCGTCAAAATTTGGGGCGCTTCGCCTGATGAGCTGTCTGCGATTCAGGCGCGGCGGCGCGTCTCCGCCGGTTCGCTAAGCAAAATGGTGCGCAAGGCGCTCAACAGCGTGCCGGGCTTCAAACCGCCGGGAGCTGGCCGTTTCTTTTATCCGCGGCGCGGGTTTGGGCAAATCAGCCGGGCGTTGGCAGATGCCGCGCGACACGCGGGCGCCGATTTGCGCTTGCAAACTTCCGTGCGCGAATTGCATTTGGGCGCTCCGCATCGGCTGGTGGTTGAGTCAGACGGACAGCGGCAGGAACTCGAAGCCGAGTATTTGTGGTCAACGATTCCGATCACGGCGCTGGCGCGGATGGTGACGCCCGCAGCGCCCGCAGCGGTCTTGGCTGCGGCGCAACAGATTCGTTACCGCGCGATGATTTTGATCTATCTGGTGCTCGACCAGCCGCAATTCACGCCGTTCGATGCACATTACTTTCCCGAAACTGAAGTGAAATTGACGCGCTTGTCCGAGCCGAAAAATTACAGCGTGAGCAAAGAACCGGCGGGCCAGACTGTGCTTTGCGGCGAATTGCCCTGTGCCGTCGGTGATGACATGTGGCAAGCCTCAGATGCCGAATTGGGCGAAGTCATGCGCGATGCGATGGCGCGTTCCGGCTTGCCGGTGCAAGCGCGCGTGTTGCAGGTGGTGACAAAACGTTTGTCGCACGCCTATCCGATTTACTATCAGGGCTACGAAAACGCCTTCAATCTGCTGGACGAGTGGGTGGCGGGCTTGGAGCGGGTGCTGACTTTTGGCCGCCAGGGATTATTTGCGCACGACAACACACATCACGCGTTGGCAATGGCATACGGTGCGGTGGATTGTCTGGCCGAAACCGGCGCTTTCGATCAAGCGCGCTGGCGGGATTACCGAATCGCTTTCACACATCACGTCGTGGAAGACTGAGTTCCGTTCCAAACGTCCGGGACATTTTCGGACGTAGAAAGAAGCTGTATGTTACGAACCATGGTGCATAACAAACTTCTCCTGGCGTTGGTCACGCTCAGTGTTTTGACTCTGTCATATTGCGGTTCTGCCGCGACGCAACAGGCCGTTATCACAATTGATCCGACGGTCAGTTATCAAACCATGACCGGATGGGAAGCCACCGCACAGGCCGGGCAGTTGGCGGAAACCAACGCCATCACCGGCAAATCCAATCTGAACCCGGCGTTTCAAAATTACAAAAACCAGTTGTTTGATCAGGCCGTGTCTGATTTGGGACTCACGCGCGTGCGGCTGGAATTGCTCAGTGGCTGTGAAAATCCGGTGGGGTATTTCTCGCAATATCTGAACGGGCAAATTTCGTATCAAACCTACAAACAGAATCGTTATCTCACCATCAACGACAATGCCGATCCGCAAGTGATCAATCCCAATGGCTTTCAATTTGGCGAAATAGACTTTGTCATTGACAACCTATTGCTGCCGCTCAAACAGCGGTTGGAAGCACGTGGCGAAAAGCTCTACATCAATTTGAATTACGTCGAGTTTCTGGCGTCTTCGTTCGAGCACAAGGAATTTCCCGAAGAGTACGCGGAATACATGCTGGCGGCGTTTTTGCACTTGCAAGCCAAATACGGCTGGGTGCCGGATGCCATCGAATTGGCGCTGGAACCGGATAACGCGAATTTCACGGGCGTGCAATTGGGTCGGGTGTTGCTGGCGACGGGCAATCGGTTGCGCGCCAACGGCTTCAATCCGGATTTTGTCGCGCCATCCACGACGTGTATGGATCACGCGGCGGAATGGTTTGACGGCTTGAATTCCATTGCTGGTGCGCGTCAGTTCCTGACTGAAATTTCCTATCACCGATATTGTGGCGTTTCTGACCAAAGTTTACAGGCGATCAGCGATCGGGCAGTGCAATTTGGGTTGAATACGTCGCATCTGGAGTTGATCGGCGCCAATTACCGTGATTTGCATAAAGACCTGACGCTGGGGCGCAATTCGGCTTGGGCGCAATACACGTTGAGTTACACCATCAACGACGGCGGCGACAACGGCGGGCAATATTATGTGATAGACGATAACAATCCGAATGCCCCACAGGTGATCATCGGCAGCCGCACAAAGCTGCTGCGGCAATATTTCAAATACGTTCGTCCGCAAGCCATTCGCATCAAAGCCACGTCAACGCAAACCAGCCTGGTTGATCCGGTCGCGTTTATGAACGCGGACGGTAAGTTTGTGACGGTCGTCAAAACAGATGCTTCGGCGTCCTTTGCTGTGCAAGGGCTTCCGGCGGGGACATACGGCATCAAATACACGACGTTGACACAATATGACGTAGACGTGGCGGATGTCACGATCACCAGCGGGCAGGCGGTGAATACCGCGATCCCTGGTCCGGGTGTGCTGACCGTGTATGGCAAAACGGCGAGTGCAACTGCTTCGGTGGACGCTGCCAGCTATACGCGTGCGGTTGCGCCGGGGCAAATCGTGGCAGCCTTTGGCACAGGCTTTCCTGCAGGCACGAACATTAGCGCCAGTGCGACCAGTACGCCGCTGGCCACCAAACTCGGCGGCGTGTCCGTACGCATCAATAACACTTTGGCGCCGCTGTTTTTTGTCGGCGTCGGACGCGGATTCGGCGAAGGCGCCTTTCAAATCAATTACCAGCTTCCCTATGAAATTCAGCCGGGCCTGGCTTCGCTGACGGTGCTCAACAATGATGTGCCGGTGATTCAGGGACACCTGATTGTGAGCGCGAGCGCGCCGGGGGTGTTCACCATTTCAGCCAGCGGCAAAGGGCAAGCCGTCGCACTCAATCAGGATTCTTCGTTGAATGGCAACCCCGCAGAGAATCCGCAGGCGAAACCCGAAACGCGTGGGCGCAGTTTGGTGCTGTTTGCCAATGGGCCAGGCAGCAAATTCGTCAATCCGGCCAATGGGCAAGCTCTGACGCCAGTAACCGGCGCGCCACCCGCCAGCGGCAGCACGCTTTTTGCCACGGCGACGACACCGTATGTGACGATTGGCGGTGTCCCGGCCAATGTTTTGTTCAGCGGATTGACACCGGGCTTGGTGGGCCTGTGGCAATTAAACATAACCATTCCAGCAAATGCTCCGACAGGAACGGCGGTGCCAGTGAAAATCTGGCAGAACGGTCGCCTAACCAATACGACAACCATTGCCATCAACTAAACCCATTAATCACGCAATGGAACTTCAGCGCCCCAAGCCGACAACTTTCTGATTGGCCTACATGATGACTGAGTCTCAAGCGCAGACACGAATGCAACCGCTCTTTTATAAGGCAGAATCTAAATGGCGGCCAATCGGCTGGGCGCTGTTGGCTTTGCTGGGACAGATCGTCGCCTTGCGCATGATCGAAGCCGGACCGTCAATCCGCTATCAACATTACCGCACCTTGCCGCGCCTGATTTCAGAACAGCCGCTTTGGCTGGCGTTTATGGTGCTGCAAACGGGAGCGGTGTTGTGGGGGCTGACAACATACGGCGGGCAGATATGGGTCTGGCTGAAACAGCGGTTCAAGCTTTGGCAATTGTTCGGCATGGCGCTGGTTGTGTTATTGCCGAGTGCCGCCGTCTCGCGCGATGTGCGCGTGTATTTGTGGGAATTGCCTTTCGCTGCCTTTGTCCAATTGCTCAGCCTGGGGAATCTGTTGCTTGCCGTGCTGACCTTGCCTGGCAGTGTGCTAGCCCGCTGGCAAGAACGATTTCAACGTTGGTTTGGAGCGCTTGAACCCGCGCCGGATGTTTCTGTTCGTGACACGCGCGGCATAGATCGCCTCGCGCTTTGGGGCGCATTGTGGGTAACGGTGATTGCCGCTGCGCTGAGCTTCTTTTCCTACCAACGCCACCCACACATTCCCGACGAAGTCGTCTATCTGTATCACGCCCGCTATCTGGCCGAAGGGAAATTGACTCTACCGTTGCCACCAGTTCCCGAAGCCTTCGATGTTGATTTGATGAATTACGAAGCCGACCGATGGTTTTGTCCCGTACCGCCGGGGTGGCCGTTGGCATTGGCGTTGGGCGTGTTGTTGGGAGTGTCGTGGCTGATCAATCCGGTGTTGGCAGGCGTGAATGTCGTGCTCGCGTTTTTGTTGGTGCGTGAGTTGTATGACCGGCGCACCGCACGCTTGGCGGTGTTGTTGCTGTGTATTTCGCCTTGGCATGTATTTATGGCGATGAATTACATGACGCACACGTTTACGTTTACGTGTATGTTGGCGGCGGCGCTGGCTTTGCAATGGTCACGACGCACGGGGCGGGGAAGCTGGGCCTGGCTTAGCGGTGTCGCTACTGGTGCGGTCACGCTGATTCGTCCGCTAGAAGGTTTTGTGTTTGGGTTATTGATCGGTTTGTGGAGCATCGGTGTCGGTGGCAAACGGCTGAAATTTTCTGGGCTGGCGGCGTTTGCGCTGGGCGGGTTGATGATGGGTGCGGCGGTGATGCCATACAACAAATACCTGACCGGAAGTCCGACGAAATTCCCGCTCATGGCCTACGCCGACAAGTATTACGGTCCCAACAGCAATTCGCTGGGCTTTGGTCCGGATCGTGGTTGGGGATGGCAATTGGATCCGTTTCCGGGTCACGGGCTGCCTGATGCGCTGGTCAATTCCAACCTGAACGCGTTTTCACTCAATATCGAATTGTTCGGTTGGGGAACCGGATCGCTGTTGTTCATTGCATTGTTGCTGTTTGCTGGTGGCTGGCGTCGGCCTGATGGATTGATGCTGGCGATCATTGTCGCCATTTTCACGGCACACATTTTTTACTGGTACAGCGGCGGGCCGGATTTCGGCGCGCGGTACTGGTACATGATGTTGCTGCCCTGTGTGGTGTTGACGGCGCGCGGCATTCAGTGGTTGGAACAACGCATGCGTGACGATGGGCACAATGCGTCTGTGGCGAGCGGACGCGTCTTGGCGTTTGTCTTGCTGGCGTCAGCGATTACGGTGAGCGTGTATTTTCCCTGGCGCGCAATGGACAAGTATTACCACTATTTGTTTATGCGGCCTGACGTGCGCGTGCTGGCGCAACAACATCAATTTGGCCGCAGTCTGGTGCTGATTCGTGGCGAACGGCATCCTGATTACGCCTCGGCGGTGATTTATAACCCGCTGGATTGGCAGGCAAACGCGCCGATTTATGCCTGGGATCGTGATCCCGCGATACGGGCCAAAGTCCTGGCTGCTTACGCCGACCGTCCGGTCTGGATTTTAGCCGGGCCAAGCGTGACTGGGGCTGGCTTTCAAGTGGTCGCCGGACCAACACCCGCGCGCGAATTATTGCAACAGGAACAGGGGGCGCAAGCAAGCGCACACTAACAGCATGAGCTTTCAGCAGGACAGTTATCAGAATGTGCGTGTGGCAGTTTTGGGCGCTGCCGGATTTATTGGCCGTTGGGTTGCGCGCGCACTGACCGCGCAAGGCGCACGACTTTTCTTGTTCGTGCGTGACGCCGTACGCGCCGCCGAGACATTTGCCGCTTACGGCGTGCGCGGAGACATTATTGAACTCGATCTGGCTGTGCCCGGGCGTTGGCGCGAGGCATTGTTGGCGGTACGTCCGACAATCACGTTCAACCTGGCGGAGTACGGCGTGGATCGTACAGACCGCGATGACGCAACTGCCTATCGCATTAACACCGAACTGGTGCGGCAGTTGGCGGAAACACTGGCGCCGATTCGCGATTCGCAATGGACGGGGCAGGATTTGGTGCACGTCGGTTCCGCCTTGGAATACGGCGAACTGCGCAATGATCTGGCCGAAGATTCCACGCCGATTCCGACGTCGTTGTATGGCAAATCAAAGCTGGCTGGCACTGAAGCGCTGGCCGCCATTTGTCACGAGCGCAAGTTGCGTGCGCTGACGGCGCGGCTTTTCACTGTTTATGGTCCCGGAGAACCCGCTGGGCGGTTATTGCCCACTTTATTCGAAGCCGCACGCACGCGCACACCGTTGCCGCTGACTGATGGCCGCCAGCAACGTGATTTCGCCTATGTGGCAGACGTTGCTGAAGGGCTGTTGCGATTGGGCGTCAGTCCAACCAAGCCTGGCAACATTGTGAATCTAGCCACCGGGCGACTGACCAGCGTGCGGCAGTTTGCCGAATATGGTGCAGGCGTTTTGAAATTGTCTGACGGGATTTTGCAGTTTGGCGCGTTGCCGACGCGCTTAGAAGAGATGGCGCATCAACCTGTAGCGGTGACGCGTTTGGCTGCGCTGACGTCCTGGTTGCCGCCCACGAGCATTCCGGCGGGAATCCGCTTGGCCAAAGAGTTTGAAACAACGGCCAATACTTCACTGACGCAAGTCGCCTTGTCATCGTAGTTTTGTCATATGCCTCCTGTGTAGGTTGTCGAGGATGCCGGGCATAGGCAGAAGTGGCCGAACGACTCATTCGCTTCATTGACCGCAACAGCAGTGAGCAGCAGATTGCCAGCTCACGCCACGTTGATTGGCGGATAAGGCTGATAGATACTGGCAGGGAGAGCCTGACCGGATTAGGCGCGTGCATTTACCAGGACGCCGCAGACCGGTGAAGGTTTGAGCAACGGCAGATGTTTTGTTTTTGAGCTTTTTGAGTTGGGTGCGTCTGATTATTTACCAGACGAGCAATGGTTTGAGCAGCCGATAGAGCCGATAGATACGCTGCGGGAAAACAATTGCTGGAAACGATGTGGGCGAATGGGAGGGCCCCTTGGCGTAAATGGGAGTGAATTTTTGGCATCGTCGCCGCGTCTTTGTCACAGGCGCGACGGGCTTGCTGGGGTCGTGGCTGGTTGAGGAATTGCTCCAGCGCGGCGCTTATGTGACATGTTTGGTGCGCGACTGGGTGGCGGAAAGCGCGCTGGTTAGTTCGGGCTCACTGGCAAAAACGACCGTGGTGCGGGGCGCGCTGGAAGATTACGACACCATTGCGCGCGCTTTGAATGAACACGAGATTGACACGGTCTTTCACTTGGGAGCGCAAACCATCGTGGGCACGGCATTGCGTTCGCCGGTGTCTACATTTGAGGCAAACATCCGAGGCACCTGGAATGTAATGGAAGCCTGCCGGGTCAATGCCAAGCTAATTCAGCGAGTGTTGGTCGCTTCGAGCGATAAGGCCTATGGCGCACACAAGCAATTGCCGTATACTGAGGACGCCCCCTTGCTGGGACGATTCCCGTACGATGCCTCCAAAACCTGCGCGGAGTTCATCGTTTCGTCCTACTTTCACACCTATCGCACGCCTGTCGCCATTACCCGTTGTGGAAATTTGTATGGCGGCGGCGATTTGAATTTCAACCGGCTGGTGCCAGGCACCATTCGCTCTGCGTTGTACCAGGAAGCCCCACTCATTCGCAGCAACGGTAAATTCATCCGGGATTATTTTTACGTCCGTGATGCCGTGGCGGCGTATTTGCACCTGGCTGAACGTCTGCCTGACGAACGGTTTTTGGGGCAGGCTTTCAATTTCGGCACCGAAGCGCCGCTTTCCGTCTTGCAACTGGTGCAGCGCATTTTGCGTCTGATCGGCGCGAAAGCGTTGAAACCGCAGGTGCTCAATGAAGCGAGCCAGGAAATCCCGCGACAATATCTGAGTTGCGCCAAAGCGCGGCGCATGTTGGGTTGGCAACCGCAATACACGCTCGATGAGGGCCTGCAGGAGACAATCGCCTGGTACCGGGAATGGTTGGCGAGACACGATTCATAAGGAATTGGCAACCTGATGCGCGCAGCTTTGCTCTACGCGCCCAGCCGGTTTTCATCATTTGTGTTTGCTAGGAGGTTTTATGTCACGACTGAGGTTTTTGCCCCCGCGCTTGCTTAATGTTTGTTGGATGGCGCTGTTGGCGTTTTGCCTCGTTACCGCGACAGCAGCGCAGGCGCAGACGACAGACACCAGCGCAGACGCGGCTAAACAGCCGCCGAGCAATGTCAGCGTCAGCAAAGAGGACCCCTATTTCACTGACATCTATCGTCGTTTTTACGACACCTATCGGTTGGGGACGGCGGATGAGATTTCCATCCGCATCAAAGGCCAACCCGATTATTCCTATGAGAAAGTGAAGGTTTCGCCTGTCGGCACGATTTATCACATGCTGCTGGGCGAAGTTCGCGTTGCTGGGTTAACCATCACCGAAACGCACAAAATGTTGACGACGGAATTGAGCGAATATCTCAAGAATCCTGAAGTCAGCGTGCAACTGGTCGAAGCTCAAAGCACCAAGATTGCCGTGTTGGGCAATGTGCTGCGCCCCGGCGTGTATGTGATGGGACGGCCCATGCGGTTGTTGGACATCATTTCAGAAGCGGGCGGGTTTAACGATCTGGGCAATCGCTCTGCGGTGGAAGTCAATCGCCAGTTGCCCGATGGCCGTCGTCAGGTGGTTAAGGTGAACGTCAAAAACATTCTTGCGGACAAGGCCGCCCCGACAGAGAACATTCCGTTGCAAGGCGGCGATCTGGTGATCGTCCACGGAAATTTCAGAAAGAAAATGGGCGATGTCAGCGCGATGTTGGGCTTCACCAATTTTTTGCTCTTTATTTCTGGCCGTCGCTAAGCGGTCAAGCGTTGTCCGCAGACGCCCCGTCTGCCTGAACTTCTAGATCAAAATTCACCTTGGCGTACGGAGTTTGCCACTGAGGAGCAGAGTTACAGATATTCTCTAAGACTCTGTGGCTAGACCGTACCGCCAATTGAAAACGATTTAAGTGAGCCGTATTTTGAAAATTCGCTTGTTCGGCATCGCTGTTCTGATGTTGGCGTTACTGGTTGGGGCCGCTGCGGTTGTGTTGGGGCCACGCCGCTTGTTTGTCGGTGGACGACAAAAGCTGGAGCGCGGCTGGAACATTGTGACTGGCCGTTTGGTCAACGTGGATGGGCATTACCTGCGGCTGGATCGTACAGGGAAGGGAACTCCTACCGTCGTGTTTGACGCCGGTTTGGCGCAAGGTCGTAACACTTGGGGGCAAGTGCCGGATGGCGTCGCCTCTTTTGCGCGCGTCATTACCTATGATCGAGCCGGATTAGGAGAGAGTGATCCGGGACCTGTGCCGCGCACCAGCGAACAACTCGTACACGAGCTGCACACGTTGTTGGCCAAAGCCGGTGAAACCGGGCCATTTGTGCTGGTAGGGCATTCGCTGGGAGGTTTGAACGCCCGGCTTTATGCCTTGCGCTATCCCGACGACGTTGCCGGTTTGGTGCTGATAGATGCGGCTCACGAAAACGAATACGAGCGCATCGCTGCTATGCTTCCCGCCCCAGAGCGTGACAAGTATTTACAGCACGAAGGCGGCGACAATTACGAACAGGTTAATTTGCTGGCCAGCGCTGCGGAAATCCGCGCCGCAGGGACGCTCAAACCGATGCCGCTGGTCGTGCTTAGCGCTGGGCGCAACGAATGGGCGGGCAACGACCCCGCCAGATTGCAATTGCGCGCAGAATTGCAATCATCGCTTGTGCGTCTGGTTCCCGGTGCGGGGCAGGTGATTGCAGAACAAAGCGGGCATTTCATTCAGCTAGATCAACCGACGATGGTCGTGTCTGCCATTCGTTCCGTGGTACAAGCCGCTGCGGAAAAACGCACTTCATTATCTTTGGCCCCGGTCGCCCCTTCGCACGATGACCTGTCTTTATTCCGACCTACTTTACCCATGAACACACAGCCGCTGTTTGGCGAGGGGAGTCATTAAGCCGATGCAAATTGGAGTAGATGCCACCTGCTGGCAGAATTCGCGCGGCTATGGCCGACACGCGCGGGCGCTGTTGAATGCGCTGGTACAGCTCGACAAACAAAACGAATACACCTTGTTTGTGGATGCGCCGGAAGCCATCAATGCCTTGCCGCCTGCGGCAAAAATGCAATGGGTGCGCGCCGAATCGCCTGCTGCCGTGGCGGCGGCGGCCAATGGGCGGCGCTCCGCCTTCGATATGTTGCGTATGAGCCGGGCGATGTCTGCGCGTCAATTCGACCTGTTGCTGTTTCCCACGGTATACAGCTACGTGCCAGTGCTCAGCCGCGCCAAGAAAGTGGTGATGATCCACGACGTGATTGCCGAAACGTATCCGCAGCTTACCTTGCCCAGAGCTTCGGCGCGCCTGTTTTGGAAGACCAAAGTTGCGTTGGGGCGTTGGCAGGCAGACGCGATTGCGACGGTGTCTGATTTTTCGCGGCAGGGGATCATGCAGCATTTCAACATGCCGTCGAACAAAGTATTTGTCGTGGGCGAAGCCAGCGATCCTGTTTTTCGCCGGTTGACTGACCCGCAACCGACCCCGCAATTGCGCGAATTGAACATTCGCGCCAACGGCCGTTACGTGGTGTATGTCGGTGGATTCAGCCCGCATAAAAATCTGGCGGCGCTGGTGACGGCGTTTGCCAAACTGGTTGCGCAAGGCGCGCATGATGACTTACGTCTGGTGATGGTCGGTGAATACAAGAAAGAAGTCTTTCATAGTTATTACGGCGTCATCCGGCAACAGATCGAATCTTTAGGCTTGAGCGAACGCGTCATCTTTACGGGCTATTTACCCGACGAAGAATTGGTCGTCTTGCTGAACCTGGCCGAAGTCCTGGCGTTACCGTCCTTGATCGAAGGCTTCGGTTTGCCTGCTGTTGAAGCTGCGGCTTGCGGTTGTCCGGTGATTGCTACGACTGCCAGCCCTCTGCCCGGATTGTTGTCCGGCGCGGGAGTTTTTATTGACCCGAGCAAGCCGGAAGAGTTGGAGGCAGCGCTGCAACGAATTGCTTCTTCCAGTACCTTGCGCGCAGAAATGCGTCAGGCGGGGCTGGCTGCGGCGGGCAAATTGACCTGGGATGCTGCTGCGCGGCAAATGATTGCGTTAATCAAACAAGTCACTGCACGATGAATCGCCCACTCAACTTTTTACATCTGACGACGTTCTATCCGCCCTACAGCTTTGGTGGCGACGCCATGTATCTGTATCGCTTGTGTCACGCCCTGGGCGATGCCGGACATCACATAGACGTGGTTCATTGCCTGGATGCCTATCACTTGCTGCATCCGGCGGAACCTGAAATCAAATTCACGCCGCATCCGAACGTACACACGCACGGATTGCGCAGCGGCTATAAATGGCTTTCGCCGCTGTTGACCCAGCAAACGGGATATCCCTGGTTGAAGCTCGGGCGTATTCGCCAGTTGCTGGAACGCAGACGGTACGACGTGATTCATTTCCACAACATCTCGCTGCTCGGCCCGCAAATTATGACGGTGTCGCCCGGCCACGAACACGCCATCAAGCTTTACACCACACACGAACACTGGCTGGTTTGCCCGACGCACGTATTGTGGAAATTCAACGAGCGTCCATGTGAAGGGCCAGATTGTTTGCGCTGCACGTTTCAGGCAAAGCGCCCGCCGCAGCTTTGGCGCTATACCGGCACGCTGACGCGCACCAGCCAACACGTGGATCAGTTCGTTTCGCCCAGCCGGTTTACAGCGCGTATGCACGCTGAGCGCGGCTTTGCCAAACCGGTCGGGCATTTACCGTATTTTACCGACCGCGCTGACCGCGATTGGCAACATCCGGGACCGCGCCCACAAGAGAAACCGTACTTTTTGTTTGTCGGTCGCCTGGAAGCGATCAAAGGATTGCAGACGTTGATTGCGCTTTGGGATCAGGTGCCGGATTGCGATCTGTTGGTGGCGGGAACCGGAACCTATCTGGACGAATTGCGCGCGCAAGCCGCAGGAAACCCGCGCATCAAGTTTTTGGGCGCGCAATCGCAACAGGCGCTCGGTGCGTTGTATGTGCACGCGCTGGCGTGTTTGGTGCCGTCGCTGACGTATGAGACCTTCGGCATCATCATCATTGAGGCCTTTGCGCGCAAAACGCCGGTCGTCGCCCGAGAACTCGGCGCACTGACCGAAGTCGTACAGGATGCCAATGGCGGATTTGTTTATCGCGACGATACTGAGCTGCTCTCTGCCTTGCGCCAGTTACAAGCTTCTCCGGCATTGCGCACAGAGCTGGGAGAAAACGGTTATCATGCGTTTGAGCGTTGGTGGACCAAAGAAGCCCACCTGAAGCTGTATTTCAATCTGATGCGGCAAACGGCATCTGAAAAATTTGGCCACGTGCCGTGGGAGACAGAACCACGGGCGGATGTTGCCGCCGTCTGACGTTAAGAGAGCCCTGTGCGCACGTGGGCCACAGCCTGTGCGCGATGAATTGAGTAGGTTACCCTGACTTGCAAACCTCGCAAGACGTTCGTCACCCCAGCCGAACGATGAGACTCTGCGACCCCTTAGGAAACATCGGCGACGCTGATTGGCGTGTCGTAAGGCCAAGAACTTTGCTCAGTCCAAAAAGCAAAGGGGATCACCCATGGAAAAGAAGTTGATCGTGGATCAGGTTGGCAAATCTGTGTTGCCGGCGTTAGGCGGTAACGAGTCTTCTTGGCGGCAACGCCTCGCGGGGCTCAGGCAGGCGCTGTTATTACAGCAGAGTGACTCGCTGGCCAGTCGGCGTAAGGCTGGCCTGGCGTTGGCGCTGACCATTGCGCTGACGGGAGTCTTTTACTTGGCCACGCTTAAGCCAGGTCAGGATTGGGGAGACGATTTCGCGCAATATCTGGTGCATGCCAAAAATCTCGCCACCGGACGCGCGTACAAAGAAAGTTCGTACATCAACAACACCGACGCGATGATCGGCCCCGAAGTTTACCCGCCGGTTTGGCCCGCGATGCTGGTGCCTGTATACCGCTGGTTTCACGGCAGTATGTTAGTCATGAAAGTTGAGCAGGTCTTCATCTTTCTGCTGACATTGTTGGTCATGTTCTGGCTTTTCAAGCGCGATTTGCCATGGCCCTTGTTGATCAGCTTGTTGGCGCTGATCAGTTTGAATCCCTGGATTTGGCAGTTTCGTGACCGGCTGATTTCAGAGATGGCGTTTTTGCTGTTCATCTATCTCAGCTTTTATCTGGTTGAGCGTGGATATGAGCGAAATCGCAAAGGCTGGGGACGGGTCGCAGATGCGGTCTTGATCGGATTGGCCATTTACCTGGCGTATGGCACCCGCAGCGTTGGTTTGGTTTTGATTCCTGCTTTTGGCGCCTACGACTTGTTGAAAAACAGACGGCCAACCTGGTTGGCTGTTCAGGCTATTTCGTTGGCGCTGGGATTGGTGTTTTGGCAAAACAGGACACTGAACAGCGTGGGTGGGTACGGCCCACAATTAGAGCCAAGTCTGTCATACGTCAAACAGAGTATGA
The DNA here is from genome assembly GCA_016789605.1 of Acidobacteriota bacterium. Classification (GTDB taxonomy): domain Bacteria; phylum Acidobacteriota; class Blastocatellia; order RBC074; family RBC074; genus RBC074. The sequence goes on from JAEUQO010000124.1 coordinate 33,364, forward strand.
CCGAAATGATACAGCTTCTGTCCTCCTATTGGTCAAATGGCTTTTTCAAACCGGGTCAGTGGGCGTTGTTTGCGGTGCTGTCTGGATTGGCGGTGCTTGGGTTGGTGATAAAGCTTAAACGGCATCTGAGCATCACTGAGTTGTTCCCGGTGTTTTATTTGCTGCCGTTTTTGATTTTGCCTTTGGCGATGTCGGTGCGTTATGTGGTTCCGCTGGTACCCATTTTCTTGCTGTATGCGTTTATCGGCCTGGCTGAAATCGTGCGTCGCTTTCACTTCGGTGGCGTGTGTTATGCCGGGCTGGTGCTGGCGCTGTTACTTTCGTATGCGGGAACGTATTACAAGTCGCACGATTCTCTGACGCCGCCCAGTCTGGGGACGCGCGATACGCAAGAGCTGTTTGAATTTGTTGATCAACAGGTGACGGACAATGACGTGATCGTGTTTCGCAAACCGCGCGCGTTTGCCTTATTAACCGGCAAGAAAGTGACGGTCTGGCACCAGGAACCGGATGATCAAAAACTGTGGGACTTCTTTCACCGCGTCAAGGCGACCTATCTGATCATCGGACCAAAAAACATCGAACCGGAAGATCAGGCTTTTATCAGCGCCTTTGTCGAGCGCAATCGCGACCGGTTTGCTGAAACATTCACCAACGCGGATTACACGATGTACCGGATCAATTGAGCTCTGCTGAGATCGGGCAAGGCGTGGTCTATGTGGGGTCGGCGCATCAAATGGCGAGCAACACGATGAGCGCGATGATGCTGCCGGTTAGATAGCTGACTTTATCCTTGATGGTGAATAACACGGGGTCTTCGTCCAGCCTGCCGCGCGCCGCAATCAGCCAAAGGCGGCTGGACCAATAACCCAACAGCGGGCAAATCAGCCAAAGCAAGCTGGGGCGACGGTAATAGCGCACGACGTCCGCCGAATTGATATACAGCGTCACGACCAACATGGAAATCAACGCACTGGAACAGCCGAGACTCAGCAAAAACTGCATATCTGACGTGCGGTAATTTCGGCGATGCAACGCTCCTTCGCCGCGCTCTGCGACGGTGGACGCCAGTTCAGAATAGCGTTTGGCCAGCGCTAGGCTGAGAAACAAACACATAAAAAATGCCAGCGCCCAGTGGGAAATCGCAATTCCCGTGCAAGCGCCGCCCGCCCATACGCGAATCGTAAACAACCCGCCGAGCAAAAACACATCAATCAACAGCTTCTCTTTCAGATACACCGAATACAGCAACGTCAATACAAAATAGCCCGCCAGTACGAGCGCAAAATCCTTGGGCAGAACAAGCGTGACGGTGGTGGCCCCGGCCAATAACAACACCGCCAGCATTGCGCCGGTCAGCGCTGACACATCGCCTGCGGCAAAGGGACGTTTTCGTTTTTTGGTGTGCAAACGATCTGCTTCTAAATCTGCCAAATCGTTGATGACATATACCGCCGAACCGCAGAGTGAAAAGGCCAAAAAGCCGAGCGCCGAATTCAACACCAAGGGCAATTGGGTAAATTGGTGACTGAGAAACACAGCGGCAAACAACAGCAGGTTTTTGGCCCACTGATGCGGTCGCATGGCTTTGAAGATGGCTTTCAGGTATGGCGGTTGTATGGGCTTGATTCGTTCGGTGGCGGGGGCCAGTTTTTGCGCCTGTTGCCACAACGAATTGCTGCCGCTCACGACGATGGCTTTGCGGCTGGCTTGCCAGATCGGCAAATCGTGTCGCGAATCGCCAATATAATCGAATGGCTGTTGCTGGGCGTGTTCGGTGATGGCCGCCAGCTTGCGTTCTGAAACCAGGTGCACAGACTCGGTCGAACCGAGCGCATCGTGAAAGAGCGCTAGATGTTGCGCCACATTACTGACGACGGTGTGGTGTGAACCGGAGATCAACACCAATTCGCGCCCTGCTTCATATTCCTGTTTGAGAAACGCCAACACCTCTGGCCGGTAGGGAAGCAATGCCACATTCAACGACACGTGTTCGCTCAGCCGCTGCCACAAATATGCTTGCCCGCGTAACAACCAGAACGGCAGCCAAAACAGATACCACGGTTTGGTGCGTAGCAAGCCAAGCGTTGCTTCGTGCAGCGTGTTTGTTTTGCTGAGCGTATTGTCCAGATCAATATATAGCGGAGGCTGTTGGATTGCAGTTTTCAACTCGGACATAACCTGTTTGCGTTTGCAGTGGGGCGGCCAATGCGGTGTTTTGTTGCTGATTGCACAATCAGTAACGAGTAATAAATTAGCCGTTAAACGACTGATTTATACCACGTCACAGAGAGAAAGCAATCGAATGTTTTGGTGCTGAGGATGAGAATTGGTGGTCAGTATGAACAGGCGCAGGCATCAGTGCGAGGCGCCTGGCAAACGGCTGCTGATTGGTGGTTGGGAGATGGGTGCACCGCTATGCGCTTGAGCCTGATGACCGCCGCGCACCAACACTTCGATGCGATGCGGCGTGGAGGTCCAGTGCGAATCTTCTGGCGGGTAACTGACTTGGTAGCGCGTATGAAGGTCAGCCGCGATTTGTTGTAGCATCCAGCCCAGACTGCTTTCGCGCAACGGAAAGTAAATCATTCCGCCGCTCAATTCCGCCAATTGTGTCAACTCGTGTTCAGCCAATGCCAGCTGGGCTTTTTGCCTGGCCAGCTCTGCCGGGGTCGCGGTCGCGCGTAAAAAGCCAGCCGTGGTTGTGTGTGGCATGGCGACAGCAATGGCTTCAGTTTGACTGAGAACGTAGACGGGCGTTCCGGTGCCGCGCACCGCCGCAAGCGCATCGCCCAAGTTCAACACACCCGCTGAAGGCAAACCGCTAGTGAGCAAGATGATGGCTGTGCGGCCTTGCTCTCCGGCCAATTTGGCAGCCGCCATTGCCAATGCATCGAACAGGGCGGCCTGGCCACTATTTCCGCGCCCGATTTTCAATGCTTGCGCCAATCCCGCTTCGTCGTTGTGCCAATCTCGAGTCAGCCAGACTTCGTCAGAAAAGCGCATCACCGCCAACTGATCTTGCGGTGAACGTGCGCGCAAGAATTTTCGCCACGTCAGCCAAGTCTGATTGATCATTTCTGTGTCGGTAAAAATGCCGTCGCCTTCCTCCAGCAAGAGCAATAGTTTGACCGGCGCGCGCATCGGCTCGCAATGAAGCGCTTCGTAACGCCGACCGTTGTCGTAAATCAGGAAATCTTCTGCGCGCAAACCAGGCACTGCCTGTCCCAGCGAATCGCGCACGCTGATTTCCAATCGGACTTCGGTGGTGTTGATGGTGAGGCTGTCCGGAGCCTGCGCTTCTGTTGAGGGAAACGCAGGTCTCTGAATTCGTCGCCCGCTTTGCGCTGAAGCCGACAGCGCCAGCCACAGCAACCAGCACACGACGAGCAGCGCGCGCCGCAGCCAACTAAAATGTGCGTCCGATGCTGAAACGAACAACGGTTCTCCTTTCCAACGACAGCACTTTGGGATCGGTGATGTCAGGGTTGGCGTTGGGGTTGTAAGCAAAGATCAGGCGAAACGGCACGTTGATGACCGGCACTTGCACGCGAAATTCCAGACCCGCCGACGCGCGCATGTTTTCCAGAAAGTTAGTGGTTTTTTGTGACAGCCGCAGCAAGTTGTAGGAGCGCGCATCACCCGTCAGGTAAATCTGGCGAAAGCCAGCGGGTAAACCGTTGCCGGTCGTGCCGCTCGATGCGTTAGCGCTATCGAGTTCATCGCGCGTGGCCAGCGTTCCCGACGAATTCACGATGACGCCCGTCGGCGTAATGGTCTGCTCGATGTAATTCGACGTGACGATCTGATCGCGGTATTTGCGCATGTCAAACACCGCGCCGATGTCGAAAAAGCTGGCCACCGATACCGGCCCCGCCAGCGGCATGCGGTATTCAAAGTTGAACAGCATGCGCGTATCGCCGCCGACCGCCGTGTAAAATGGAACTTCCTTGCCGTCGCTGTCTTTGCGCACGATGCGCTCGACGTTACAACCGGCGCTTTTGACTTCGCCACAGCCGTTTTCGGGCGCTTCAAAGGTATAGGCGCGCAAGACGCTCGCATGAATCGAACCGTCGGCGACCTCTTCCAGTTCGCCGGAGCTATTGAGCACTTTGGCTTTTACGTTGCGCGTCGAACGAAAGTAGTCGTAGCGCACCACCGGCGAAATCGAATAGAAGTTGTAGCCGCGCACGTCGTTTTCGCCGCCCAGGAAGTAGCGTTCTGTAATCGGCACGCCGCCCACGAACGACAGCGATTGCGTGCTGACTGGCGTGCCGAAACTGCGCACGTGACCCGCCAGAAAGCGCATGCCGAAAACGTGCGGCCGGTCGGTTTCAGCGCGAAACAACGGTTTGAACAATTTGTATTCGATGCTGGGCGAAATCGTGTTGACGTCGCCGCCCAAAACTCCGCCTGAGAACGACAATCCCAGATAGAGGCTTTGTCCGCGCGTCGGATCAATTGCGGCGTTCAGCGTGTTGATGAACAAATTCGGAGTGATGCGGCTGGTCAGCAAACGGGGCTGGCTGTATGTGACAGGGATGTCGTTTGACGTGTCGTTGTCGCGATTGACCGCCGGGTCTTTGATGCGTGACGTCGCCAGGTAATAAGACAGCCCCAACCGCGCAAATTGCGAATAGCGGCGTAACCGCCGTGTGAACAGCGACAACGGCGCTGACATTTCGATGCTGCCGCCGACTGATTCCTGGGTGAAGAGCGAATCCAGATCAACCTTGCTCAGATCGAGCGTCGAGAAGAAGTTGCTGAAGGTGTTGTAACTGTTGCCGAAATATTGCTGGCGTTGCGCAAACAGGTTGATGCCCAGGCTGATCGGTTTGCCCAGCAGATATGGTTCCGTGAATCCCACCGAGGCGAAAATTTGCCGGTTGCCGCCAGAGAAACTTGCGCTCAGCGTTTGGCCATATCCCAGAAAGTTATTGGTTGAATAACCCAGTCCGAAAAAGCTGCCCGCATAACCAGACACGCCGCCGTTGAGCGTCAGTTGCTGCTTGCCGCGCTCTTTCACCTGCACGTCAATGTCTACGGTTTGGTCGCGGTCGTTGGTGCGTGTGATCGCGTCCTTGTCTTTGATTTCCTCAAACAGTCCCAACTGATTCAGCCGCAGCAGCGACAAATCCCAATACCGTTTGTTGTAAGGATCGCCCTCGTTCAACAACACTTCGCGGCGTAACACGCGGTCGCGCGTGCTGGTGTTGCCGATGAATTCCAGTCGCCGCAAGCTGAACTGGCGGCCTTCGTCCACCTCCAGGGTGATTTCGACTTCGCCTTCTTCCGGCGTTTTATCAATGAATTTCGGCACGAAATCCACGCTGGCCTGAATGTAGCCCTGTGTGCCGTACAAATCCTTGACGCCTTTGAAGACGTTTTCCTGAATCAATTTGGCGTTGATGTATTCGCCAGGTTTGAGCTGAGACACGGCGGTGATTGCGCCTGCCTGAAAAATCGAAACGCCTTTTTCTTCGACCTTGGCGATTTTGTAGCGGCGGCCAACTTCGATGGGAATGGAGATTTTCAGCCCCGGCCCTTTTTTGCGCAGGCCCGGAATCGGCAGCGGAAAACCATTGCTGGCGATGCCGTCGGGGCTGACTTGCGGTTCGCCGATGCGCGCTTGCAGATAGCCTTTGGTGCCCAGGTAAAAACGCACGCGTTCCAGGTCGTCTTGCAGCTTGTCTTTGAAATAGATGTCCTTTGACGTAAAGGTCGTAAACAAGCCCGCCTCTTTGACCAGCTTCATGGCGTTGCGCAACTGCCGTTCGGAAAAGCCGTCGCGCTCGCCGACAAACTCAATATCTTTGACGCGCACGCGTTCACCTTCGCTCACCTTGAAGAGCACAACCACGGAGGTGGCAGAAATCTCTTCGACTTCGAGTTCGATGGCGGCTTCGGGGAAGCCTTTTTCCGCCAAGACCTCTCGCAACACGGCGCGCGCCGTATGCGCTTTGAGCGGATCGAACGGCGATTCCTTGCTGATGCCGACACGTCGCTCTTTGAACCGCGTCAGCACTTCGCTTTCGGTGGCGGATTTCAGATTGCGATATTCGATATCACGGATGATGGGATATTCCTTGACCTGAAAGATGATGATTTTGCCGCCGCGCGGCCCATCCACAACCGACAGTTTGGCTGACAACGGATCGAAGATGCCCAGATTGATGACGGATTCAAAATCGCGCCGCGCCAGCGATTCGCTATACAAATCGCCCGGCTTGCTTTGCACGCTATACAGAATCGTTTCTCTGGGAATGCGGCGATTGCCGCGCACTTCGATGTCTTCGACCAGCGCGCTTTGCGCCGTTGCCAGACGGGGCAGCGTCAGTAACAACGCCAGCGAAAAAAGTAAGAAGGTTGTTTGACGAGAAAGGCGAAACATAAAACTTCTCCTGCGTCCTGAGAGCGCTCGTGCGACGCGTGGACGAGTTTCGGCGAGGCGTCCGCGCGTGCGACTGAGCGCCCTCAAGCTTTAATTGACCGCCACAGTCGTTGTTTGGCTGGTTTTGTCCGCAAACGACACGACCAGCGGCACGGCATTGCCGGTGGGCGCGTTGGCGGGAATTTTGACGTTGAGTTGCCACAGGCCTACAAAGCCCGGAGCCAAACCGCTAAAGCCGACTTCTGCCGCGACACCGCCGATGGTGACGGTCGGCGTGACGGCGGTCAGATAGAGCGGATTGCCATTGGCCGGAGCCGCAAAACCCGACGGCAACGTCAGCAACTGGCTGTTTGCGCCATCCAGCAATTGGCGGCCTTGTCCGTTGGCATAAACGATCAGAAAGCGGCCACGCGCTTCGGGCTTTGCGCCCGGCGCTGAACCGGCGCCGCCGTTCAAGGTGAAATCCTGATTGAGCGCGATGGCCTGGCCCTGGCCTGAAGCGTTGCGAGTGAACACGCCGGGCGCGGCATCGCTGACCACCAGATATTCGCTGGCGGCCAATTGTCCCGCGCGCAGGATTTCGACCAGCGCCGTGCCTGCCGCCGTTTCAAACGGAAGCTGATAATTGATTTGGAAGGTTCCGTCGCCGGGCGCGCCCGCGAAAAAGAGCGGCGCTGTGACGCCATTCACGCGCACGGTGACTTGCGCCAGTTCGGTGGGCAATGGCGTGGCAGAGGCGGTTTCAGCGAACGACGTACCAGCGGGAAAACCCGCGCCAAAAGCGGCGACGATTTGGCCGGGCGCAACGCCGCGCGCAAAACTGGCGGCATTTACCGTGGCGACGGTTCCGGCTGTGGGCGAGGCATAGACTGCCGTGTCGGCCACGCGAAAACGCACGGACAGATTGTCAACAAATACGCCCTCGCCGCTTTGCGGAAAGCCATTGCGGCGGAATTGCAGTTCAACGCGGAAGAACACATCCGAATTGTCTTCGTCGTCATCGTCCACGTTGAACACGCCGTTGCCGCTGGCAAAGTTGTTGCCGCTGTAATGCACAAAACCAGTGTTGGCGACGTTCTGGGAATCCAGGTACAGCAGGTTGGTAAAGCTGTCTTCGGTTGCGCCGCTGTCGTCGGTCGAACGAAGCGAAACCGTGTTGTCGTACGTTCGCACGCGCACGATGAAAAAGTCGCCCGAGCTGGCGCTCGGTCTGATGTCGCCGGTGAAATCGGCTTTGACGTCTACGTCAAAAGAATCAATCTCGGCTTTCAGGTTGGCGGCGTTTTCCGGATTGCTGACCAGCCCGGTGGCTTCTGACACGAACAAGCCGGGTAGCGCGAGCTTGGGCGTCCACCAGCGCGTATCGTCATACACCTGACCATCGCTGCGGCTGGTTTCGCTGACGCCGTATCCGCGCCCGATGCCGCTGGGATCAGTCAAACTCGCGCGCGAACCGTTCAGGCCGGCGAATTGCGCATTGGTCAGCAACCAATCTCCATCAAAGAAATTCTTTTCGCTGGCGCGATTGTCGTGATCTTTGCGCTTTTTCCAGGTGGATTCGGGAACGACGATGACGCCCGCAGCGCCCGGGTCGGCTGTGGATTCAAAGCGCGTGCGATAGGTCACCAGCTTCAGTTGCGCCAGCGTCGAAAATTGTGTGACGAAGGGAACGCCATTGGCAGGCGTCAGCGTGACTTTGAAATTGATCTGCTGTCCAACGCGATCTGTGCCGTCATCGAGCAAGGTAATTTGCGCGGCGGCTGTTTTGCGCGCGCCTGCGGCCAGGTCGCCCGCATTCAGCGTTAACGCCTGCCCGGGATTTTGCCCGTTCAAACGAATGACGCTGGCTGGCACGGGGCTAAAACTATCAACTTCAACGCGCACGGCGATGCTGGTTGCGTTCAACGTGCTGGGATTGTTCAGCGTGATGGTGGCCGTGACGGTTTCGTTTTTGCTGATAAACGGATCGGCGTTGACGCCGCCGTTGACGTCAGCCGCAGCAAGTTCCAGCACGGGCTGTGCACCCGCAGTAAAGTTGCCGGTCGCGATTAACGCGTATCCCTGGCGGTTGGAATCAATTTTCTGGTCGCCCGGTTGCGCGGTGATTTGTGTTTGCCCATTGCCGGGAACGTTCGCACCGATTACACGCACGGTGTACGTGCCGGGAAGCGGATGTTGTATGTAAACGCCTTCGACTGGATTGCGATTGTCAAACTCAGCGCTGGCGGCAGGTTCTGACCAGGCGTTTTTGAAATTCAGATTGCCGCGAAACACGTTGCCCGCCGGATCAACGACTTCCAAATCGAGATTGTTGACCAGCGCGATGATCGAACCGATGGCGGCGCGCGGATCAGACCAGGCGAGTGTAATGCGCAACGGTTCGACGTTGCTGACGTTGGTGATCTGGTAGGTATGTGTCTGGCCGGTGGTCAGCGCGACATTTGGCGCAGGCCGCGCGGTTTCGCTGGCTGTGGCGCCGTTGTAGATGTCGGCTAGCACGCGCAATTCGCGCCGGTCGCCGGCAAAATACAGCGCATCATCGAGCGCAATGCGGCCCCAGCCTTGCCCACTGTTGGGCAAGGCGCCGCTGGTGCTGATCGGGTAATTGCTGCCGCTGAACCGGCCCGTCAGATTCCGCCCGGAATTGAGCAACACGGCTTTGACCAGCGCGTTTGACGGCGTGAAGCTGTTGCCCGACGTTTTGGCTCCGCTGGGATAAAAGCCATCGGTGAAATATTGCCGCACGAGCAACGCGCTGCCCGCCGCCATTGCCGACGCAAAGCTGGTCCCGCTGCGGGCCGTTTCGAGCAATTCGCTTTCATTGTTCGGATCCGCGCCGTTGACGGCGGCGTCTTTGGCGGTTTTAGACGTCGAGCTGCCATATGACGAAGACACCGCGCTGTCAGGGTCTTCGGTTGCGCCGATGACCGTGCCGGGCGCAACGAGGTCCGGCTTGATGCGTCCGTCGAACGTCGGTCCGTGGTTGCTGTATTTGGCCAGGTTTTCTAAACGGCCATTGCCCGTCGGACTGTCGCACGCGCCCACAACCAGATTGTTTTTGGCGGCGTTCGTGATTTGATAATCGCCCGAACTGTTGTTGCCCGCCGAAAAGAAAACCGTGTAATCGCGCAACCGCCACATGATGTCGTCAATGTCGGCGGCATCCTGGTCATAGATGGCGGGCGGCGCCGGGCCGTAGCTGTTGTTATGCACGCGTACGCCGCTGCTATACGCCTGTTGATGGATCAATGCCTGACTGACGGAATCCACGCCAGGCAACTGGCCGCTGGGGTGGCCCACGTCTTGAAACACGAGGCGAGCATCTGGCGCAATGCCGTCGCCCGTCGAACGCGTGGCGATGCCCGGCACTGCGCCAGTGCCATTCGCCCCGTAATTTCGTCCGACGGCGACGCTGGTTGTCAGCGTGCCGTGATAGCTGGCGCTGCTGTCGTCATAGGCGACAGCGTTCAGATAGCGCGTGCCCGATTGTTTGACCGGATCGAGCGATTGTCCGCCATTGGGATTGTCTTTGAGTTCTAAAAAGCTGCTGCTGCCGAGCAGGTAATACGCCAGCACTTTGTTGTTCTGGTTGGTGATTCTGAAGGGCAACAAACCGCTCGACAGCGAGGCCGAAGTCGTCGCGTAAGACAGCGTTTGCGATGAGGCGTTGCCATCCAGCCGAAATTGCGCGTGGTCTGTGTCCAGCCCCGAATCCGCCGTGCCATACACCTGACCAGCGCCGGTCAATCCCTGACGATACAGCGGAGTGTCGCCATACGCCTGTCCCGATTGCACGGCGCGCACGCCGTTGTCGTTTTGCAGCAAGTGCGGGCGACGTTGCTCAATCCACTCCACGCCTTCCACACCGGCCAGGGTCGCCAACAGGTTCGGCAACTCTGCGGGCCGCACTGCCAACACCACCCACATCCGGTGATCGCCGCGTTCTTCGACAATAGACGCAATCGCCTGTGATTGTTGCGTGATTGATTCTCTGAGTGAAGCCGAGTTTTCACCGCGAAAGCTCAAGACCGAAATATGAATCAGAGCGGCTTCGTGATCAGTTGTCGCCGCTGCTTGCGCGCTGCTGGTTTCTTCCGTCAGCCAGACCAACTCTGGCGCAAGCTTCAAACCTGCGCCATAAGCGCCAACCCAGCGTACCTGTGCCAGGTTTTTGGCTTGGGTGATTTGTTCGACAGAAGCTTTAACCAGATAAGCGTTGTTGGGCAGATAGCCGCTGATTTCAAGCCCGAGCGCGCGCAAACTTTCCGTCCAGGCCGGTTGAATTCGGTTGCGATACTGGATGATGAAATACCCGCGCGCCACCTCGGCTTCGCTGTTGGCGGATTTTTGTGCGTTCGCTTTGGCGGTCAACTTTAACCGCGACGTTGCCGCCGCCAGATTGGTGGTTTCCAGCTTGACGTTGCCGAGCGCAACCGGCGCAGGCTCTTTTTGTAACGGGTCGAAGAGCGCAGCACGCGTCATCAGATAGCGGGCATCATTGCTCTTGTTTTCCAGTTCACGGCGCTGCGCCAGCCAGGCAGCGTTATGTCGCGCCAGCGTCGCTGTCGTTGTTGTTGCGGCTGGTGATTGGCGCGCCGTCGTTTTTTTGACTGCGGCGGTCAGCACCAGCGCAATGCACATGGTTAGGGCGATGCCATAACAAAGCGCGTTGAGATGTCGTTTGCTAAGACTCACGAGGACTACTCCAGGGCGATTTGAGACGCACTTTCCCTGAACTGGCACGCGCGTTCTGTACACGCGCGCCAGTCAGGTGAAAGCGCTTTGTTCAGCCGGTGAATGTTTGCGTTAGAAGATGAGCCGAATGGCGAATTGCACGTTGCGCCGTCCGTTGCGTTGCGCCGGAACGTAGTTGTACCGGCTGAGGTCTGTCTGTTGTCCGATCACGAACAGATTCGCGTGATTGAACACGTTGTAAACCTCGCCACGGAATTGCAACGTCGCCCATTCTTTGACGCGCACGGTTTTGAACAATCCGATATCCAGGTTGTATGAACCCGGTCCACGGAAGCTGTTGCGCGCCGTCATCGAAGAAGGGAACGGTCCAAAGATCGAAGTGCCGGTACGCGAATTGACGTAGCTGCCAGCGGTCAGCCCGCTCAGGTCAATATACGAAAAGCGATTGGCTGTGCTGAGCGCTGCCGGTGTGTCAGAGCCGCTGGTGCTGGCATTGCCGATGGCACGGATGCAAACGTTGTTGGCCGATTTTGTGCAATCGTACACGGTGAACGGCGTACCTGTTTGCGCCGAGAAAATCCCTGACAGGCTCAAACCGCTGAGCAAATGTTTGTATAGGTAGCCCGTGATGGTCGAAGGCTGAAAACCCGGTTGATACGGAATGTCCCAGACCCCACTGACAACCAGGCGATGGCGGATGTCGAAATCTGAATAGCCTTTATCCAGATCAGGGGTGAAAGGATCGAGGAAGCCAAAGTTGAAGTTGTTGGCGGCTTCGCTCAGGGTCGAGCTGAGGTTGTCTTTGGCGGTTGCCCAGGTATAGCGCGTGCTAAAGAGCAATCCGCGCGTCAGGAAGTTACGACCGTCCAGGCCGACCGTTACGCTTTGGTAATCAGAATAGCCCTGATTCGTCAGCATGTTGATGTCGGCGTATTGTTTGTTGAGGCGCGCGGTGCAATTGCCCGTCGTGCAAGTATCGCCCAGGTACACATTGCCAGAGCCGATGCGGTTGAAATTTGACATCGCATACAGATCGCGGCCTTGTGAACCGGAATAGTCCACTGACGCCACCAGATTGCGCGCCAGTTCGCGTTGCAACGACAAATTCCAGAACCGCGCTGATGCCGTTTTCAGTTGCGGATCAATCGCGGTCAGGTTCGTTTGCGGAATGGTCAGGCGACCAGATTCGTCAAACGGGCCGGTGTTGCTGTCGGTGATATCAATGCCGGAAATGTTGGTTCCGGCGATCAAGGCAATCTGAGCGTAATTGGGCGGGTTCTGAATGATGCTGACGATGGCGTTGTCGAATGCGCGATCAAACGCGACGCCATATCCGCCACGCAAACTGGTGCGTCCGTCGCCAAAAACGTCCCAGGCAAATCCGACACGCGGCGCATAGTTGTTGGTATCCGAACGATAAAACCCGCCGATGCCGCTGCCGGAAGTCAATTGCACTTTGCCGTTGCGAATCTGTTCGTACAGGTTTGCGCCTTGTCCCAGATAGAAATTGCTGTCGAGCTTTTCGTCGCGATTGTGTGGGACGCTGAAAAATTCATAGCGCACGCCGAGGTTTAGCGTCAGGTTACGTTTCAGACGCCAGGTGTCGTTCAGATAACCGGCGGCTTCCTGATAACGATTGCTGCGTGTGAAGTTGGGGGCTTCGGCGGGCAAGGTCAACGATTCGCCGGGGAATTTGCCGCGCGGATCAAGCGAACCTGTGAAGCTGTAAAGCTTGCCTTTGACCAGGTTGTCGAGCGCCAGACCGAAATTGTTTCCGCTGCCGAGCACCTGGACGGCGTTTTGGTACGCGCCGTACGTGCGGTTGTCTTGCGTAAAACTATACAGCCCGCCAAACCGCAATTCGTGTTTGCGCCACAAATACGTTCCATCCTGATAAATCTGATAAACATTTTGCGGCCCGCCAAACGGCAGGGCTGTGCTGCCTGTCGTGGAATAGCCGGGCAAGGTGATTTCGTAACCGTCAATGGTTGGCGCGGTGTTGCCAAAAAAGCTCAGGCCCGGCACGGAACCGGCGCTGCCCAGTGGTTGTTTGTATTCCAGCCGATTGATGGCCAGACGCGTTTGTGTGATCAGCCGCGCGTTGTGCGCTTGCGTCAATGAAATAGACAGATTGTCGTTTTGCAGTTGCGTGCCTGTGTTGAATCCGCTGTAGGGGCTGAAACTGTTGGTGCCGTCAAACAGCGTTTGGCGATCCGTGCCAAAGCGTATGTTGACGGTTTCTTTGTTGCTGAAGTTGTAATCCAGCCGCACGACCGATTGCAGCGTGTTTTGCGGATCGCCGCCGCCCGCATCGGCTGCACGGCGGTTTTCGACCTGTCCAAACACGATCTTGTCGGATTTGATTTTGTCGAATGCGCCGCCTTTGATGATCGGGAACAAGCTGGCGATTTCGGCTTTGGTGTAAAGCTTGCTGGCGTTGTCGTCGTTGTCGGCAGGCAAACTGTTGCTCAGGTTGAAAAGCCCGAAGTAATTGCGCGTGGCTTCTGCCGACGCCGCAAGCAAATCAGACGACGGCACAATGCTGATGACCGGCGTGCTGCTGCGCACTTTGGTCCATTCCGTGCTGTTAAAGAAATACAGCTTTTCGGCAATTGCCGGCCCGCCGATGGAATAGCCGTATTGGTTGCGCGTGAAGGTTCCTTTTTCCAGCCCTTTGGCATTGTTATCAAAGGTATTTGACGACAACGCCGACACACGATTGAAACCATACGCCGTGCCGTGATATCCGCTGCCGCCTGATTTGGTCACCACGTTTACGATACCGCCTGCTGCGCGGCCATATTCCGCTGACAACCCGCCGGTGATTACGCGAAATTCCTGCACCGATTCAAGCGGGACGCGCTGACCGATTTGCGCCGAAAACTGGTTGTTGTTGACCGCGCCGTCTTGCAAAAAGTTGATGCTGGACGCGCGTTGACCGTTGATCGCCAATCCGACGCCGCGATTGGATGTGCCCGGTGCAACGTTTCCCGCCAGCGCCACCAGATCATAGGGATTGCGCGTCAGCGTGGGCAGATCGCGTATTTGTTTTTCGCTGATGACGGTGGAAAGCGTTTGGGTTGTGACATCCACCGCCAGGTCAGAGCCTTCGATAACGGCGGGCGTTTTGCCGCTCGCGGCATTGGGATCGGTCGCCGCTGACAAGCTCAAGCTAAGGTTGACCGCATTGCGCGAACCGACCGTGACATAGACACGCTGTGCGATGGCCGCAAACCCGTTGGCGCTGGCGGTCATTTCATATAGACCGGGTTGCAGGTTCGGCAGCGCATAAATGCCTTGTTCATTGCTGGTCGTTTTGCGTTCGCTGCTGGTCGCAATGGATTTGAGATTGATGATGGCGCCCGCAATGGCCGCGCCACGCGGATCACTGATTTTGCCTGTGATCTGACCTGTTTCTGTCTGCGCCAGCGCGGGTAACGCGCATAGCAACAGAGTCAGCAGGCCGCCGCACCAGCGGCGCAGAGAGATTTGAGAAAGCATGTTTGACTCCTCTGACGTTTGTCGTATGGCGCGGCAGCTCGCCAGTTCTTGCCTGAAGGCCGCGCGCTACACTGTTTGCTCGGTTCAGAAGCAAAGGCGACAGAGAAGGAAGGGAAGTTTGTAAGGTTTTGTAAGGACTTCCTGACAAATCCTTACTCACCGCGCGCGCTTGTGCGACGCCCTTGACCATGTGTGACGCAATCTCAGTTCAGAAGGAATTTTCACGCATGGAAAAACGCAGTTCTTTATTTTGGGTTTGGCTGCTTGTTGGGTTTGTGGGCGCCTGGCAGCAAGTCGCCGCACAACAAACTTCGATCATTCCGATTACCGGCTCGGCAAATTCCAATGGCGCGTTTGTACGCGGAGCCAGCAATGACGGCAAACGAATCGTTTTTGAATCCACGAACGATTACACCGGCGAGAACAAGGACGGCAACAACGAAATCTTTGTGTATGACGCCGACCTGCGCAAAATCATTCAGTTGACCAGAACCGGCAGTCAAACCGGCAGCGGTTCGGGCGGCGGGGTGGTGCTCAACAGCCGCCAAGCGCAAGCCAGCAAATGTCCTGGCGGCTGTGAGCCGACGTCTTCGACGACCACAAACGCAGTGCCTGCGATCAGCGGCGATGGCACACGCATCGTGTTTGCTTCAACCAGCAGCCAGTTGACTGACACGCCAAATGCTGACGGCAACGCAGAGCTGTATCTGGCGATTTTGCCGCGCGGCGCGATTGCCGCGACCATCGAGCGGCTGACAGAAACCGATGGCCTCAAAGACAGCTTTGACAACAACACGCCCACGATCAATTACGACGGTTCTGTGATTGCATTTGTTTCTACGCGGCGGTTTTTCAAATCGCGCGGCGTGCAAATCTTTTCTGCGCAAAACCAGGACAACAACGCGCAAATATTGGTTTACGACCTGAACGCCCGTCGTTTCACACAAGTCACACACAAACGCATTGAGGAAGGCATTTCGGGGTTTGAGGCCAAGGGATTCATCAGCAACCCGTTTTTGAGTGGCGACGGCAAAACGCTGGCGTTTCTTTCCGGGTATAACTTTGGCGGTACGCCCAGCAACGCCGATCTCAATGGCGAAGTCTTTCTTTACAAAGTCGGTGATCCGCTGAATCAGGTGACGCAGGTAACCAACACCTCAGAAACCGCCGATGTGCCCGAAGACGGCGCGGTTAACGTGCTTAGCCGTTTTTCCAAGCATTTGAGCGACGATGGCACTTGGCTGGTATTTGAATCGGCAGGCGGCGTCAGCCCGGTGAAAACCGGCGAACGCATTCGCGATGTGTTTTTGTACAACACAAAAACGAAAAGCTTCACGCAAGTCACCACGCAAGATGTGGGCAAGCGCGATTTGAGCGATTACAACTATTTTCCCAGCTTGAATGGTGTGGGGACGCAGGTGGTTTTCAGCTCCAAACTGAATTTGCCCGTGACCAACGATACGGCGGGAAATTTTGATAACAGCCGCGAACTCTTTCGCTATGACATCGCGGCTTCGACTCCGTCAGCGCCGAAATTCTATTTGGTTACACAAACGCGACTGTCTACCACAACCGATGATCAGCGACTGATCTTGTTTGCGCCATTCGCCAGCGACGATGGCGCGTTGATCGCATTTTCCAACCTGGGGGATTTGATCGCCGAGAAATTCAACACCACGGCGGAAGTCTTTCAAGCGGCGTTGCGCCCGGTGGTGCGTGATAGCGGCGCAGCGGTGACGCTGGCCAATGCCGCCAGTTTTGACACGGCTGCTGTGGCGCGCGGTTCGATTGTGGCGGCAGTGGGCGCACAGCTTGCCAATGCGACGGGAGCTTCCACTGAATTCGATAACTACCCGTTTGAGTTGAATGGCGTCAGCGTAACGATCGGCGATTCGTTATCAGGCATTGCCGGGCGTGTGATTTCAGTGTCATCAGGGCAGGTTACGTTTGTGATGCCTACGGGGTTGTCTGCGGATGACGACGTCGCTTTTCTCATCAACAACAACGGCGTTATTTCGCGCGGAGTGGCAAACATTCGTGATGGCGCGCCGGGCGTGTATGCCGTGGGCAGCG
>JAEUQO010000126.1 GCA_016789605.1 Acidobacteriota bacterium
CTTGGGCCGCAAGTTTGAAGACCTGTTGACCCTGACGCCCGGCGTCAGCATCACGCAAGGGCCGGATGGCGACGAAATCAACTTCAACGGCCAACGCGGCATTTTCAACAACGTCAGTTTGGACGGCGGCGATTACAACAATGGCTTTTTTGCCGAACAGGCGGGCGGACAACGCGCCGCGATTGACGTGCCCATCGGCGCGATCAAAGAGTTTCAGGTTGTCGCCACCGGCGCTAGCGCCGAATTCGGGCGCGCCGCAGGCGGGTTCGTCAACGCCATCACCAAATCAGGCACCAACCAGATTCACGGCGATCTGTTCCATTTTCAGCGATTGGAAAAGCTGACTTCGAACACCGCCGACGGCAAACCGCTCAAGGATTTTCACCGCGAACAATTTGGCGGTTCGATTGGCGGCCCCATCGTCAAAGACAAAGTGTTTTTCTTTGGCACGTTTGAACAGATCACCGGCAACCTGACGCGCCCCAACCTGAGCCAGCCGATTGGCGCGCCCTGTTCGGTGCAAACGCCAACCATCGTCGCCAACGAAGCGTTGATCAACAGCAACGCCGATTGCCAGCGCCTGGCGTTGATCAACTTTTTCAAAACCACGCGGCAACAAGACGAAGGGTTGCCGGTCAAAAAACCGATCAACACCTCGGCCTTTTTGGGCAAGTTCGATTGGAAGATCAATCCCGGCAACGAACTGGGCATTTCCTACAACTTCAACCGCTCGAAAAAGGAAAACGAAACCTTTGACGTGCCGACCTATGGCAATTCGGCCAATGGCACAGAAGGCCCCGGCAAAATCCACGCCTTCAACCTGAACCTGTTCACGACGCTTTCCGCCAGCAAGGTCAACGAATTTCACATGACCTATCTGCGCGAAGATCGTCCGCGTTCCGCCACGGCGTCAAACGTTCCCGCCGACACCGGCATGGGATTTGGGCCGACCTTCCGTTTCGGCAATCCGTTTTTCCTGGGGCCGAATGTGGACGAACTGTTCCAGCGCTTTCAGTTGAAAGACAATTTCTCGATTGTGGCGAACAACCACACCGTCAAATTCGGCGGCGACTGGACGCACAGCAACAACGTGCAAGTCTTCCGTGGCTTTTTCCAGGGCCGTTACATCTTTGACAGCGTCGCGGGCTTTTTGCGCTACGCGTCTCCCGCATCGTTGGGCGCAGGCTTCGGACCGAACATCAAAGGCTGCTCAAACGGCACGTATGTCGCCGCCAGCGCAGCTTGTCCGACGGGTTCGACTTCGACGGGCGGCCCCTTGCTGTTGTATTTGCAAGGCGCAGGCTTGAACGGCCCGGCGACTGACGCGGCGGGTGCGTCAAATATTGACAACGAAGAGTACGCGCTCTTCATTCAGGACAAATGGCAAATGGCGCGCGGCTTCACTTTCAGCTACGGCCTCCGTTGGGAAGCGCAACTGTTCCCCGCGATGACCGTGCCGCCGTCACAAACCGCCTATGGCCGCTTTCTGAACGATCCGCGCTTCCCGTCCGACGGCACGTTGCCCGACGAACTGAAGATGTTCCAACCGCGCGTCGCCTTTGCCTGGGACGTGGCCAACAACGGCAAATCGGTGTTGCGCGCCAGTTGGGGCGTTTTCAACGCACGCCAGAACATGCTCACGCAAGTCGGTTCGATCACGACCAACGGTGTGCAGCAACAAACCATCTTCCTGAATTCGGACATCATCGCGTCTGGCGTGCCCGGCCCGACCTGGCCAAACGTCGTGTCGCCAGCGCCTCTGCCGCCAGGCCAATTTCCGTTGTTCACCGGCGTGCGCGTGTTCAGCAAGGATTACCGCAACCCGCGCATCTATTCGACCAACGTCCAATTTGAACAGCAGATCGCGCCCGACACCGCGCTCTATCTGGATTTCACGCACTCAAAAGGCGTGTATCTGACGCGCTTTTTGAATGCGAACCAGAACGGCATTTTCAGCCCGCAACTGGGCGAAGTCGCCGTGACCAGCGCGCTGGGCAAATCGCTCTATCGCGGGTTCACCGTGGGCGTGCGCAAACGGTTCAGCCGCGGTTTCCAGTTCGAAGGCAACTATGTCTTGTCAAAAGACCTGGACGACGATTCGAACGAACGCGATCCGTTCTCGTTCCGCTACGCGGACATCAACAACCTGTGGAAGGATTACGCGTTGTCTGATCGCGACATTCGCCACAAATTCAACTTCGTGTTGAACGGTGAATTGCCCTGGGGCATTTTGGGCAACACGCGCATTCAGGCGCGCAGCGCCCAACCGATTTCGTCTGTGTCGCCCAGAACGCCGACCAACTTCATCCGCAACGACAAACGCAAAAACAACGAATACTTTTCGCTGGATTGGAGTCTGGCCAAACGCTTCCGCTTTGGCGGCGACCGTTTTGCCATTGTGCCGACCGTCGAAATGTTCAACACGTTCAACAACGACAACCTCGTCAATCCGTTGACGACGGTGGCGCTGTTTAACTTTGACGGATTTTTGCGGCAAGGCGTGGGCGATCCGCGTCAGTTGCAGTTGTCCGTGAAATTCACGTTCTAACCGCTCCGGCGTTACGCCAACCAACCATAACGAAACAGACGAACACTGGTTGTGCGTTCGTCTGTTTCGTTATTTTCTTTTCCCGCGGACGTTTATGACCAACCCCGAATTTGCTCAAGACCTGGCCTGGGTGCGCACGCATATGCCCAAGCTGCAACACGCCTTGCAGGATTTGCCGTCACTCGCTGGCGTGCGGCTGGCGTGCAGCGTGCATCTGGAAATCAAAATGATTCCGCTGTTTGAAGGCTTGCTCGCGCGCGGCGCGGCGCTGTTTCTGACCACCTGCAATCCGACGACGGTGCGCGACGATACGGTCGCCTGGTTGCGTCAGCAAGGCGCTGACACCGAGGCCTGGCATGGCATGACCGACGACGAATACGCCGCCGCGTTGGAACACGCGCTGGCCTGGCAACCGACTCATTTGCTGGAAATGGGCGCGGATTTGAGCACCGCCTTGCACAAACGCGGCGGGCCAACCACCGTGCGCGCCAGTCTGGAAGGCACAGGTTCTGGCATCAGCCGCTGGCAACAATTGCCGTTGCGCTATCCGGTTTTTAATTACGACGATCTGCCGATCAAGGAAGGATTGCACAACCGGCATATGGTCGGGCTGACCACGTGGCAGGCGTTTTTTGAGCGCACGCGGCTGTCATTGCACGGCAAACGCGTGCTGGTGATCGGCTTCGGTTCGGTCGGACGCGGCGTCGCCGATGCCGCGCGCGCATTTGGGGGCGCTGTATTCATCGCCGAACGCGATCCGGCGCGCGCGCTCGAAGCCGCCTATGCCGGATGGCACGTGTTGCCGTTGTCTGAAGCGTTGCCGCTGGCCGACGTGGTGGTCACCGCCACCGGCGCAGGCCAGGTGCTGACCGCTGCGCACTGGCCGCTGTTGCGCGCGGGAGCCTTCCTCCTCAACGTCGGCCATCGCGCAGACGAAATAGAGCTGGAATCGTTGCGCGCCTTTCCGCACGAAACCGTGCTGCCCTTTGTCGAAGCCTTCGCCGTGGACGGACGAATGATTTATCTGTTTGCGGGCGGTTCGATGGCCAACCTGACCGCAGGCAAAGGCGACAGTTTGAATTCGTTTGATCTGACCGTAGCGTTGCTGGCGGCAGGCACCGGCCATTTGGTCAGCGCCGGAGCCAGCGCCGCGCCCGGCATTCATTTGTTGCCGCGCGCCGTCTGGGAACCGTATCTGAGCTGACCACACGCTGCCGTGACAAAGCGCTGGCCTTCGGCGCACAATGCGTTCCGTTATGTCTGTCGTGCTCAAACCCAGAAAGTTGCGCCCGCGTTCCGCTCATCACCCGCCCGGGTTGGGCGAATGCAGTTTCATCATCAACGGCAATGCGCCGGAACATAACTGGGCGGGTCTGGGCTGTCTTTCGATCAAATCGTTTCACGGCGGCGAAGCCCTCTATGACATCGGACGTGGCCGCTTTCGCATCGGGTCGGATTCGTATTTGATCCTGAACCAAAGCCAGCATTACGAAATCACCGTTCAGGCACAACCGACCATCTCTTCGTTCTGTTTGTTTTTCGAAGACGGATTTGCCGAAGACGTGCAATACAGTTTGACGACGCCCGCCGCCAAATTGCTCGACAATCCCCAACCGCCGCCACGCGAAACGCTGCGTTTTTTTGAACGCACCTATCAGCACGACGATCTGTTGTCGCCCGCGCTGTTTCGTTTGCGCGCGCAATTGCCCGCCCATAAACACGACGAAGCCTGGATCAACGAACAGCTCAGCGACGTCATGCGCCGTCTGTTGCTGGTGCATCAACGCGTGCGCCACGAAGTCGAACGTTTCCCCGCGTTGCGCGCCGCCACTCGCGAAGAGCTATATCGCCGGTTGCACCGCGCCAAAGACTTTCTCGCGGCGTCGTTTGACCAATCTGTCACGCTGGACGATGCCGCCGCCATCGCGTGCCTGTCGCCCAATCACTTCTTGCGCACCTTTCAACAAGCCTTTGGCCAGACACCGCACCAGTTTCTGACCGCCCAACGCATCACGCGCGCCGAACGATTGTTGCGCCAGACGACATTGCCCGTCACCGATATCTGCCTGGCCGTCGGCTTCGAAAGCCTCGGCTCATTCAGCACCCTCTTTCGCCGCCATCGCGGCCTTTCGCCCGAACAATTCCGCCGCAGCAAACGCTGATGCCCGCCGTCCCCTCCCGAAGCCCGGCGCAACGCCTAACGCCTGATATTCGAACTGACCTTGACTTCTAACCAACGCCGAAATAATCATCCCCCGCTATTGCGATCAACAACCTCAAAAAGGAAACAGAGATATGTTTAGCGTGCTGAATCTGGTCAATTGGGCTTGGAGTTTATTCGACGGTGCCGACGTTGGTAATAACCCTCTCTTTGAGCCTCCTGGCAACTCTGGTAATAGTCCTCTCTCTGGAACTAACAAGCCTTAAGCGGCCTGAACAGGTATGGACAGGTTTTCAGCCTGCCCCGTACCTTGAGCAGAATTGCCAGAAAATCCCATCCCATTTCTCCCCTCCCCCCAAAATCGTCCTC
Source organism: Acidobacteriota bacterium (assembly GCA_016789605.1). Taxonomy (GTDB): domain Bacteria; phylum Acidobacteriota; class Blastocatellia; order RBC074; family RBC074; genus RBC074. The sequence continues at coordinate 5,079 of JAEUQO010000126.1, forward strand.
CCCAATTTGCCAATTTCCGTAAGACAGCTCACCCCCACGCGAGTGGGGACGCTTTGCACGATTTCAATTGCGCGTTGTTCTGCTTCGGTTCACCCCCACGCGAGTGGGGACGCTGCTGACGCTTGGGTTAGGGTTAGTGGTTAGGGCGGTTCACCCCCACGCGAGTGGGGACGCTAATGCCGTGCTGATTCGCGCCCGCGCTGGTGCCGGTTCACCCTCACGCGAGTGGGGACGCTAATGGCATTTGCGTGGTGACGGCTTCCCATTTCGGTCCACCCCCACGCGAGTGGGGACGCTCTACCATCGCAGTTTATGGCTCCCGATAGCGCCGGTTCACCCCCACGCGAGTGGGGACGCTTGCCGCTCGGGCATTTGCACCGACAGCGTATGCTGCTCCGCAAAAAGGTGATTTTCGAGAAGCGCGCGCCGTCAGGATTGCGCATACTGCGGGCGCTGACCGTGATCTTCTTGCGCATCACATTTCGGAGGGAACACAAATGAAATTTCGATTGCTGCTCGTGTGGTTGTTGCTAGGATTGGTTGCGCCCGTGTGCGCTCAAACAAGCGAAAGGAATCGTCCGATGACTGAAAAGAAAGAATTCGCCCTGCACAAGGTTGCCCAGATCGCGGTCACCGTCAAAGACCTGGATCGCGCCACGGCGTTTTACCGCGACAAACTGGGGCTGAAGCATTTGTTCAAAGCGCCCAGCATTTCGGCGTTTGATTGCAGCGGGCTGACGTTGTTGCTGTCGGTTGCGGAAAGCACCGGCGCGCACAGTTCGATTGTCTATTTCGAGGTCGCTGACATACAGGCGACCGTGCAAACGCTGACCGAACGCGGCGTGACCATTTTTGAAAAGCCGAACAAGGTGGGACAGTTGGGACAACTGGATGTGTGGATCGCCATCTTTCGCGATTCAGAAGACAACCTGATGGGATTGCGCAGCATGGTGCCGCGTTCATAGCCCCATTGGCTGGGCGGCGTTCGGGCAATTGAACGCAATAGAAAAAACCGCTTGCTGGCGTGCGCGAAATGATTCGCGGCACGACGGCAAGCGGTTTGTGTTTGCGTCACAGTTTCGTTAGGCGAATTTGTATGCGCGCTGAGCCAGGCGATATGCCGTGTCATGAATCATGGCTTCGGCGTCGTTAAGGTCAACGATCCCGCGCACGACCAGGCTGGCGATCCAGTTGGCGTCTACGCGACGGGCCAGATCATGCCGCGCCGGAATGGAGGGAAAGGCGCGCGTGTCGTCATTGAATCCAGCTGTGTTGTACACCCCGGCGGTTTCCATGACTTGATCGCGATAGCGGCGCATGCCGTTCAAACTGTCGTGGAACCACCAGGGCGGCCCCAGTTTCAGCGCCGGATAATGCCCGGCCAGCGGCGCAAGTTCGCGCGCATAGGTGGTTTCGTCCAGCGTGAACAGGATCAACGTCAGGCGCGGATCGCTGCCAAATTTGTCGAGCAACGCTTTCAGGTTGCGCGTGAATTCGGACGGCACCGGAATGTCGCAGCCTTTGTCAAAGCCGAATTTCTCAAACACGACGGAATTGTGATTGCGGTATGAACCGGGATGGAATTGCATCACCAAACCGTCTTCGGTGCTCATGCGCGCATTTTGAATCAGCAGATGACCGGTGAAGCGTGTCGCGTCGTCTTCGGTGGCGATGCCTGCCAATGCGCGCGCAAAGATGGCTTCGGCCTCGGCGTCTGACAATTCACAGGTGAAGGGCGTCAGCGCGGCGTGATCGGTCGCTGTTGCGCCCATGGATTTGAAATAGGCGCGGCGGCTTTCGAGCGCGGCAATCAGCGTTTTGTAGCTGGTGATTTCATAGCCGCAGGTTTCACCCAGCGCCTGCAGGTTTTCCTGCCAGTCGGGCCGGTCAATATTCACCACGCCATCCGGGCGGAACGTCGGCACAATGCGTCCCTGCCAACCAGATGCTTTGATTGCCTGATGATGCTCTAGCTGGTCGTGCGCGGCATCGGTCGTCGCCAATACTGAGATATTGAAACGCTCAAACAACCGGCGCGGGCGAAATTCCGGTTTGGTCAAACAATCGGCGATTTGGTCGTAAATCGCCTGGGCGTTCTGGCTGTTGAGTTTCTGGCGCACGCCGAAAACATCGTGCAATTCGTGCGTCAGCCACATGCCGGTCGGTGTGCCGCGAAACAGATAGAAATTGTCGGCGAAGGTTTGCCAGATTTTGCGATGATCGCTTTCGACCGCGCCGCCGTCCCGACGCGGCACGCCCAAACTTTCCAGCGCGATGCCCTGGGAATAGAGCATGCGAAAGATGTAATGATCGGGAATCAGCAACAGGTCGGCGGGCGAACCGAAATCATAATCCGGGTCGGAAAACAGTCGCGGATCAACGTGGCCGTGCGGACAAACCAGCGGTTTGTCCGCGACCTGTTGATAAAGCTGAAGGGCGATTTCTTTTTGTGCGGGGTCAGGATCGAAATAACGATCCGCAGGCAGATGAATAGGTTCCGTCACGTGGTGCTCCTGGTTCTGTATTTGGATTTGGTTTTACCAACTCGCCCAAATCATACCTGAGCCGAAACGTCTGGCTCAAACGTTTCGCCGCGCAACCTTACTGTGCCTGGGGTAAATCAATCACGGCATAAACGCCCAAGCGCGCCAGCGAAAACTCGGTCGCGCCGTCTAGCACGGCAAACTCGCTGAGCGTGGCGTCTTCGCTGCCGTAAACATAGGCTTTGCCCGGACCGAACTTGCCGCGCAGGCGCACACGGAAACCTTCGATATCGCGGCCACCATAATTGATCAAATGCAAACGCACGCCGCCATTGCCCCCCGTCAAGCGGCAGAGCACGGTTTCACTGCCATACACGCGCAGACTGCGATTTTCGTCGCCCAACTGTTTGCGAATCTTCTGCACAAATTCGCTGGGGTCGGCGGCCTCGGCTTTGGGATATTGTTTGGTGCCGAGTTTGATGTTGACGCGATATTGCGCAACCGGCGCGCTGCCGAGTTTGAACAACAGATTGCGCCGCGAGAGCAGATTCAAGACTTCGCCGACCAGCGGCGTACCGTCATCCACGACGCCCAAATCCGCAATGACAGGCAATTGCCGGGCGGGCACGGTGCGCAAAAACGCCAACATTTTGCCCGCCGCATCCAGATCGGCTTTCTCAAATGCCACGACGGCGTCTGCGCCATAGGCCGAAGCCTCTGCCAACGCCAACGCGGCTCTGCCCGCAGGCAATTCGTAACGAAACTGGCCTGTCGGTTTGCGTACAAATCGCCAGCCGTTGGCATCAAGCCAGGGGCGCGTTGTCGCTGACGCCACATTGCCGCGTCCGACGACGCGCGGCACGGGCACTTTTTCGCGGCGTTCCAGTTCTGCCTGACTCAAGGCGGTGACAGAAAAGCCCGCTTGACGCCAGACGGCGGCGTTGTCAGCGGGCACAGCCATTTGAGAAATCCCCGCTTTTTGCAAAGCCGCTGCCGTATCAACGCTCTGCGACCAATACAACAGCGGCAACTTTTGCGCTGTGTCTGTCCGTTGTTGGGCGACTGCGCTGAAACAGCTACCGGCCAGCAACAGCAACCCAACCCACACGCCGCGCCGGGTCATAGCTCGATCTCCTTCACCTTGATCTGCTTCAGGTCGTGCACGCCCAAACCGAGTTTGCCGGCGTATTCGACGTGGCCGGGTTCGCGAATGATGATGTTGGTGTTGGGGTCTTCGTCGCGGTTTTTGCCGTTGTTGAAATCAAGCGTCTTTTCGTCACGATTCCAGATCGAAATCGCGCCGTGGCGTTTGCGTTCGTTATCAATCGTATCGAGCAGGAGGCGGTCAATGGCCACCGGATCGGTGCCAAATTGAATCGTGCGCGGAAAGAAAACGTATTTCAGCGAAGGCGCAAACGGCCCACCGTGCCAGACGCCGCGCAAACCATCCATGATTTGCAGCACGGTTTTGGAACGCAGCGGCTCGACGCTGGCCAACGTACCGACGTACCAATAGGTGTGCGTGACGCCTTTAAAATGCGTGCGCGCCACATTGGAAAACCCGCCGTAGGCAACATTTTTCAAACAGCCGGTCGCGCCCACGGCCCCGTGGTCTTTCATGTTCGGAATGTTGATGATTTTGGTCAGCGTTTGCGAAATCAACCGGATCAGGTTCGAACGCGTATCGTCTTCGCCAAAAAAGTCGGCTTCGACATACACGCGCGGATCGTAATTCAACCGGTCAACAGAGCGGTTCTGGCGTTCGGCGGAATAGATGTTGACGCCGTCCGGCAAATACTGCGCATAGTTGATCTGGTTCATCTGATCCTGAAAGCGTTCAAACACATAGATGTTTTGCGCTTTGACGCCGACCGCCAGCAAATTGCGCACGGTTTCCGCCACAATCGGCGGCGAAGACACCACCCACGGGCGACCGCCAGCATTCACTTTAATTCCGACGACATCGTCGGGTTTGATGAACCGCCGCCAGGCATCAATCGTTTTGGCTTCGCCGGTCAGCGCGCGCATCCCGCGTTCCATCATTTCGCGAATGACGTCCGGGTTGAATTCTTTGCCGTCCGCACTCAAGGATTTTTCCGCCTTCACCGACACCACTTGCCCGGGATATGGGCCGGGCATGCCCAAATCGCCTTCGGCTTTGTAGGGCGTGACGATTTTGAAGGGGGGAATTTTGTGGACGATGTCTGCCTCGGCTTCAACCGGTAAGCCCGATGCCAGCGGCGAAGCGGCCAACAACTTAACGAATGTTCGGCGTTCCATGCGACTCCTTTAGGTTCCTTGGGCAATACAGACAAAGAAACACAAAGACGATTCAACCGCTTTGTGTTTCTTTGTCTGCGCGAGCAGGCATGTTTTAGATCGTTTTTCAATTCGCTTTACGGATTGGCCACAGAGCCACGGAGGCTCAGAGAAATACTTAGAAACCTCTGTGGCTCTGTGCCTCTGTGGCAAAACCCGTACGCCAAAATGAAATCTGATCTAGATGTAGGCAATCACATCAATTTCGACCAGCGAATCGCCCGGGATGCCACCCGCAGCGGCAATCGTCGTGCGCACAGGTGGTTCTTCGCCAAACCGGCCACGAAAGACTTCGTTCATCGCCTGATAGTCTTTCAAATCGTTCAGATAGACATTGCATTTGAGCACCTTGTCCATCGAAGACCCGGCGTTGACCAATTCCTTTTCGATTTCGTCGAGCACGTGTTTGGTGTGGGCCGCGATGTCGCCTTTGAAGTGCGCGCCTTTGCCTGCGATAAACAGCAAATTGCCATACGACACCGCACCATTAAACAGCGGCGGTTTTTCGCCGGGTTTGCGTTCCGGCTTCTTGCCGCCTTTGTAATGAACTTTTTTGGTGGGTTTCTGTTGCGCGGCGCTCGCTTCGGTCGAAATCGCCGCCGCCGGGACAACAGCCGCCGCCGCTTTCAACATTTTTCTTCGCTGTGAATTCATACGCTCATGATCCTTTCGTTGTGACGGGGTTGAGTAAACCGGAAAGTTCTAAAATCCGTTGTGACCACGATTGAGCCTGCTCGGCAATTTGTTGGCGCCATACAATATCGCCCTGAATGATTGGCCAGCGTCCATGCCAGTATGCGAGCAATCGTTGTAGGGCGACCAGTTCGATTTGTACGGAAAGCTCGGCTTCAGGCCCAGCCCATTCAATAAAGTGCTTGCTTTCGCGCATCACTCGTGAAGCCGCCTCTGGCTGTGAGACAAATGACCTCAAGCGCGCTAGGTTTGATGCCAAGTTCCCCAACCGCACGGGCAAAGGGTCTTTCATATAGCGCACCTTGCGCGTCTGTAATTTAACCTTCTCATCACTCATGCGCCGAGAAACACCTTTTTAACGATAGTGCTAACGCGGTGTCGTAGCTGTGAATCAAGAATTTCCATCGCCGGATTATTTTGCCCAGGCCGTATGTTGATAAATGATTCATAACGAACTTCGTAGGTGGCGGGCACCCAATCTGCGCCCCAAACGTTTTCTTGACGACTCCCTTGCTCCAACAAGACAGCCTCACAATCAGCGTGCAATTCACCGCCACCTGCTACGACCTCTTGCTCCACATCAACCGCAAGTTTGATGTAATCGGTCAAAGCATCCAACATCTCTGTCAGTTGCTCCGACGTCGGGGGCGTTTTCAGCAAATAGATCATTTCTATTCCTTTACCGCCACAACCGAGATTTTTACCAGTGCGACACCGCTTTGCGTGCGATCTGCTTTGGCAAACGGTTGCACGGTGGTACGCGTGGGCGGCGCAGCCGAAAAGAACGTCGCGTAAGTTTCGTTCATCGGTCGGAATTCGCCGATGTCGTCCAGGTAAACATTACTGGCGACGACGTGCGCCAAGGTCGCGCCATGTTTGGCCAGATTGGCGCTCAATTTTTGAAAGACGGCGCGCGTTTGCGCCTGCACGTCGTTGGCGGCAACGTCGCGTTGCACCGTGCAATACACGGTTTTGCCATCAACGGCACAGCTTGCCTCCTTGACCGGCGCTTTACGCGTGAGCACGGCCCAGATGCCGGATTTCATTTGCGCAGGCAATTCGTGCATCGCAATCGCAGCGGTGGCGCTGGTGGCGTAATCGTTACGAAAAACGGTATTGCTGGCAGACAGCTTCGCTTCGGCCAGCACGTTCTTGAATGCCTGTGCCGCCGCATTGTCAGTCGCGCCATACACGGCTGACAGATACACGCGGCCTGCAGCTTCGACCGCAGAGCTGGCGTGCCCGAGCGGTTTCAGGCTTTTCAGCGACAAGACTTTTTTCTGTTTCAAATCGCGCACGGCGACCACGGTCATTTCGACCGTCGTATCCGTCGGCATTTTGGCCGTACCGATGATCGTGCGGGCGGGCGGTTGTTGGGGAAAATACGCGGCATAGACGCGATCCACGACAGCCAGATCGCTGATCTTTTCCAGATACAGTTGCATGTGAACCACGTGCTCCAGCGTCAACCCGGCGGTTTCAACAATCGCTTTGACGTTGTCCAGACACTGACGCGTTTGCGCTTCGATGCCGTCGGGCATTTTGCCCGCCGCATCACGAACGCCCTGCCCAGAAACATACAGGTAATCGTCCGTCAGGATGCCTGGACTGTAAGGACCAACCGGTTTCGCGCTGTTGACAGGCACAATGACTTTTCGCTCAGGGGCGGCGGCAAATGCGCACACCAGAGCCAGACTCAGCAGAAAAAATGGTTTGAACATATTGTCTCCGTTGGGCGCGGATTATACGGAAGATGTCCGGCCAGCCGCCAGCGCGGCAAGCAGATTGTGGCGCGGCAACAAAGAAAATCTGCAAAAACAAAAATCCCCAGACCAGCAAGGCCGTAAACCTTGACGCTCCCACAGGCCAGGAGTATGTTTCGCGCGTCTTCGACAAGCTGTAACGATCTGATCTAGGCGCCAGAATTACCTCAAACAAAGCGGTCTCTAAACAAAGCAGTCTCTCTTTAACCTGACAACTCAATATTTCCAGGGAGGATTCCCCATGATGAAGCGTGTCTTTGGGCAAGGCTGGCAGCAATGGTACCTGTCGCTGCTCGCCCTAGTCCTTGTCTGTGCCGTATCTGGTGCGGCACAAACCACATCCACCACCATTCTCGGTACGGTTTCGGATGCGTCAGGCGCTGTGTTGCCCGGCGCGACCGTCACCGTCACCAATGTCAAAACGGGCGTCAAACGCCAGGACGTAACGTCTTCGACAGGGGATTTCAGCTTCCCACTGCTGGATGTCGGCGAATACGAAGTTTCGGTTGTAGCCAACGGCTTCAAACTGGAAATCCGCCGCAACGTCATTCTGCAAATCAACGAAAAAGTGCGTGTGGATTTTGCCATGCAGGTCGGCGCGACCAGCGAGCGCGTCGAAGTCACCGCCGCCACCGCCACCTTGCAAACGGATGATGCCACGCTCGGTTTGACGGTGGAACAACGCCGCGTCGAAGAATTGCCGCTCAACAATCGCAATCTGGGTGCGCTGGCCATCCTGCAACCGGGCGTACAATACGGCCCGCGCAGCGGCACTGACGGTCAGGGCTTTAACCAGCGGCAAGGTTCACACGGCATTCCCATTCCCGGCATCGGGTTGTCATTTGTCGCCAACGGACAGCGCGAAACCAACCAACACGCCACGCTCGACGGCGTAGTTGCCACCGAAGCGCGCGTCAACACGATTCCTTTCAGCCCCTCACCCGAAGCCGTGCAGGAATTTCGCGTGCTGTCAGGCAGCTATTCCGCGGAATACGGTTTCAACGCAGGCGCACAAACGATCATCGTCACCAAATCCGGCGGCAATGAAGTTCACGGTTCCGCGTTTGAATTTTTGCGCAACGACATCTTTGACGCCGAGAATTTTTTCCAGAACTACTTCAACGCGCCGGGACAAGCACGCAGCAAAAAGCCCTCGCTGCGACAGAACAATTTCGGCGGCGTGCTGACCGGCCCGTTCTGGATTCCGAAATTGTACGACGGCAAAAACAAAACCTTCTTCATGGTCAATTATGAAGCGCGGCGACGCCGTGACGGCGGCTTGGCGCAAACCGCCAATCATCCGACATTGGCATTTCGCCAGGGCGATTTCAGCTCGCTGTTGAATCTGGCCACGCCGATTCGCATTGTGGACCCGCTGACCGGCGATCCGTTCCCGAACAACATCATTCCGGCCAACCGCATCACCAACGTCGCCAAAGAGTTGATGAAATTCTGGCCTGAACCGCAACGCGTCAACGCCAATCCGCTGGTCGGCGTCAATTTCACGGGCTTTGAGCGGCGCAAACTGGACGACAGCCAGGTGTTTGTGCGCGTAGACCACAACATCGGCGAAAAAGACAAAATCTTTGGCCGCTATGCGTTCAACGACGTCACCTATTCGGTGATTCCGGGCGATAACCCGAACTTCACTTACTTCGTCGCCGGACGCAATCAAAACGTCGCCACCGCGTGGATCCACATCTTCAATCCCAGCTTCATCAACGAAGCGCGGTACGGTTACAACCGCTCGGTGGACAACACGCTGAACACACGCGCCAACACCAATTTCGACGTCGAAGCCCTGGGCCTGACCGGCTTCCGCGTGGTCAATGACGGCAACCGCAAATTCACGCCGCGCGAAACCGGCGTGCCGACCATCACGGTCAACAGCTTTTCGACGCTGGCCGAACAGGACGGCGGCAACGGATTCGATTTCAACAACCTGCACCAGTTCAACGACAACATCACCTGGAGCCACGGCGCACACAACTCTAAATTCGGTTTTGATTTTCGTTGGGTGGCGCTTTTCCGTGGCGCAGCCAACGTTCCGCGCGGCGGGCTGACCTTCAGCGGTGACTTGGCCAACAACGGTTTTGCCGCGTTTTTGCTGGGCATTCCCAGCAACACCACCACGCCCGAAGGTTTGCCGCGGACGCAAACCCGGCAAAAACGTTTTGCGCTGTATGCCACCGACGACTGGAAAGCCACGCGCAAACTGACGCTGAATTACGGTGTGCGCTGGGAATACAACACGCCTGCGGTGGACATCGAAGGTTTGTGGCGCAGCCTCAGTTTCACGCAACTGACCAACGGATTGCCCACGGTCATTCCCGCCATCGGCACCGAATTTCAGTTTTATCAGGCGCAAAAAGACCTCTTTATGCCGCGCCTGGGCTTTGCCTATCGCCCGACCGACAACTGGGTGTTGCGCGGCGGTTTCGGGATTTATTACAACGTGCATCAGTTGAACAACTACACGATTCTGAACCTGAACCCGCCCAAATCGGGCACCAGCACCTTCGTCAATACGTCACTGGCGGGCAAACTCAACAACGCCGCCAACCAACCGGTGTTGACCTATTCCGCGCCCTTCGGCGTGGTGAATCCGACCAGCGCCACCGGCATCAACGCCCTCGATCCGGCCAACAACCAACCGTATACCAGTCAGTGGAGTCTGGACATTCAACGTCGTCTGCCGTTCGACACGGTGTTGTCGGTCGGTTACGTCGGCAACAAAGGCACCCACATTGACCAGACGGTGGAACTGAATGCGCCTACACCGTCCATCCTGCCGAATCCGGGCGGACGCCGTCCGATTCCTTCGTTCGTAGACGGACCGGGCGGTCCCGTCAGACCGCTGAACCGGTTGCGCTGGCTCTCGTCAGACGGCAATTCGTGGTATCACGCCATGCAAGTCAACGCGCAAAAACGCTTCAGCAAAGGCTTGCAGCTGAACATCGCGTATACCTACAGCAAGGCCGAAGGCGAAGGCTACGGCCGTAACGAAGGCGGCGGCGCGATTCCGAACTCGTACCAAAACCCGCGCAACCGTGCGGCAGAAAAAACCCGTTATGGATTTGATTTCCGTCACAGCGCGGTGATCAGCTTCCTGTATGAACTGCCGACCATTCCGGCGTTCAAAGACAATCTCGGCAAACACTTCTTTGGTGGCTGGCAAATGAACAGCATTACCGTGTTGCGTTCGGGTCTGCCGTTTAGCGTCACGCAAACCAACACGATCAACACCATCGAAGGCCACGTCCGTCCTGATCGTCTGGCCAATGGCAAACTCTCCAATCCGACCATTGACAAATGGTTTGATCCCGACGCTTTCCGCGTGGTGACCTGCCAGCAACCCGGCGCCAACACCGATGCCGGACGTGCGCTCAACACTTACCTGGCGCAGTTCTGCCATTATGGCAGCGCCGGTCAGGGCATTCTGGAAGGTCCGGGATTCAAAAACGTGGATTTCTCGTTGCTGAAAAACACGCAACTGACCGAGAAGGTCAGGCTGCAATTCCGCGCCGAGATTTTCAACATCTTCAACACGCCGCAATTCGCCGTGCCCGCTTCCGGGTTGAACGCGGCGACGGCCTTCTTGCCGACGACCGCGGGCGGCGCGTTCCCCACCCAGGTCACGCCTTCGCGTGGCCCCGGCTCGATTTCCAGCCTGGTTGCGCCCATGCGGCAAATGCAGTTTGGCTTGAAATTGTTGTTCTGAGTTGATGTGTTGGAGTGCGGCTGCGCCGCACTCCAACGCATTGCTGTTTGTGAGAGTGAATAATGAAAATCAATCTGCTGAAATGGCCGTTGGCCGGAATCATCGTCTGTCTGTCTCTGATCACCTTGCTGCCTGAAAGTTCTTCTGCCGTACTCAACGAAATCAAAATCCTGCGTTATCGCGCGGTGCCGATGCGCGACGGCGTCAAACTTTATGCCGATGTCTATTTGCCGCGCGCCGAAGGACGGTATTCCGTGCTGGTCGTGCGCACGCCATATGGCGTGCAGCGCGACGGGGTGCACGAAACGATGATGAAATTTGCGCAACGCGGTTACGCCGTGGTCATGAACGACACGCGCGGACGCTATGAAAGCGAAGGCAAATGGGAACCGTTCCGCACCGAAGCTGAAGACGGTTACGACACCATCGAATGGGCGGCCAAACAGTCGTGGTCAAACGGCAAAGTCGCCACCCAGGGCGGTTCGTATCTGGGGCACGTGCAATGGCGCGCGGGCAGTTTGCAACCGCCCAGTCTGGTGGCGATGTTTCCGGCGGTGGCTTCGACCAACATTTACGCCAACTGGATTACGCTCAATGGCGCGTGGCGGCTGTCGTTTAATTACGGCTGGGGCGTGGTGCGCATGCCCAATCGCATCATGCTGCCGCAATACTGGCATTCAGAAAGCTATGCGCCGCCGGAACTGAAATACGAAACCATCCTTAACCACTTGCCGCTGAACAACGGCGATCTGGAAAGCGCCGGATACGCCGTGCAACATTATCGCGACTGGGTGGCGCATCCTGATTACGATGCCTATTGGAAAGCCATCAGCGACGAAGAAGACTTTTCCAAAGTCAAAGTGCCCGTCCATACCAGCGGCGGTTGGTTCGATATTTTTGTGCAAGGCACGATCAACGGTTATGTCGGCATGCGCAAACACGGCGGAACAGAAAAAGCGCGCCGTGAATCGCGCATGATCATCGGGGCCTGGGGGCACGGACCATCACAGAAATTTGGCGACGTGGATTTTGGGCCGATCAACAATCGCAATCAGTTTGAAACCGAATTGCGCTGGTTCGATCATTATCTGCTGGGCAAAGACAACGGTATTGACCGCCAGCCGCCCGTCGAAATCTTTTACATGGGCATCAACCAGTGGCAACACGAACAGGATTGGCCAATTCCCGGCACGAAATTCACGCCGCTGTATCTGGCCAGCGGCGGCGCAGCCAACACCCCCGCAGGCAACGGCACGCTGAGCGCCAAAACCGCCAGCGGTTCGCCAAGCGATCAATATCGTTATGACCCGAACGATCCGGTGCCGACACTGGGCGGCAACAATTGCTGTGGTACGCCAACCGTAGCCGGACCCAAAGACCAGCGTCCGCTGGCACAACGCAAAGACATTTTGGTTTACACCGGCGAAGTGCTAAGCGAACCGCTGGCGATTGCCGGCCCGGTCAAAATGAAATTGTTTGCCGCCACTGACGGCCCTGACACCGATTGGGTGGTGAAATTGATTGACGTCCACCCAAACGGCTTTGCGATGAACGTTTGCGAAGGCATACTGCGTGCACGCTATCGCAAGGGCGCAGACAAGCCCGAACTACTCAAAGCCGGTGAAGTGTACGAATACGAAGTTGATCTGGTCGGCACGGCCAACGTCTTTTTGCCCGGTCACCGGATTCGCGTGGACATCACCAGCAGTCATTTTCCGCAATTTGACCGTAACCCGAACACCGGCGAGCCATTTGGCACGTCCGCCAAAGTTCGCGTTGCGCAACAAACGATCTTTCATACGGCCGGACGCGCCTCGCACATTTTGTTGCCCGTCGTGCCTATGCCGAAAAAATAATCAATCACGAAGCCGCGCAAGGAGCCACGAGGAAAAAGAAAACCTTCGTGCCTCTTTGTGTGACTTCGTGGGTGACCCCAACCAAAGTAGGTGCAAAATGCCCAATCGCCGCACTTTTCTCCAAGCAATGTCGAGCCTGCCTGTGATTGGCGGCCTGTTTAATTCCACCGCCGTGGCAGCGGTGGCCAAAACCGCTGGCCGCGATTATTTCAAAGAACTCGGTGTGCGCCCGTTCATCAATGCCGCTGGAACGTATACCGCGCTGACGGCGTCGTTGATGCATCCTGAAACGATGGCCGCGATCAATTACGCCTCAAAGCATTTCGTCACATTGAACGATTTGCACGACGCCGTCGGCAAACGCATTGCTTCGCTGGTTCACAGCGAAGCCGCGATGGTCACGTCAGGCGCAGCTTCGGCGCTGACGCTGGCCACGGCGGCCTGCCTGACCGGCAAGGACCCGGAACGAATCAAAAACCTGCCGAATCTGGCCGGAATGAAAAGCGAAGTGCTGATTCAGAAAACGCATCGCGTCGGTTATGACCACGCGATTCGCAATTGCGGCATCAAGCTGATTGAAATCGAAACCGCCGCCGAACTGGAAAACGCCGTCAACGGCAAAACCGCGATGATGTTTTTCCTCAACGATTCCGATCCTAAAGGACAGATCAAAGCCGCGCAGTTTGTCGAACTCGCCAAAAAGCACAACATCCCCACGCTGATTGATTGCGCCGCCGACGTGCCGCCGACGGAAAACCTGTGGAAGTTCACGAAGATGGGTTTTGATCTGGTGGCGTTTTCGGGCGGTAAAGGACTGCGCGGGCCGCAAAGCTCCGGCTTGCTGCTGGGTCGCAAAGATTTGATCGAAGCCGCCCGTATGAATGCTTCGCCCAACGGCGACACCATCGGACGCGGCATGAAAGTCAACAAGGAAGAGTTGGTCGGAATGATGGCTGCGCTGGAAGTGTATTTGAAACGCGACGAAGCCGCCGAATGGAAAGAATGGGAACGCCGCGCCAAACTGATTATTGACAGCGTGACAGCCGTCAGCAAAGCGACCAAGGGAGAAGTTTACGTGCCGCCGGTCGCCAATCACGTGCCAACGGTGCGCATCAAATGGGAAAAAGCCGCGCTGAAATTGCTGGCGGACGACGTGCGCAAACAGATGCGCGAAGGCAATCCATCCATTGAAATCACGCCCGGCTCTTCGCCCGCCAAAGCGGAGACGCAGGAATTTTCCGTCGGCGTCTGGCAGCTACAACCCGGCGAAGCTGAAATCGTCGCCAAACGTCTGCGTGAAATCTTCACGGCGGCCTAACGGCGCACATAACCCAGAATTGCCACCACAAAGCCGCTTTGCTTCCTTGTCATAAATGAGGAAACAAAGCGGCTTTTGCCATACGTCTTGGAGAGCCATGAACATTACCATTCGCAGCGCAGAACCAGCAGACGCCGAAGCCTTGTGGAAGTGCTACACCGCGCCAGGAGTCATCTACAACACCTTTCAACTCCCCTTTCGTAGCGTTGAGTCTGTTCGTCAGTATTTCGCGCACCCAAGTGAAGGTGATTACCATTTGGTCGCTGTCGTCGCGGACGAAGTTGTCGGCTCGCTCGGACTTCATACCAACAGCCGGCCACGCATCAAACACAAAGCCTACTTCGGAATGATGGTGCGCGATGACTGGCAAGGAAAAGGCGTTGGGTCTGCCTTGTTGCAAGCAATGATTGAATTGGCTGAGCAGTGGTTGAATCTGACTCGGATCGAATTAACGGTTTATGCCGACAATCAAGCGGCCATCGCCCTATACAAAAAATTTGGCTTTGCCATCGAAGGGCTACACAGCAAGTACGGGTTCCGTAATGGCGAGTTCGTAGATGCCTATGCAATGGCACGCATCAAAGAGCCGACACAGAGCGAGCTGGACGAGCCACAGAAAAAAAGAGAAGCGCCCGAGTCTCAGAATAAGAGCTTTACCGACAACTGAATCATGCGCGCAGGCAAAGTCGTATTCACAGATTGGCCAAACGCTGGCGCTTCGAGAATACGCACCGGAATACCGAAATGAGCGCGATTAAGAAGGTTAAAGACCTCCGCGCGAAAAGAGATGCGCTTTTCGTCAGAAACCCGGAAGGCCTTGGTAATGGCCATATCAAAATTGACCACGCCCGGCGCGCGAAAGGTATTGCGTCCGAATGCGCCATCGCGGCCATCCGGTGCGAGCAGTTGCGCGGCGTTGGCGCCAGGCGCAAGCTGCAACTGAATCCGGCGATCTGACTGGTTAGGATTGCTCAACAAGCCCGCGAGCTGGTGCAACCGATCTGTCAGATTCCCATCGCCGTTGACATCGCGCGCGCTATTGACGGTAAAGGGTTGCCCCGACTGTAACGTGGCAATGCCCGAGACCTGCCAATTGCCCAGCCAGCGTTTTTCCTTAAAGGGAATATCCAACATCACATATGTGGCAGAACGCGTACGGATGTCGAACCCCGCCGAAGCCCGTTCGGAAGGCAAAAAACTGTTTTGCGGCAACGCGAAATTGCCAGCGGTGTCGAAGAAATCCGTGGCGGTATCAATCGCGTGTGAGTAAGTAAACGCGGTCCCCAGTTGCAAATGGCGACGGTATCGCCGCCGCACTTCCACCTGTAATGAGTTATAGATGGAAGCGCCACCGCTTTCGAAAAAAGTCCGGGCGATGCTGGAAAAGTCGGAAATGAGCCTGGCCTTTTCCGGCGGTAATAACGTGCCCTGAAAGAAAGGAAAACTGGTGGCTCCCGTTGTCTGGCTGAGTGGTGCGACTTGGCTGACGTTGAGGCGGCTAAAATTCAACCCGGAATCTGGCGTTGCCGTGCGCAACAATTTGAGACCACGCGTGCCGACGTATGAAATGGCCGCGATCCAATTTTCGGCAAACTCATGTTCCAGCGTCAGACCATACTGATATGAATATGGGTGCTTCAACTTGCGTTGTGGCAACACCAGATCCAAACCCAAAAAGTACGTTTCCAGGTCCACGTCTCGTGGGTTAAAGAAACGGCTCACCAAGATCGAGACCGGGTTTGTTGTCGGCAATAATGTATTCAAACTGCCCGGCTGCACGATCCCCAAAGCGGGCGAAAGCTGTCCCAGCCGTGGGTTCGCCAGGTTAAAGAGCGCCGTCAGCGTTGCACCATTGATTTGCGCGCGCGGAGAAAAATTCGCGGTGTTGAGCGGTGCGAAATCGGGAAAGGCGTTACGAGAATGGCTGACGACGATGCCTTGAAACGGGCTGTTATAAACTGCCCAGCCAGCGCGCAGCGCCGTTTTTCCTTTCCCCCCGACGTCCCAGGCAAAACCGATGCGCGGATTGAAACCGCTGCGATCACCACCAAAAGAAGCGCGGAAGTCGGTGGGGAAAATGGCACTGAGCGTGTTGTTTAGCGCCTGACACTCGGCGCTTTGCGGATTGTTTCTGCAAACGTCCGCCCGCTCCCGCACCTGACGCAAAACTTCTGTTTGATTGAAACTCTTTTCAATACGTCCATCGAGCGTATGCGGCACGGAGTTCAATTCGTAACGCATTCCCAAATTGACCCGGAAATTCGGCCAGAGCCGGTATTCATCCTGAAAAAAGAAATTCGCTTGTGTGAAGCGGATGCCAATGTTGGGGTCTGGTGCAGGAGAAACGGTTTGAAAAAGCCCGGTTGGGATGCCTGCCGCCGCTAGCGTCGCGCCGGTGAACGTAGGTTGCTGGGCCATTCCGGGAACCGTCAGCGGAACGGACGCAGAGTTATTCAATCCACCGAAAACAGCGCGCGGGCGATAATTTTTGGGCAGCGTGCTATTGATCTGAGGTCGGCGCAGATCAAATCCCGCAGTGAAAATTTGATTGCCGCTCACGACCGTCAGAGTATGCGCGACCTGGAAAGTGTTATTGGCGCGCGCTTGCGGAAAATTGAAAACATCCACGCCCAAGGGGCTAAAACCCGCGATGGCAAGCTGTCCCAGTGGCCCGGTCAGTTGTTCCGTCTGTGTCGCCGGAGCCAGTTTCTGGGACATAAATAACGCCTGCCCCGCAACACTTGCGGCAGAAATGTATTGGGTTGGCGCGGCAGTGCCTGGCGCGCGGGAAGTCACATTCAACAAAAGCGGCGCATTCAGTAAAAACGGTTCGCTGGCCAGAGAAGACGGCGTGAGAAAAGGGTCGCGCACTTCGCCAAATGACAATTTGGTACGGCCAAAAGAAAAGCGAAAGGTATCGGACGCCGTATTCGAGAGCGTACGATTATAGAAAAGCGCCACATTGTGTGTGCGCACTCGGGGTTGTAAAGAAGAAAAGAGCGCCCCACCGGTCACCGGCAAAGTGCTTCTTTCGTTGGTCAGGCTATACCGCCCAGAGATGCGATCGCCGTAACGTCCGAATTTCAAGAGCGCATCGCGCCAACGGCCTGTACCGGGAGCACTGTTCCCCTTGAACTGGTAATCCAGCTTGGCCGAGACCCGCACACCACGACCATCCGCAGGCAACAAGGTCGTATAGGTATTCTCCCCGTAAGGACCAGACGGATGGTTCGGAAACGGGTATAAGCTAAATACCGCGTTACCCGGCAGCGAAGCGGGAAATGCCGAAGCGGAACCTAACCTGACGCCCGTTTCCCCAGTCTCGAAAACGCCTCTTTGCTTCACCGTGGGCACGGCAAAATGCGCTTCCTGTTGCGCTTTCACGAACTGGTTTTCAAAGGAAGCAAAGTAAAAAACATCGGCGAACTTGATCTTCTTCACCTTGCCACCCGCTGTCGCGCCAATCTGCCGCCGGGTAAAAGGATTTTCTGCCAGCGCCGGATTACTGACCGACAAGGGGTTTCCATCCAGGAGAACGGGGGCATTGTCCAGCGACCGCCTCAGCGTCAACGCGGACGATACGTTGGGAGATACGGTATCGAAGAATTCCCGGGCATTCAGTCGGCGGTCGGTGAAAAATCCGTAAGCGGAAAAATGGCGCTGCCCAGTTCCATAGCGGGTCAAGGCGTTGATTTGTCCGCCGACATTCCGGCCAAAGCGCGCGTCGGCCAGCGCCGTGATGACTTGTAGCTCCTGGATGGTTTCGATGGCTTGCGGCACCAACGCGATGAAGCCCTGGCGGCGTGTGCCGATGTCTTCGTCGTTGTTGTCCGAACCGTCCACGGTAAAGTTATTTTCGCGGCTGCGGATGCCGTTAACCGCAAATTGTCCGGCAGTTCCCACACCTGCGCTCACGCCTGGTCCGGCGGTCCCTTGAGTTTCAGGCGGAGGCAAAACCCCAGGCGCAAGAAAGGCAAACGAATCAAAACTGCGCCAGCCCGCCACCGGCAACGCTTCCATCAATTTCGGCGTGAAAACGTAACGCCGCGTCGCTTCTGTCGTTTCGATCAGCGGCGTCAATGTCTCTTCGATCTTCCGCTCTTCCGCTTCGTCTTCTTTGCCGATCCCCCATTCCACGGTTGATGCGGCGATTTGCTGTAACACCGCCAGGCCGACCATTCGGTTGCAAGAGTTATAGCCATCACTCTCCACCGCAAAAAGATAGCGGTCATCTGCATCCGCAGCCGATTGCCCCTTTCCGACCAGAGAAACCTTAAAAGAAAAGCTAAAGACGCCCGAAGCGTTGCTGTACCCTTGCCCCAACTCTTCGCGCGATCTGGTTTTAAAGTTGATTTTCGTGATGGTCACGCGCGCACCGACCAACGGACGTTTCGTTTGGGCGTCAACCACCTTGCCGCTGAATTCACGGAGCTGGGCGGGGTCGGGGGGCAGGGTTCCAGGCTCATTGCTCGCGGTGGCCAACTGATCGAGCATCTGTTCGCAGGTTCCCGGAGTGGCCTGAGCGGGATCGTATGGCACCAACGTCAAATACACGCTTGGCCCACTGCCGTTTCGATTTACGCCAGCGCGGGCCAACTCAATGGCTTCCGGTTTGATGGAGTTTTTGCTTTTGTCAGCTTTTATCTCAACCACGGCTGGCTGCGGCTTGTTCGCCTGGGTATAACCGTCTTTATACGCGATGAGCTTCCATCTGCCAGACCGTAACGTAAGCACAAACGTGCCATCTTTTTCCACCCAGATTCCTGTGGGACTATCACCACTCACAAGAATATAGACATCTTCTACGCGGTTGCTGTCGACCACCTTCACTGTCCCCGACACAGTGCCAACGTTGATCTGCCCAAACGCAGTTTGGCAAAGGATCAAGAGCCAAAAACTACCCAATACCGCCTTGCCAGCATTGCGCAATTGCTCCATCGTGACTCTCCCTAAAATGTTGTCGTGCGGGATTTACTTCGGGCTGACGCTGAGTTCGTAATCATCAACCCATATCTTGCCTTTTTCAGGCGCAAAAAAGCCGACGTTGCCGAAGCGAAAATAGCGTGCATCGTCTTTCAATTCGGGAGCAGAAAAAGGTTTGCTGAGATTGCTTCGTAGATGACCGTCGAGCAACACGGTCTCACTTTGGATCGCGACGGTGTAATCAAACCGGCAATCTGTCACCAGCGCAGTAATCTCAAAGAAATCTTCCGCCAAAAATGGCCCGGGCAGCGGCACTTTGTTGTCTGGCGTATTTCCCAAGGGAACCATCTGCCCTGCCGTGCTGGCCCAGCCATTGAGAAATACCTCTGCGCCGCGTTTTTCCAGTTCAAACACGTAACCGCTCTGCTTATCTTTCTGGGCGCGCAAGACCCAACCAGCTCGGTTCCCCTCTGCCAGCCTGACCTTGAACTTCAACTGGAAATCATAAAACGCGCCCTGCCGGGCGGCGTCCGCCCTTACGCCCCAAGATGGACTGCCAACCTCCAAAACGCCGCTCTGCACTCCCTGCGTCGGGTCTCCAGAACCGGCAGAGCGCACAATCTTCCAGCTCCCTTTGGGATAATCCCAATAACGCATATTTGGCTCGCCATTGCTCGTCAGCCCAAAATAATCTTCCTGACTCTCACGGATGGGGACAGGCCAAACACGCAATTTGATTTTGAGTTGCTCTTGCGTTGCTGTGGGGAGAAATAAGAAGACCCCGCTCAATGCAAGCAACGCGCATAAGACCAATCCGGCGCTGGCACCGAGTTTGGCGGCCAAGGAAAGTTGTAAGAAGCTACGGACCAGCTTTTCCCGCCAATTGAGCGGTGTGAGCGGCAATGGTTCAGGCAAAGGGCCAACCCGAGGGGGTTCTACTGGTGCGCGACCAGCGACAGCAGGGGTGTGTGGGTTGTTTGTCAGCTGCTGGTGTGCAGCAACAAGCGCATTGGTAACAGCCGCTCCAACCAAGGCTGCTAGCTGGTTCGGCTCTTTAAAGAAACTGACGGTCTCGTTTTCACTCAAATCGTTGCGCAGGGCATTGATTCTATCTTTGGGGTCGTCAACATATTCAAGCGGCCACGGCACCTCTTTGCCTTTGGCAAGTAGAAAAATCAGGCAAGGTTTACGGTTCTCTGGCCGCGACGCCCGACGGTATTCAAGCTCTGTGATTGATTTTCGCTCTGGATTGTTTTGAGGCGGGATGTAGCCATAACGCCAGGCAAAAATGCCAACATAGAGGTCACAGGTATCTATATCATTCAGACACTTGTCCAGCGGACGCTGATCGGTGGCCACATAATCTTCCATACAAATTACTTGGTGCTGAAATTTGCGCAAGGTGTCAGTGACTGCCTTCCGGTAGTCCACCAAATCTTCATAAGTGGAAGAAATATAGATTCTCGCCATAAGCTTTGCCCTGCCGAGCCGTGCTAGACATCTGCTAGCACTGTCTTCCGGTCTTTTGGGCTAACGTCAGCAAGCCAACGTCACGAATTGCTGCTTGGGAAGAACTGACAAATGGGCGCGTCAGAACTGATTCCGTAAAGCTATTTGGCTGAGCGCTCTTTTAGATGTACCACAACATCTTTGGCTGGCAAAGGCTTATTTGCGCTGGGAACAGCCTGCCTGAGGTGCAGGCTGTTCCAGCCTCGTATTGAGGTTTCGCTCTGGCTTAATCCACCTTGGCCGGTTCCATTTTGGGAACCAGCAGATGAATCAGTCCCCACGCCACAACATACGCAACCCCCGCCACCACAAACATCGGCAGGTAATAGTTGGGATTTTTGTCGAGCACTTTACCGGCATAGAGCGGCAACAAAATGCCGCCAATAGCTCCGGCGCAACTGCCGATGCCAACCACGGAACCGACCGCTTTGCGCGGGAACATATCCGCCGTCAGGGTGAACAGATTGGCCGACCAGCCCTGATGCGCGCCTGCGGCAATGCCGACCAGAATGGCGGCGGTCCAAGCGTTGTGCGCGTAATACGCCACGATGACCATCGGCATGGTGATCGCAAACGCAAGCATGGTCGTTTTACGTGCCCAGTTCACCGTCCAGCCGCGTTTGATCAACCACGAAGACACCCAGCCGCCGCCGACTGACCCGACGTCTGCGATCAGATACACCGTCGTCAAATAAGGGATGAGGGCCGTGCCTTTGACGCCGTAATTTTTGTCGAGGAATTTGGCCATCCAAAACAGATAGAACCACCAAACCGGATCGGTAAGCATTTTGCCCACGGCAAACGCCCACAACTGGCGATAACCCAGCAAACTGAGCCAGGGCGTTTTTTCGACTTTTTCTTCCGCTTCGCCTTCGCGAATCAGCTTGAACTCTTCGGCGGACAACCGCGTGTGGTCTTCGGGGCGCTGATACAGCCACCACCAGAAAAATAACCAGAGAAAGCCAACGCCGCCCGTGAACAAAAATGCGCTTTGCCAGCCGTAATACTTGCTCAAGGTCAACGCCGTAATCGGCGCAACAATTGCCCCGACATTGGTGCCTGCGTTGAAAATACCGGTGGCCAGCGCGCGTTCTTTTTTCGGAAACCATTCAGCGACGGTTTTGACTGAAGCGGGAAAGTTGGCGGCTTCGCCAATGCCCAGGAAAAACCGGGCGATCATGAAGCCAAACGCGCTGGCTGCCAGCGCGTGGCCCATACCCGCCAATGACCAAATGATCAGCGCAATGGCAAAGCCCAGCTTGACGCCAATACGATCAAGCACGCCGCCCCAAACCAAAAACATGCCGGCATACGCAATCTGAAACCAGATAACGATTTGGCTGTATTCCGACTCGGTCCAGCCGATCTTGGATTGCAATTCTGGCGCGAGCGTACCGAGCACCTGGCGGTCTATGTAATTGACCACCGTAGCGAAAAAAAGCAGCGCGCAGACATACCAGCGCAGATTTTTGATCTTCGAGACCGCCGCTGTCGCAGTGGCCCCCGCAGGCGTGGCTTGGCGTTCCATCAAAGCCCTCCGATTTGGTGATGCGAAAATGTAGGAAGTGAGTCGCTTTCGACAAAAGCGCGCGTAGCATAGTTGAGTGTGCACGTTGGGGCAACCGTCGTTGGCATTTTTCGGAACGGTCCGGCCCAAAGTTGGAAGCCCCTGCCTTCCTGGTAAAAAATTGTCTGGCTGAATGTGCGGGACAGATTTGTGGTCACCAAACTTCGGCCAATCAGTCGCCATTTTCGTTGACACTTGGTCAAACCATCCTGATAATCCGCGCAGCCGCTGGTCAAAAAAGCAGTACACAGAAAACGCACTCAAGCACAAAGCTTCCCAAATAACTGAACCGCGGCCCTCCGACTGTGACAGGCTTTGCTGGAAAGTAAAACTAAAGGTAGTTCTTCCTGGGAAGTTTCATCTAAACACGTAATCGAAATATCAGAACCTGGCATTACGGTAACCAAGCCGTTGCACCGATTTGTGTCTTGAACGCAGCCCAAGTGGCGCGGCCCCATTCCGCATAGCGTTTCAGAACGGGTACCACCTGATTTGGTGCACAACGTCGCCTCGTCTGTGTCTGCAGAACGTCGGTCTGACTCCTGGTGAGGTTGCCGCTGTCGGACGATCCAACGCCACAATGTGCGTTGCGGTCGCGCCCGATCTCTCACGTGCCACAAACCCTGGAGTCATTTGTCATGTCTGAGCAGAAACCGCCACGTCGCGATTTCCTGAAAACGACTGCTGCGTCTGCGGCGGGGCTGACGGTCAACTCGTTGCTGTCCCACAATGCCCGCGCCAATGCGCCGCGCATTCGGTTTGGCGTCATCGGTCTGAATCACGGTCACATCAATGGCCAGACACGCGCAGTGATACGCGGCGGCGGCGAACTGGTTTCGTTTTACGCCAAAGAGCCGGACCTGGCCGCGGCGTTTGCCAAACAATTTCCCCAGGCCAAACAGGCGCGCAGCGAAGCAGAGATTCTGGAAGACAAATCCATCCAGTTGGTGGTCAGTGCGTCCATCCCCAACGAACGTGCGCCGCTGGGCGTGCGCGTTATGGAACACGGCAAGGATTTCATGGTGGACAAACCGGGCATCACCTCGCTCGCCCAACTGGCCGAAGTTCGCCGCGTGCAAGCGCGCACCAAACGCATCTATTCGATTATGTATAGCGAGCGGCTGGAAAACGGCGCCACCATCAAAGCCGGTGAACTGGTCAAAGCGGGGGCGATTGGCAAGGTCATTCAAACCATCGGATTAGGCCCGCATCGCATCAATCCGAAATCGCGTCCGGCCTGGTTTTGGGAGCGCAAGTATTTCGGCGGCATCATTTGCGATATCGCGTCGCACCAGTTTGATCAGTTCCTGTTTTTCACCGGCTCGACCAGCGCCGAAATCGTCGCGGCGCAAATCCGCAACGTCAATCATCCGCAATATCCGCAATTCGAAGATTTCGGCGATGTCATGCTGCGCGGCAATGGCGGCACCGGTTACATCCGCGTGGATTGGTTCACCCCGGACGGATTGAACACCTGGGGCGATGGACGGCTGACGATTTTGGGCACGGAAGGTTTTATCGAGATTCGCAAAAATTGCGATCTGGGAGGCCGCGCAGGCGGCAACCACCTGTTTTTAGTCACGCAAAAAGAGACGCGCTATATCGAATGCGGCAAAGAACCGCTGCCGTACGGTGAACAGCTCGTCAACGACATCATCAACCGCACCGAAACCGCCATGCCGCAAGCACATTGCTTTTTGGCGACCGAACTGGCTCTCAAAGCGCAACAACGAGCGCTGGAAACCAGCAAGCGTTAGTTATCGGCGTCAGTTAAAAGCCACGCAAGTCGGTTTCTGCCCTGAGCATCTGAACGCGCAGCAACAACAGCGCGTCATTTGCGGCGATTAGTAACCGAACATGATTGCCGTTCAATCAGGCTGACATTTTTATTCACCGGCGCGGCGTGTTTTTTGCGCCACGTCGCAACCGTCAAACTGTTGGTAAACGTTCTCCCTTGCGTAAGCGTTTGCCAATGCAATCCGCCACTACCCCTAACTTCAGGAGGACCAAGTATGAAGTATCTTCAGCTTGTAAATCGGCTGCTACGCCATTTGACCTGCGTAGGCCTGCCGGTTGCAGTCTGGTTGCTTGCGTTTGTCATCCAGAGCCAGGCACAAGTGCTCTATGGTTCGCTGGTTGGCAACGTAAAAGACAACAACGACGCCGTGGTCGGCGGTGCAACCGTTAAAATCACCAACAAAGCCACCAATCAGGTGCGCGATACGGTGACCAACGCGGAAGGCATCTATAACTTTTCCACCGTGCAAACTGGCGTGTATGAAATTACCGTCAGCAAACAAGGGTTCAAAACCTTTTCTCGTAGCAACGTCGAAGTAACGCTCAACAACATCACGCGTTCCGACGTTGCGCTGGAAATCGGGCAGGTTTCAGAAACCATTTCAGTCACGGCAGATGCGGCGCTGTTGCAAACCGACCGTGCCGAAGTGCGCGCGGAGCTGACCAGTCAGACGCTGCAAAACGTGCCGATTCCGCCGGGCCGGAACTATCAACAGCTCTTCCGTTCGTTGCCGGGCA
The DNA here is from genome assembly GCA_016789605.1 of Acidobacteriota bacterium. Classification (GTDB taxonomy): domain Bacteria; phylum Acidobacteriota; class Blastocatellia; order RBC074; family RBC074; genus RBC074. Next base: position 29,766 of record JAEUQO010000126.1, read on the forward strand.
TTACGCCGCCCACCAATGCGCACTCGATTCCGACCAATCCGTCGCGCGCGTTGCAATACAACGTCAACGGTACAAACTCCAGTTCGAACAACGTACGTATTGACGGCGCCAGCCAATACAATCTCTTTTTGCCGCACGTGACCGCGTATGTCCCGTCGCTCGAAGCGATTGAAACCGTCAACGTGGTGACCAACAACTTTGACGCCGAACAGGGCTTGGCGGGCGGCGCAGCCGTCAACGTGCAAATCAAAAGCGGCACCAACAACCTGCACGGCTCGGCGTTTGAATACCACGACAACCATTTGACCAAGGCGCGTCCCTGGAACCTGACGCCCATCAACGGTGTGGCGCAAGACAAACCCAAACGCGTTTACAACCAATTCGGCGGCACGCTGGGCGGCCCGATCATCAAAGACAAACTGTTTTATTTCGCCAGCTTTGAAGGCACCAATGACCGTCAGTTGGGTGCGCGTTTGCTCACCTTGCCGACGGCGGAAATGCGCAATGGTGATCTGTCGGGCGGCGGACTCGGCATTTATGACCCCGCCACCGGCAATACCATCGGTCAAAATCGCACGGCATTTGCGGGCGGTATCATTCCTGCCGCACGCATTGACCCCATCGCCAAACTGATTCTGAAAGACCTGCCATTGCCCAACCGGCCCGGTTTCACCAATAACTATTACGCGACCGCGCCGTACGCATTTGACAGAAAAACGGTTGACGCCAAAGTCAATTACAACGTCAACGAAAAGCTGACGACCTATGGCCGCTTCAGCTTCCTGACCTACAAGCAATTGAATCCGGGCGCGCTCGGTCCGCTTGATGGCGTGGGCACCGCGCCGCAAGGCGGTAACACGGGCGTCGGTTCCGGCGAAACCTATGGCGTGACTATCGCGGGCGTGTATACGCTCAGCACCAATTTCATCATTGACGCCAACGTTGGTTACACGCGTCAGGGCACGAGTTCGGAACAAGGCTTCCTCGACAAAAAGATCGGCCTGGACGTGTTGGGCATTCCCGGCACCAACGGCACGCGTAGTTTTGAAAACGGCTGGCCACGGTTTGCGATCTCAGGTTTCGCCAACCTGGGCGTGCAAGACGCGTTCATGCCGTATACGCGTAATGACCCGCAGTGGGTGTACGTGACGAACTTCAACTGGACGCGGCGCAACCACAACATCCGTTTCGGGATGGACATCGCGCGGCAAACCTTGAATCACCTGCAAGCCGAATGGAACGGCGGCGGCACTGCCGAACCTAGTTCTGGCGGCTTCCTTTTCGGCACTGGCCCGACGCAATTGTGCACAGCGGCTAATGCTGCTGGCACAGCCTGCGCGTCTTTCCAGCAAGCCAACCAATTTAACTCATTCGCCACCTTCTTATTGGGCTATCACACTGGCGCGGGACGCACGTTTCTGGTGGAACCGCCCATCATCTACAAATCACAGGCATACAGCTTCTATGTCCGTGATGCCTGGCAAGTGAACCAAAAACTGACGCTGAGCATCGGCACGCGTTACGAGTATTACCCGATGCCGCAACGCGCAGATCGCGGTATTGAACGTTACGATGTGGCAACCAACACCATGCTGGTTTGCGGCGTCGGCAGCGTGCCCAAAGATTGCGGCGTCAAAATGAGCAAGAAGCTGTTTTCGCCGCGTTTGGGTATTGCCTGGCGTATCAACGATTCGACCGTGCTGCGCACCGGCTATGGGTTGACGTATGACCCGATCAGCCTGGCACGCACCTTCCGCACGAACTATCCGATGCTCTTGGCGTTCAACATCGTGGCGCCCAACTCGGCGGCTCCGGCGGGTCTGTTGAAAAACGGCATTCCGGTTACGCCCAGCGTGCCCATCAATGACGGCAAAGTTTCGGTTCCCGGCACGGTCAACGTGCTGACCTTGGGCGACAGCTTCCGTCGTCCGTATATCCAATCCTGGAACCTGGTGCTCGAAAAGAACGTCGGCCTGGGCTTTGTCGCGTCGGCGGGTTACATCGCCACGCGCACCGTCGGACAATCGGGACAAATCAACCTGAATGCCGGTTTGGTCGGCGGCGGTACCGCCAGCCAACCGCTCAATCAGAAATTTGGCCGCGTGGCGTCAACCAACCTGCAAAACGGCATGGCCAACTCTCATTACGATTCCTTGCAAACAACCTTGAAGCGTCGCTTCTCGGGTGGCTTGCAAATGCAGGCGTCGTATACCTGGAGCAAGGGCATTGGCCTGGCGAATCTGGGCGGTGACAATGACGGCGGTCTGGCCATCAACGAACCAAACTTCCGCAACCTGAATCGCTCTGTGCTCGGCATCAACATCCCGCACAACCTGCAATTCTCTGGCTCCTGGGAATTGCCCTTTGGCAAAGGCAAACGCTGGTTGAGCGATAACGCAGTGACTTCGGCGTTGACCGGCGGCTGGCAATTGAGCTGGTTGTATGGCGCATTCTCAGGCACGCCGTTCAGCGTGACCTCAAGCGGTACGTCGCTCAATGCGCCGGGCAGCACGCAACGCGCTGATCTGGTCAAATCCGAAGTCCAGAAACTGGGCGGCATCGGTGTCGGTACGCCGTACTACGATCCGACCGCTTTTGCCCCGGTGACGACCGTACGTTTTGGTACGGCGGCATTCAACCTCTTGCAAAGCCCTGGCACGTCGAATCTGGATTTGGGACTCTTCCGCGAATTTCGCATTACGGAAGGCATCAAACTTCAATTCCGTGCGGAAGCCTTCAACGCGACGAATACGCCGCACTTTGCCGCTCCGGGTGGCAACGCGTCGGCGCCTTCGCGTGACGCAGCGGGCAACATTCTGACGGACCCCGTCACGGGGTTGCCGCGCCTGAACGGCTTTATGGAAGTCACGAACACTCGTTCCTTCGGACGTGAAGGAATTGACGAACGCGTCTTCCGCTTCGGTCTGCGCCTGAGCTTCTAAGGCAACTGCGAAAGCAACAGGCCAGCTTGACTTGAGGGGGTTGCGCTCTGCAATCCCCTCATTTACTTTTGGGCGCTCGATAGACGACGATTCCGCGCAACTTCTCCTGACAAAACGATGACAAACAAATACTGGAAGCTGGGACTGGTTTTCGGATTGGCCGTGCTGACCATACTCGTTGGGCGGTCAACCTTGCCTCATGAACTGGCTGGCGCAGCAACCGTGACACAGGAATGGCGCAGCTATGGCGGCGGGGCGGAAAACACACATTACTCTCCGTTGCGGCAAATCAACCGCGACAACGTCAAACAATTGCAGGTAGCCTGGACCTATGACACGGGCGATGCCTTTGACGGATCAGAGCTGCAATGCAATCCGCTGATCATCAACGGCGTGTTGTACGGCACAACGCCCAAGCTGCGCGTCTTTGCGCTGGACGCCACGACCGGCAAAGAGCGTTGGAGCTTCGACCCGAACGAAGGTCAGCGGCCACAGGGCGCGCAGCGCAATCGCGGCGTGACGTATTGGGCGGGCGATGGACAGCCGCGCATTTACTTCGCTTTCCGCAACTGGCTTTACGCGCTGGACGCGAAAACCGGCCAACCGGTCGCGGATTTCGGCAAGGCCGGCAAAGTAGACCTGCGCGATGGTTTGGGCCGACCGGACGCTGCGCGTTTGACCGTGGGCATTACGACGCCGGGCGTCATTTACAAAGACCTGTTGATCGTCGGCAGCATCGTCAGCGAAAGCTTGCCCGCCGCGCCGGGACACATTCGCGCCTACGATTTGCGCACAGGCAAAATGCGCTGGATTTTCCATACGATTCCGCATCCGGGCGAATTCGGCTATGACACCTGGCCCAAAGACGCCTGGCATTACAGCGGCGGCACAAACGCCTGGGCGGGTTTGGCGCTGGATGAAAAACGCGGCCTGCTGTTCGCGCCGACCGGTTCGGCGACTTACGATTTTTACGGCGCGAATCGGCATGGCGACAATCTGTTTTCCAACACGCTGCTGTGTCTGGACGCAGCAACAGGCCAGCGCAAATGGCATTTTCAAACCATCCGGCACGACATGTGGGATCGTGATTTGCCGATGGCTCCGGCGCTGGTGACGTTGCGTAAGGATGGCCGCACGATTGACGCCGTGGCGCAAACCACCAAATCCGGCCACATCTTCATTTTCGAGCGCGAAACCGGCAAGCCTGTTTTCCCGATTGAATATCACAAGGTGTCCACCACCGGACTCGACGGCGAACAGCCCGCCGACACACAGCCTTTGCCGGTGCTGCCTCCGCCGATTGGGCGGCAGATGATGACCGAAGCAATGGTCACCAACCGCACGCCGGAAGCGCATCGCGACGCGCTGGAACGGTTTCGCAAACTTCGCAGCGTAGGCCAGTTCGATCCGCCCGGTTTGCAAGGTTCGATCGTGCTGCCGGGTTTTGACGGCGGGCCAGGCTGGGGCGGAGGCGCGTTCGATCCCGCAAGCGGTCTGTTCATCATCAATTCCAACGAAGTGCCGTGCATTTTGAAAATGGTTGAACGCCCGAAATCGAAAGCGCAGGAAAGCGCGCGTAGTTTGTTTGCGCGCGATTGCGCCAGTTGCCACGGTAAAGACTGGCAAGGCTCGCCGCCACAGTTTCCCGCGCTCGTCGGATTGGAAAGCAAATACAAAGCGGAAGATTTGCACGCCATTCTGCGCAACGGCATTGGCCGCATGCCGGGCTTTGCCGCATTGGGCGATGAAGGAATTAAAGCCGTGACGCGCTTGCTGCTGACCGGCGAAGACACCAAAATCTCTGCCGGGCAAGGCGGTTCCGCGATTGATCTGAAATACACGATTGAAGGCTACACGCGATTTTTTGACAAAGACGGTTATCCGGCAATCACGCCGCCCTGGGGAACGCTCAACGCCGTTGACCTGAACAAAGGCAAAATCGTCTGGCAGGTTCCGCTCGGCGAACACCCTGAACTCGCGGCCAAAGGAATCAAAGACACAGGCAGTTGGAATTATGGCGGCCCGATTGTCACCGCAGGCGGATTGGTGTTTATCGGCGCGACCAATTACGACCGTAAATTCCGCGCCTTTGACAAAGCGACGGGCAAATTGCTGTGGGAAAGCCTGCTGCCGTTTTCGGGGAATGCCACACCTGCGACATATCAGATTGCGGGCCGCCAATACGTCGTCATCGCGGCGGGCGGCGGCAAACGCGGAGCGCCCTCAGGCGGCAGCTTCATCGCGTTTGCCTTACCATCCACCAAATAACTTCGGGAAAGCTGTTGGCTGAGGCGCGTTGCGGCGCGCTTCAGCCCCAAGATAAAACCATGCCTCCTGACAGAAGTTCCGGGATTCGACAACGAATGGCCTGGGCCGTACGACACGCGCTCTGCGGCCTGGCGTTCGCGTATGCCTGCTTGCTTGCGCCTGCGCTCCATGCCCAAACGTTGCCTGAGCTGCCCGTCATCGCGCTCGAAGGATTTGAGCCAGACATCAAGGAACAGTTACAGAAAGCACGCGACCGCGTACAGACCAATCCGCGTGACGCCGAAGCCAACGGCTGGCTGGGCCTGACCTTGCACGCCTATGACCTTTATGAAAGCGCCCTACCCTGTTATGAACGCGCGCACCTGCTCGCGCCCAAAGAACTTCGCTGGGCGTATTACCTGGGCATGACCCAGGCGTCTTTAGGCAAACAACGCGAAGCCGCGACGGCATTCAAGGCCGTGTTGAAACTGGAAGCCGACCACTTGCCTGCGCAATTGCGTCTGGCCGACGCCTTGCTCGCCGATAACCAGCTCAGCGAAAGCCAGCAGTTTTACGAACTCGTGCTCAAACGCAACGCCAACATCGCCCAGGCCCATTACGGCCTGGGGCGCATCGCAACCGCCAACGGCAAAGCCAACGACGCCGTCAGTCGCTATCGCAAAGCGTTGGAACTGTTCCCGGAATTTGGCGCGGCGCATTATGCGCTGGGGTTGGCATTGCGCGATCAAGGATTGACCAGCGAAGCGCAACAACACCTGTCGCTGTCGCAACAATTGAAACTTTCGCGGCCTACGTTGGAAGACCCGCTGATCATGTCTTTGGCCGAAATGAACGCGGGCGCAACCAAACACCTCAAACGCGGTGTCTTGCTCGATGGCCAGGGTCAGTTGCCCGCAGCCATCGCCGAACACGAACAGGCGCTGGAAGTGAATCCCTGGTTGTTGCAGGCTCATATCAATTTGATTTCGCTCTATGGCCGCGCCAATCAACCCGAAAAAGCCCAGGAGCATTACCGCAAAGTCATCGGCATCAATCCGGATTTGCCTGAAAGCTATTACAACTACGGCGTTTTGCTGGTGGGCTTGCAACAAAACAAAGAGGCGGAACAAGCCTTTCAAAAATGTTTGCAGCTCAATCCCTATTACGCCGAAGCGCACCACAATTACGCCGTGTTGATCGAACGCGAAGGCCGTCTGGACGAAGCCGCGTCGCATTACCGCAAAGCCATCGAAAACCAACCCGGCTATCGGCTGGCGCATTTTCATCTGGGCCGCATTCTGGTCAATCAGGACAAATTGCCCGAAGCGATCAAACACTTTGAACAGACCTTGCAACCCGAAGACAGTCAAACACCGCTTTTCACGTATGCGTTGGGGGCGACACACATCCGCGCAGGCAATCGCGAAAAAGGCATTCCGTATTTACGCGAAGCCTTGAAACGCGCCACCAGTTTGCAACAAACGCAACTGGCCGCCAGCATCGAACGCGATCTGAAGCTGCTCGAACAGGCGAAGTGAGGTGGAAAAATCAAAAGGCAAAAGGCAAAAGGCAAAAGGCAAAAGTGCAGCGCAGCAGGAATAATCTCCTGGCGCGGTTCTAAGGCAGATTGGCGTGATTCGAAGGCAGACTCGCGTGGTTCGAAGGCAGATTGGTCTGGTTGGGAAGCGGAAGCCTACGTGCATCACGCAATTCCCCAACGACAAACGAGCAAAAGTCGGCAGAACCTTCAGTCTTCCATCCAGGCCGCAACGCATCTCACTCGTATTTCGTCTCCGCATTTTTGCCTTTTGCCTTTTGCCTTTTGCCTTTTGCTTTCTTCTTCCCTGGGCCAGACGCCACTCTTTCGCGAAGTCGCGGCTGAAACCGGCCTGCAGTTTCATCACTTCACCGGCGCAACCGGCGAATTTTACATGCCGGAAATCATGGGGTCGGGCGTGGCGCTGTTTGACTATGACCGTGACGGTGATTTGGACGTGTATTTCGTACAGGGCACGCTGCTTGACGAAAAGAAAAAGCTGGCCGATGCGCGCTATGCGCCGCCAGCGAATTGGAAGCCCGGCAATCGGCTGTTTCGCAACGAACTGATTCCGTCAGGCAAATTGCGGTTTGTGGATGTCACCGCACAGGCGGGCGTTGGTCACATTAGCATCGGCATGGGCGTAAGCGTCGGTGACATTGATAACGACGGCGATCTGGATTTGTACCTCACGAATCTGGGCGCAAACGTGCTGTATCGCAACAACGGCAACGGCACGTTCACCGATGTTACCCGCGATGCGGGCGTAGACGATCCGCGCTGGAGCACCAGCGCCGCTTTTTTGGACTATGACCGCGATGGCGATTTGGACTTGTACGTGTGCAATTACGTGAATTTCACCGTCAGAAGTCACAAACGCTGTTTTGCGCCGACCGGCGAACTGGATTACTGCACGCCCGCCGCCTATCGCCCGTTGCCTGACCGCTTGTTTCGTAACGATGGCAAAGGCGCCTTCACCGACGTGACGCAATCGTCAGGCATCGGCAGCGTGCTGGGCCCGGGGTTGGGCGTCACCTGCGCCGATTTCAACGGCGATGGCTGGCCGGATATTTACGTCGCCAACGACGGCGCGGCCAATTTGCTCTGGCTGAATAAACAAGACGGCACTTTTGTCGAATCTGGCTTGCTGGCGGGCGCAGCCTATAGCATGGACGGCATCGCACGCGCAGGCATGGGAGCCACCGCAGGCGATTTTGACAACGACGGCGACGAAGACATACTGGTCACCAATCTGGCGCGCGAAGGCAGCACGCTCTATCGCAATGACGGACGCGGCAGCTTTCGCGATGCGACACAGGAATTTGGTCTGGCGCAACCGAGTTTTCTTTCAACCGGATTTGGCGTGGGCTGGTTTGATTATGACTGCGACGGGCGGCTGGACCTGTTTGCCGCCAACGGCGCAGTCACGATCATCGCCGCGCAAAAAGCCACGCCGTATCCTTTTCAGCAACGCAATCAACTGTTTCATAACGAAGGCGTCAGTGCGGGTTTGCGCGAAATCAGCGCCACCGCCGTACCCGCCTTGCAAACGCCGGGCGTCGGACGCGGCGCAGCCTTTGGCGACCTGGACAATGACGGCGACGTTGATGTGCTCATCAGCAACAACAACGGCACTGCGCGCCTATTGCTAAATGACGCGCGCGCGCGCAATCATTTCCTGACCGTGCGTTTGCAAGGCGTCAAAGACAACCGCGACGGCATCGGCGCACTGGTCACCGTGCAGCGCAAAGGACAACCGCCGCTGCAACGCCGCGCGCACAGCGACGGCAGTTACCTGAGCGCCAGCGATCTGCGCGTTCATTTTGGACTTGGCGCGTCAACAGAGATCACCGATATCATCGTGCAATGGCCGAGCGGCGAAAAAGAAAGCTGGCCGCAAACGACCGTGGACAAACAGGTCACGTTGCGCCAGCAAACCGGCAAAGCGTGGAAGCCGCCGTTGCCAGCACCTTCGGGCAAACCGGAGAAATAACCAGTTCCCTCGCAACCAACAACTGATAGCAACACATGCCGCAGGTGAACAATCTGTAGGCGAACATCCAAGCATGTGCCCAATAATGGCCCCAGACCATCTGCGGGAATGTCTTGATATCACGACGATCCGACTGAAATCGTACGCAACAACCTGACTGCACCAGGCGCTCGCACAAACATGGCGTTGTGGCGACCTGACAGGTGCAAGCCGGGCGGTTGCGCACCAACCCAAGTCTTTCGGAGGAACTAAGCATGCGAATCTATAAAACTCAGCTCTGGCAAGCCCAGCTCTGGCGAACTCAACTTTGGCTGGTGTTTTGTCTGAGCGTACTGCTCGGCGGCTCATTGGCAGTTTCCGCGCAAGCCGTCAAAGGCAGCTTGCTCGGCACCATTCTTGACGCCAACGGCGCAGCCGCACCCGGCGCAACCGTCACGCTGACAGAAACGCGCACCAATATCACCACCACCACCACCACCAACGCCGATGGCAATTACGTTTTTGCCAATATCAAAGATGGCGTCTATCGCGTCGAAGCCACGCTCAGCGGTTTCAAAAAAGTCACGCGCGAAAACGTGCAGGTGGACGTCAACACCACCGTGCGCGTTGATTTGACGATGCAGGTCGGCCAGGTGTCTGAAACCGTCACCATCGAAGCCAGCAGCGCGCCGCTGCTGCAAACCGACCGCGCCGACACGGGCCGTTTGCTCGAAAGCAAGCAGGTGGCGGAACTGCCACTCGGTTTCAACCGCAACTTTCAGGGGTTGCTGGTCACGGTTCCGGGCGCGACGCGGCCTGCGCGTCCGCACTCGGAGTTTTTCAATCCTCAAGATAGTCTGTTTTCAAACGTCAACGGCCAGGCGCGCATGTCGAACAACTTCATGATCGAAGGGGTAGACAACAATCATAAGACCGGTTTGCTGACCGTTTTGATTCCGGCGGCGGACGCGATTGAAGCGGTCAGCGTTTCAACCAGCAATTTCGACGCGGAATTGGGACGTGCGGGCGGCGCGGTCAGCTCGGTGACGATCAAGTCCGGCACAAATAATTTGCACGGCAGCGTCTGGTTTTTCGGCAACAACGAAAACACGCGCGCCCGCGAATACTTCACCGGCAACCGCGCGCCGACGCGCTATCGCCAGCTTGGCTTCGCCGTCGGCGGCCCGATCATCAAAAACAAATTGTTCTACTTCGGCGATTACCAGTACACCAACGACAAGCTGGGCAAGGTCAATCGCGCCATCATTCCAATCAACGAATGGCGGACGGGCAATTTCAGCAACTTCGCGATTCCGATTTATGACCCGGCCACGGGCAATGCCGACGGCACCGGGCGCACGCAATTCGCCAACAACATCATCCCGACCAACCGGATCAGCCCGATTACGCAAAAACTGCTGGCCTTTTTGCCCGCGCCGAATGTCGCGGGCGCGGCGCTCGGCACGCCGAATTTCGTCGTCAACACGGTGCGCGAACGCACCACGCATCAATTCGACACCAAGGTCAATTACAACCTCAATGACAAAAACGCCTTCGCCGTCCGCTTCAGCTACCAGCAGCCGAAGCTTTTCGACCCGGGCGCTTATGGCATTTACGGCGGTCCGGCAGGCGACGGTTTTGCCGGAACAGGCACACAGGATGTAATCAGTTCAGCGATCAATTACACCCACACCTTCAATCCGCAACTGATTCTGGAAACGCGCTTCGGCGTCAGTTGGTATCAAAACGTCGCCGTCACGCAGGCGGCTGGACTGAAGACTTCGGATGAAGTGGGCATCCGGGGCGTCAACGTAGATGAATCTTCCGCCGGTTTGACGCGCATTCAAATCAACGGTTTCACCGCGCCGGTGCTGGGCTTTTCGCCGAGCCTGCCCTGGGATCGTGGCGAAACGACTTCCAACACGCAGGCCACGCTGACCAAACTCGTCGGCAATCACACGATCAAATTCGGCGGCGAGTACCGGCGCAACCGCGACTTCCTGCTGCAGGTGCAGGATAACGGCGGCACACGCGGACGGTACATTTTCGGCGGCGCGCAAACGGCATTGCCGGGCAACACCGCCGCCATCAACGGTCTGGGCAACGCCTTTGCCGCGTTTCTGCTGGACGTGCCGAACAGCGTCGGGCGCGATCTGACGGTGATTGACGAACCGGGCACGCGGCACTGGGCGATTTTCTCGTTCGTCAACGACAAGTGGCAGGTCAGCAAACGCCTGACGCTCGATCTGGGCTTGCGCCACGAGTTCTATCGTCCGCACACAGGCATCGTCGAACGCGGCGGATTGTCCAACTACAACATCAACAACAACACGCTCGAAGTCACCGGCTTTGGCGCAGTGTCATCGCGTGTCGGTGTGAAAAGCTATTACAAAAACTTCGCGCCGCGTTTGGGCGCGGCGTTTCGCGTGAATGACAAAACCGTTGTGCGCGGCGGATTCGGAACCAGCATCATTCCGTTCCCGGACAACCGCTACGCGTTCAACTTCCCCGTCAAGCAGAACAACCAATTCAACCCGGCGAATCAGTTTGCGGCGGCCGGTTCGATGGCTGCGGGATTGCCTGCGCCGCAGGTGTTCAGCGTGCCCGACAACGGCATCATCCAGGCCAACACGCCGATTCTGCTCAATCAGGGCTTTTTCCACGTGCCGCCCAATCTGCGCGAAGCCCGGCTGCACTCGTACAACGTCGCTTTCCAGCGGGAACTCTTCTGGGGACTGACGGCGGATGTGGCGTATGTCGGCAACGTTGCGCACGGCGTGATCGCCGATTTCAATCTGAATGCGGGAATGGTTCCGGGTCAGGACAACGCCGGACGGCCTTTCTTCCAGAAATTCGGCAAGACGGCGTCGGTGCAAACCTGGTTCCCGACCGATACCAAATACAATTCGCTGCAAATCAAAGTTGACCGCCGTTTTCGCGGCGGATGGTTGGTCACGAACAGCTACACGCGCGGACGCGCCATCACGTTTTCCGACGACAACGGCGGCGTGGCAACTCCGGCTGATCCTGAGCTGAGTCGCGGCCCGGCCGGCTTTGACCGTAAACACATTTTCAACTCCACCTTCGTTTGGGACATTCCTTTCGCCAACAAGAGCAATGGCTTCATCAAAGCCATCTTCGGCGGCTGGCAGGTTTCAGGCATCTTCTCCCTGCAATCCGGCACGCCGATTGGCTTCACGGCGGACGCGGCGAACCTGCGCGCTCCTGGCAACACGCAACGCCCGAACATCAACGGAACGCCCAAGGTTTACGGCACAATCGGGCCGCGTCCAGCAGGCAACACCGATAACACGCTGCTGTATTTCGACCCGACGGTCTTTTCCGCGCCGGCGGCGAATACCTTCGGTAACATGCGGCGCAACGATTCGATTCGCGGGCCCGGCTACACCAACCTGGACGGCACGCTGATCAAACGCTTCCGCTTCACCGAACGGATTGGCGGCGAGCTGCGCGCCGACGCGCTGAACGTCACCAACAGTCCGAACTTCAACAACCCGAACGGCGCTTTCGGCAATCCGGCATTCGGGCAGGTGACGACCACGATTGGCGGCGAACGTCTGGTGCGCTTTGGCGCGCGCGTGACGTTCTAACGTCAAATCTTCCGGGAGTGACAGGCAACCCGGTTTGCCTGTCACTCCCATTCCATCAACGATCTCTCTCTCGTCCTGCCTGGTTATGCAACGTCTGCTGAAACTCATCGCGCTTTCCCTTTTCTCTGTTGCCTTGCCCGCGCTGCTGCCGCAAAGCGATGCGCAAACGCGCGTAGATTTTGCGCGCGACATTCAGCCGATTCTGCAAGCGCATTGCACGCGTTGCCACAACGGCCAAAAAGCCATGGCGCGTTTGCGGCTGGACGACAAAACATCTGCGCTCAGAACGATCACGCCCGGCAACAGCCGTGCCTCGTTGTTATTGCAACGCGTACGCGGCGAAGGCGGCGAACGAATGCCGCTCGGCGGTGAACCGCTCAGCGAAGCGCAAATCGAATTGTTGCGCCGTTGGATTGACGAAGGCGCAAGCTGGCCGGATAGCGAGACGGAGGGCGAGAAATCTGCGCCAGCAGACGGACAGCGTAATCGGCATTGGGCGTTTATCGCGCCCAAACGTCCGGCGTTGCCTGCGGTCAAAACCGGAAGCTGGGTCAAAAATCCGATTGATGCGTTTGTGCTGGCGCGTCTGGAACGCGAAGGCTTGCCACCGTCGCCCGAAGCCGAGCGCGCCTTGCTTTTGCGCCGCGTGAGTTTGGATTTGACGGGCGTGTCGCCGACGCTGAAAGAGCTGGATGCCTTTCTGGCTGATGCTTCGCCCGACGCGTATGAAAAAGCGGTTGATCGTTTGCTCAGCAGTCCGCGTTATGGCGAACGAATGGCGTTTCGCTGGCTGGATGCCGCACGCTATGCCGACACCAACGGCTACCAGATTGACGGCGACCGCAGCGCCTGGCGTTGGCGCGATTGGGTAATTTCCGCGTTCAACGCCAACAAACCGTTCGACCAATTCGTCGTCGAACAGCTCGCGGGTGATTTGTTGCCCAATCCAACGCTCGAACAACGCATTGCAACGGCGTTTAACCGCAATCACCGTATCAATGCCGAAGGCGGCATCGTGCCGGAAGAATACCGCATTGAATACGTCGTGGATCGCGTGGACACCACCTCAACGGTGTTCATGGGATTGACGCTGGGTTGTGCGCGTTGCCACAACCACAAATACGATCCGTTTACCCAGCGCGAGTACTATCAACTGTCGGCGTACTTCAACAGCATTGATGAAGACGGTCACTCTTTCGATCAGGGCAATTCTCCGCCGGTGATGCTCGCGCCGACCGAAAGCCAGCAACAACGTCTGGCCGAATTTGACCGCGACATCGCCCAAGCCGAAACGCGCGTACAAAACTTGCTCAAACAATCCGCGCGCGTGGCGCGCGACTGGGAAAAGTCTTTGCGCCAGCAATCAGCACCGCAACAATGGTTTCCCGAGGACAAATTGCTGGTGCGCGTGCCGCTGGACGAAAAGAGCGCGCCGGTCTTTCATCCCTCTGATCGTAAACATCACGACCCGGACGAAAAGAAAAAAGAAGAAGCCAAAAAACTGGTCATCGGATTCAAAGACGGCGCGCCGCAATATGTGCCCGCGCCGACCGGCCAAGGCGCGACGTTTGACGGCAAGCGCTATTTCGACGCCGGTTTGCACGC